>NZ_CP082945.1:2728750-3057500 GCF_019933235.1 Streptomyces angustmyceticus | reverse complement strand
GGGGACGCGCGGCGGTGGAGAACTCCAGCTTCACCACCGTCTCCCCCGAGAACAGCTTCGTCGGGAACTTCACGCCCGAGAACGGCTCGACCGTCGGCGTCGGCATGCCGGTGTCGATCAACTTCGACAAGCCGGTCAAGGACAAGGCGGCCGTCGAGTCGGCGATCCAGGTGTCGTCGAGCAGCAACCAGCGGGTCGTCGGCCACTGGTTCGGCGACAAGCGGCTGGACTTCCGGCCCCAGGAGTACTGGAAGGCCCATTCCAAGGTCACCATGAAGCTCGGCCTGGACGGCGTCGAGGCGTCGCCGGGCGTCAAGGGCATCCAGAACAAGACCGTCAGCTTCAACGTCGGTCACTCGCAGGTCAGCACCGTCGACACCCAGCAGCACATGATGTTCGTGGAGCGCGACGGCCAGCTGGTCAACACCATCCCGGTGTCGGCGGGCAGTGACGACCACGCGACCTACAACGGTGCGATGGTCATCTCCGAGCGGTTCAAGCAGACCCGTATGGACGGCTCGACGGTCGGCTTCAAGAAGAAGGACGGCAAGGGCGAGTACGACATCCCCGATGTCCCGCACGCCCAGCGCCTGTCGGACTCCGGCACCTTCATCCACGGCAACTACTGGGGCAAGGGTGTCTTCGGCGCGGCCAACACCAGCCACGGCTGCATCGGTCTGGAGGACGTCAAGGGCGCCAAGGACCCGAACACGCCGGCCGCCTGGTTCTTCGACAACTCGCAGATCGGCGATGTGGTCGAGGTCGTCAATTCCCCCGACCAGACCGTCAAGCCGGACAACGGCCTGAACGGCTGGAACATGAGCTGGTCGCAGTGGGTGGCCGGCAGCGCGGTGCAGTGACACCACGCGGCAGCTGACGGCGGTACGGCGCACGGAGGACTGTGCGCCGTTCTGCCGAGAGCCGAGAGCCCGGCGCAGGCTGGGTGACCGCTCGCCTCAGGACGTGACCGACGCCCGGTGGCCCCGAATCGGGGGCCACCGGGCGTCGTCGTCGTTGCTCCCCGTATCGGGCCCGGGGAGCCCGCCGTGTCCAGGGGCGCCCTCCGTACAGTGAGCGGGTGAGTGAGCGGGCGAAGCGCGGAAACACGGGCCGCGGAGGCAAGGGCCGCGAAGGCGGCGGACGCGGCGGCGACGGCCGGGGAAGCGCGGGCCGCGGCGGCGGCGACGGGCGGGGCGGCGGCGACGGGCGGGGCGGCGGCGACGGGCGGGGCGGCGCGGGCCGCGGCGGAGCGTCGCCGTCGGCGAGTGAGCTGGTCGGGCAGGTGCTCGGCAGCGTCCGCTACGCGCCGGACGGGGCGCGGGCCGAGGACGCCATCGAGGCGGGCGCCTCGATGCTGGCGGCGGCCGAGGCCGGCTGGGAGGCGGTGAGCGCGGCGGTGGTCGCGGCCGCCGCGGCCGCGGTGCGGCAGTGCTGGGCGGGCGGCTGGCAGCCCGCCGACCTGGAACGGATCGTCCGGCGCGAGGTGTCCGACGCGTCCCTGGTGGCCGTGGTCGTCGACGCCGTCGCGGCCGAAGCGGCCCGGCCACCGGCCGACCGGCACGCCCGCGACACCCGCTGGGCCGACCAGCTGCGGACCCTCGGCGCCGACGTCTGGTGGCCCTCCGACACCGGCTACCTCGACGCACTGGCCGAGCGCCGCCGTGCCTCCCGCTTCGAGACCGCGTACGGCGTGCTGGCGGCGCTGCGCGCACTCGCCCGGCTGCCCCGGATCACCCCGCTCCCGTCCCCGCCGGAGCCCGACCGGACCAGGAGCGGCCCGGCCGGCGCCGCCGCGGCACGCGCCCTCGGCCGTATCCGCGGGCTGCTCGCCAAGGCCGAGGCGACCGACTACGCCGAGGAGGCGGAGGCGCTGTCCGCCAAGGCGCAGGAGCTGATGGCCCGGCACAGCATCGACGAGGCGCTGCTGGACCGCGCGCACACCGCGCCGGGCGGGCAGGGCGGCGGCCCGTCCGCGGTCCGTATCGGCATCGAGGGACCGTACGAGCAGGCCAAGGCGCTGCTGCTCGACGCGGTGGCGGCCGCCAACCGCTGCCAGGCCGTCTGGGCCGCCGACGTCGGCTTCTCCACCCTCGTCGGCTTCGCCCCCGACCTGGAGGCGGCCGAAATGCTCTACACCTCGCTGCTGCTCCAGGCCACGGCCGCGATGCACCGCGCCGGTGACGACCACCACCGAGCGCTCAAGGAGCACGGCGGCACCCCCGTCCCCCGGGGCCGCTCCCGCCGCACCAAGGACTTCCGCCAGACCTTCCTCGTCGCCTACGCCGACCGCATCCGCGACCGGCTCGGCGCGGCCACCGAGGCCGCCACGGCCGCCGCCACCGCCGAGTCCGCCGAGGCGGCCCCCGACCTCCTCCCGGTCCTCGCCGCCCGCGCCCTCGCCGTGGAGGAGACCACCGGCGCCCTCTTCCCCGACACCGCCCCGGTCCGCCTGCGCGGCGTCCGCGACGCGGAGGGCTGGCACCAGGGCCGGGCGGCGGCGGACCGGGCGAGGCTGGGGGAGGAGTGACGCCGCGGCGCGGGTGACCCCGGGGCGGGCGCGGGGGAAACGGGCGGGCGCGGCGGCTACGACAGCAGCCCGCGCTCCAGTGCCGCCATCACGGCCGCCGTACGGTCCGATACGTCCAGCTTCTTGAACGCGCGCAGGAGATGGGTCTTCACGGTGGCCTCGCCGATGAACAGCTCCCGGCCGATCCCGGCATTGGTCAGCCCCTGACCGACCAGCCGCAGCACCTCGCATTCCCGGGCGGACAGCAGCGGCTGCTCCACCGCCCGTGCCCGGAACAGCTTGGGCGCCAGCGACGGGGTCAGCACGGTCGCGCCGCGCGCCGCCCCGTACACGGCGCCGATCAGCTCGGCCCGGGAACTGCCCTTCAGGAGGTACCCCGCCGCGCCCGCCTCCACGGCGCGCAGAATGTCGGCGTCGTCCTCGTAGGTGGTGACGATGACCACCCTGCTGCCCGGCGACTGCCGCAGGACGTGCCCCGTGGCGGCGACGCCGTCCATCCCGCCCATCCTCAGATCGAGCAGTACGACGTCCGGCGTCAGCCGGGCCGCCAGCGTCACGGCCTCCTCGCCGGAGCCCGCCTGCCCCACGACGTCGATGCCCGGATCGGATTCCAGCATCGCGCACAACCCCTCGCGCACCACGGGATGATCGTCGGCGAGCAGCACCCGCACCACGCCTGTCTCCTCAACGCTCGTCATCCGCCGCCTCCACCGACTCCGCCGCCTCGGCCGTCTCCGCCAAGGGCACCTTCACCTCGACGGTGGTGCCCGCCCCCGGCTCGCTCAGCACGCTGATCACCCCGCCGATCTCCGCCACCCGCGCCGCCATGCCCCGCAGCCCGAAGCCCCCGCCGTCCCCCTGGCCGTGCCCCGCCGCACCGCGCCGCTCGTCCTCCCCGGCCGCGGACGCCGCCGCTGACGCAGATGCCGCCACTGACGCCGACGCGTCGAACCCCCTGCCGTCGTCGGCGACCCGGAGCCCGACCTGCCCCGCGCCGTACCGGAGCACCAGGTCCACCGCACGGGCCCCGGCATGCTTGTGCACATTCGCCCCCGCCTCCTGCGCGGCGCGCAGCAGGACGACGTTGACCGCCATCGGCAGCGGCCGTTCCTCCCCCTCGACGGCGAACCGCACCAGCAGCCCCGTCCGTGCGGTCAGCCCGTCCGCCTGCCGCCGCAGTGCCTGCGCCAACGAACTCTCCTGCAAGGAGGCGGGCGTCCGGTCGGCCACGAAGGCGCGCGCCTCGGCCAGGCTGTCCTTGGCCGCCCGCCCGACCAGTGCGAGGTGCTGACGAGCGAGGGCGGGGGCGTCCTCCACCTCCGAATCCGCGGCCTGCACCAGGCTGATGATGCTGGTCAGGCTCTGCGCGAGGGTGTCATGGATCTCCCGCGCGAGCCGCTCGCGCTCGGCGGAGATTCCGGCCTGGTGCGACAGCCGGGCCACCTGTTCGCGGTTCTGCCGCAGCTCCTCGATCAGTTCGGCGTGCTCCCTGTTCTGCCGTACCACCCGCTTGATCCACAGCCCGAGCAGCACGGACAGGGCGATCCCGAGCAGCGACGCCAGCAGCACGAACAGCACGGCCGGCCCTTCGGCGCCGCCGCGCAACCACAGCATCGTCACGGGAACGAGGTTGCCGAGGACGCCGACCACCACGGCGGGCCTGGTCGCCAGGCTCATCATCACCATCGGAACCAGGGCGAACAGTGCGAACGAGCTCATCAGATCGACGGCCGTGGCGACGCCGAACAGCACGAAGAGGCCGACGGGGAACACGACGTTCCGCCGGCCGCTCCCATGACGCAACATCAACGGCCGCCCGATCCCCGCGTACCAGGGCACGACCAGCGTCAGCGCGCCGATGGCGGTCACCCGGCCGCCCTGCGGGACCTCGGAGGTGAACACCAGCCCCGTGGTGACCAGATAACACACCACGAAGTAGCTGTCCCACAGCCCGAACCACCGCACCCGCGCCTCGGATGTCCGCCGGCCCTCGGACCCACGCCGCGCTCCAGCCGTCACCGAGTGCCCCCGGATGTCACCACGTCCCCCTGGATGTCACCACGTCCCCCTGGATCACTGCGTCCCTCCGGACATCTCCCTGCCCCTCCGGACACCGCCACGTCCCCTGCCCGGACATGGCGGCGGCACCGAGAAGCCGGTGCCGCCGCGCCCAGTCCTATCACCCTCCCTCCCCACCGGCGCCGCGCTGTCCACCGACCGGTGGACAGCCGGATCCACCGGTCGGTCGTCCCGCGGCAACACCCCCGCGCCATAACGTCGTTGACGAACACCTCGCGGCATCGCAAAAAGCCCCGGAAAAAGAATTCCCAGCACCGCAGAAAGGCCCCGAATTCCATGGACCACCTGAGTCAGTTCGCCACTGCACTCATCGCCAGTGCCACCATCCTCACCATCATCCTGGCGACCGATCTGGGCCGTCGCCGCCTCACCAACATGCGCATGCTGCGTTCCGTGATCGCGGTCGCCATCATCATCGCGATCTTTGTGCACTCCTTCCCGACCTCGGGAAACGCGCCCTCGTTCCAGCTCATCGGCCTCGGCGTGGGCGTCATCTGCGGCCTGATCGCCGGCGTACTGCTGCCCGCCCACCGCGGCCCCGACGGCCAGATCTACACCCTCGGCGGATGGGGATACGCCCTCGTCTGGATCGTCCTCTCCTCCGCCCGCGTCCTTTTCGCCTACGGTGCCGAGCACTGGTTCACCCAAGGGCTGATCCGCTTCAGCATCGAAAACGAACTCAGCGGACCCGACGTCTATGCAAATGCCTTTGTCTTCATGTCCCTTGCCATGGTCCTCACCCGCACCGCGGTCCTGGTGACCAAGCGCCGCCGCATCCGCCGTGCGGCCGCAGCGCCGGCGGGCACGGAACAGCCGGCCGCCGTCTGAGACCCACGCGGGGGAGAGGGAGGGGCGAGGCGGGGCGGGCCGGTCGGGGGGCCGGTCCGCCCCAGTGCACGGACTACTCGCCGTGGCAGACGAGCGTTTCGCGAAACACGAGCTTTCCGTTGAACGCAAGCCACAAGTCGGCCGTACAGATATCGACGGCGCCGACCTCCCGAGTCCGGTCCGCCGCGCCACCACCGGGCCTCGCACGGAAGGACCTTCGGGTTGTCGCACTTCACGCGCCCTCACCAGCTGCCCCAGCAGCAGGCACCCGAGATCGAGAGCCTGCCACCGGACGGTCCCGCGGAGGACCTCCCGGCCGGGCCCACGGACGCCACCGCCGTGCCCACGGCCGGGCCCGCAGACGGGCCCACGGCCGGCCTCCCGCCCGGCGACGATCTCACCGACGCCCCCACCGACGCCCCAGCCGACGAGCAGCCCCATGCCCCCGCCGACGCTGAAGCGCATCCCCCCGCCCCCGACGCCCCCGACGCCCCGTCCACCGGCTGGCGCGACCGCCACCCCGTCGCGGCGCGGGCGGCGGCCTGGACCACCACCGTCCTGGCCGGCGCGCTCGTCCTCGTCACCCTCCTCCTGCCGAACGACGCCCAACGCCTCACGGCCGCCGAGTTCGTCCGTATCCCGGTGGAGGGGATAGCCGGCGCCGCCCTGCTGCTCCTCCTGCCGCCCACGGCGCGACGGGTGGCCGCGGTGCTCGGCGGAGTGGCGCTCGGCGTCCTGACCGCCCTGGACCTCCTCGACATCGGCTTCAACGAGGTGCTCGGCCGGGGCTTCAACGTCGTCTTCGACTGGGTCCTGCTCGGCGACGGCGCGTCCTTCCTCCAGGACTCCATAGGCCGTGCGGGCACCATAGGCGTCGAGATCGCGGCCGCCCTCCTCGTCGTCGCCCTGCTGGTCCTCCCCGCCCTGGCGCTCGTCCGGCTCAGCAACCTCATGGCCCGCCACGCCGCGCGGGCGGCCGGCACCACCCTCGTCCTCGGCACCGCCTGGGTCCTCGCCTCGGCCCTCGGCCTGCAGATCGCCGGCGCGCCGCTCGCCTCCCGCAGCACCTCCGACCTCGTCCAGGCCCGGATGGACGGCGTGAGCGCGACCCTGAAGGACGAGCGGGCGTTCGCCAAGGAAGCCGCGAGCGACCCCTACCACCACACCCCGGGAAACCGGCTGCTGACCGGACTGCGCGGCAAGGACGTCATCTTCACCTTCATCGAGAGCTACGGCCGCAGCGCGGTCCAGGACCGGCTGATGGCACCGGGCGTCGACGCGGTGCTGGCGAAGGGCACCGAGCAGCTGCGCAAGGCCGGCTACGCGTCCCG
Organism: Streptomyces angustmyceticus; assembly: GCF_019933235.1. NCBI lineage: Bacteria > Bacillati > Actinomycetota > Actinomycetes > Kitasatosporales > Streptomycetaceae > Streptomyces > Streptomyces angustmyceticus. The sequence continues at coordinate 3,050,735 of NZ_CP082945.1, read as the reverse complement.
CAGCGGCTGGCTCACCTCGGCGACGTACGGCGGCAGCAGCTGGCTGGGCCACTCCACTTTCCTGTCCGGCCTGTGGATCGACAACCAGCAGCGCTACCGCACCGTGACCGCGGGCGACCACCTGACCCTCACCGGCGCCTTCAAGCGCACCGGCGCCTGGCGCACCGTCGGCATCATGCCCGGCGTCACCAAGGGCTGGCCGGAGGCCACGTACTACGGCCTCGACCACGTCTACGACTCCAGGGAACTCGGCTACAAGGGCCCCAAGTTCAGCTGGTCGACCATGCCCGACCAGTACAGCCTCGCCGCCTTCGAGCGCCTGGAGCACGGCAGGCCGCACGACAAGCCGCTGATGTCGGAGATCATCCTGACCTCCAGCCACAACCCCTGGGCGCCCCTCCCCAAGCCCCTCCCCTGGAACAAGGTCGGCGACGGCTCCGTCTACCGCTCCATCGAGAAGGCCGGCAAGAACCCCGTGGACGTGTGGCAGCAGACGGACCAGGTGCGCACCGAGTACGGCAAGTCCATCCAGTACTCCCTGAAGAGCCTCATCTCGTACGTCGAGAAGTACGGCAACAAGAACACCGTGCTCGTCTTCCTCGGCGACCACCAGCCCGTCGCCAAGGTCTCCGGCGACCACGCCAGCAGGGACGTCCCGGTCGCGATCGTCGCCCACGACCCCGACGTCCTCAAGCGCATCTCCGACTGGCACTGGGCCCCCGGCCTCAACCCCGGCCATCAGGCCCCGGTCTGGCGGATGGACTCCTTCCGCGACCGCTTCCTCACGGCCTTCGGCTCCCACCCCGGGCCGGGATCCCCCCGGTAGCCGCCGCGCGCTCCCACGCGCTCGGTCAGGGCGTGCCGCTCCGCTGTACGGGTGCGGCACGCCCCTCCGCCATCCGGGGCTCGCCACGGAACACCTGCGCCGTGTGCCAGGTGATGTGCGCCGGGGCGACCCGCGCACTGCCGTGCTGCGGCCCGGTCAGCTCCCGGCCGGTGAGGTCGAGCACCTGCCGCCGGGCCGCCGGACTCCGGCCGACGAACTCCCGGGACACCGTGATCCGCCGGCCGGGGTCCAGGCCCAGCACCCCCCGGTCGAACAGCTTGTGGTGCAGGGAGCACAGGCACAGGCAGTTGGCGAGATCGTCCGGCCCCTGGAAGGCCCACCACCGCACATGGGCCGCCTCCAGCCCGACCGGCACCCGGCCGATCGCCCCGTCGAAGCCGCAGAAGGCGCACCGGTACTCGTACGCGACCAGCACGTCCCTGCGCAGCTCGGCGGCCCGCCGCCGGCGCGACGCCGGCCCGGCCGCGCCCCTCGCGCCGTCCACGGTCTCCAGGTCGAGCCCGACGGCAGCCGTGAGGTCAGGGTGGACCGACGGCGGGAAGTGCCGGTCCAGCAGCATCTGCGCCAACTGCCCGAGCAGCTCCGGATCGTGCGAGAGCGCGGCCCGCAGCCCGCCGGCCAACTGCCCCCGCGCCCCGCTCTCCCGCAGCACCCGGACCCCCGTGCCCGGACTGCCCGCCCCGCTGTCGGTACGCACCTCCCACACCCCGTCGCTGACGAGATGGTGGAACGGGTACGAGGGCGACGTCCGGCGCGTCGGACCGTAGTCCTCCAGCAGCTCGCTCAGCTCGTGCTCGATCTCCGAGTAGCGCATCGACCCGAGCGGATCCCGCTGGAACGACCCCAACGCGTAGAGCATCAGCAGCGGCTTGTGCGGCGCCCGCACCCCGTTCTGCGCCCACTGCCGAAGATTCCCCACCCGCTCCACCCAGTCCATGACAAGCGACTCTAGGCGCCGGTGCGGCTGCGGGAATCCTGCCCCCGTTCCGCGGGGAGGCCCGCCCCGTTCCGCGGGAAGCGCGCCCCGTTCCGCAGGAAACCTGCCCCCGTTCCGTGGGTTAGGGCGAAGACGAAGGCGTGCCCGCCGCCCGCCGACGGGCCTCGTCGACCACCCCACGCACCGCATCGATCACCAACTGCGGCTGATTGTTGTGGATGTTGTGATCACTCCGCGTCCTGGTGAGGTGCCGCGCACCGGGGAACTGCCGCGCCATGTCCCGCTGCGAGGCGAGTTGCGCCCGCCAGAAGACCTGCGGGAAATCCTTCGGCGCGCCGGCCGGCAGCCGGGCCCGGAACGCGTCGGCGTCGAATTCGTCCCCGGTCAGCACCACCACCGGAACCCTCGGCACCGGCGGAGCGGCACGCACCTGCTCGAAGACAACCGCCGGATTCTGCCGCTCGACGTCCTTCCACTGGGCGATGCGCTTCTTGTCGTCGTTACGGATCGTCGCCAGGAAAACGGCGAACTGCTCCGGCGTGAGCCGCGATTGCAGGAATTCCGACTCCGCGTCCACGAGAACGAGCCCCGCCACGGCATGCGGATACTCACCGGCGTAGATCCGGGCGATGGGCCCGCCCGCCGACCACCCCGCGAGCACATAGGGGCCGGGCACCTTCGCCGCTTTCAGCAACGTGTGCAGATCCGCGGCGTCACCGCGTGCCGTCGTGGGCTGCGCGACCTTCGACGACGTGGTGAGTTCCCCGCCCTCCCGCGCCGTTCCCGGCCGGTCGTAGGAACAGACCCTGGTGAACCGTCCCACCCCGGGATATACGGCAGAACTGCTCGCCTTCATCCTGCCGCCGGGACCGGTCACAGCACTCCAGGTATCCGCCGCCGCGATCAGCCCCGGCACCAGAACAACCGTCGGAGACCCGCTGCCCTGACACTCCAGATACATCGTGCGCCCGTGCCCGATATCGACCAGCCGCCCGAAAGCCGTCGAATCATCCGGCGTCGCCCTGGCCGACCGCACCTCACTCCTCGGCGGTCCACTACACGCCGCAACGGCCACGGCCGGCACGACCAGCACCCCGGCCCACCCGAGAACCGCCCTCCGCACACCACGAACACCGCGGCGGACCATGCCGGCTCGACTCATGCGCACTCCGTCGTCATGCCGCGCCGGTCCGTCGGAGGAATTCCGGACAGGGAATCCGCCGGTACCCACGCAGCGCCCCGGGCGGCCAATGCGCCCCCCGGGAGGAAACCGAAACCGAACCGGCGCCGACCGGGAAAGAACACCATCGACCGAGGAACAGCACCACGGGAAACGTATGCGATATACCGGACAGGACGCCGACAACGCCGCCTTCCTCGGCGAGTCTCTCCAGACAATGGGCCGGGGCATCACCGAACAAATGGGCCGGGGGCCTCACCGAACAAGGGGCCGGGGGCCTCACCGAGCGGGCGGTTCCCCCTCACCGGGCAGCTCCGCCTCGATCAGATCGGCCGCGCGCCGGGTGCCGCCCTCCGCGGCCATCTCCCGCTGGATGGCCGCGAGACGGCGCCGCACCTCCGGGTCGTCGACGAGCGCGAGCACCGCCGCGCGGAGAGCGGCCGCGTCCGCCTCCTCCATCGGAACGTGCCGGGCGACACCGAGCCCCTGGAGCACGTCCGCGTTGCCGAACTGGTCGGCGGCCTGCGGGACGGCCACCATCGGCGTGGCCGTGGCCAGCCCCTCCTGACTGCCACCCGCACCGGCGTGCGTGATGAACGCATCCGCCTTCTTCAGAACCGCCAACTGCGGTACCCAGTCGCGCACTTCCACATTCCCTGGGATCTCCCCGAGGTCGTCGGCGGTGACATGCTTGCCCACCTGGAGCACGACATGCCAGCCCGGCAGGTCGCCGAACGCCTTGAGGCACTCGCGGTAGAACCCGGGCTGCTTGGTGAACGACGAGCCGAGCGAGACCAGCAGCACCCGCTCGGCGCCCGCGGGCCGCTCCCAGTCGCCCTGCGCGGCCCGGTCGCCCTGGCAGGCGCCGACGAAGGAGTGCACCGTCTCGTCGACCCGGTCGGCGTTCGGCTGCAGCGCCCTCGGGATGAGCACGATCGAACGGGCGGGGCGCCCGAGGAACGGGTCGGGATGCTGAGTGATCCCGTTCCCGGCAAGCCAGTCGGTGAACTTCTCGTAGTACGCCCTGCCGCGCTCGCTCGCCTTGGCCTCCGCCCACATCGGCTCGGCGACCTCCTCCTCGTACCCCTCCCACGCGACGAGGTTCGGCGAGAGGGAGATCGCCGGCACACCCCAGCGGTGAGCGAGGACCCGCGCCGGGTACGCGGTGATGTCGTGCAGCACCAGATCCGGCTCATCCCCTTCATAAGCCTCGATGAGCTGCGGCAACACCTGGATCGCGTCGTCCAGGAAGGGCTCGACGTTGTCGAGGAGCGTGGTCCCCCACGCCGACGGGTCGTCCTCGGGCGACGGCAACGTCGTCCGGTACGGCACCGGCTCCACACCGGTCTCGGCCACCTTCTCCGCAAACACCTCCGGGATCGCATACGTGACGCGATGCCCACGCGCCACAAGCTCCCGCATCACTTCAAGACTCGGATTCACATGCCCATGCGCAGCAATGGAGAACATGGCGATATGCGCCCGCCCCCGACAGTCCGGTTTCGTCATGCCCACAAGCTAGACGAGACGTACCGTTTCGTTCAATGGATTTGAGGTCGCGGCTTCAGCGAGTTCAACAGCGGCCCAGGGCCATGCCGGTCAACGAGCCCCCTGTGCTCCCGACGTGAGCAGGCCGGGATCCGGGGTCCCGGGACGCTCACCACCTGGCCTTTGTGACCGGAGAGAAACCTCCGGTCACAGCCGGAGCCCCGAGGGCGACCTTGTCGTCCGTGAACAGCCCTGAGCAGAAGGGACGGACCTGGCGTCGCAGGATCAGCATGTTGAGCTTCTGCCAACGATGCTGGCGGATGTGGCGACTCAGGAGGAGCCCGGTTGCGTTGTTACGGCAACCATCCTCCCGCCCTCTGATGAGGGTGTTGCATGCCACTGGCGTCTTGAAAGAGGGTGAGACCAGGACGAGGTTGGCCGCGCAGCGCCAATCGCCGGGCCCGCTACCTCAGCCTTTCAGTGCGGCAAATGCCGCCACGGCAGACAGCAGTGCCGCGATCAGCGATCCCATTGCTATCTTGTTCGCGAGGGAGGAATCTTCCCACCAGGAATGCGTCTTGATGTCAGATGTGAGACTCAATTTCGGCGACCGGATTTCGGACAGTATTGTTTTCACGTATGTGGTGATGTACACAACAACCGCAGCGATGACGGTGGTTTGCAGGTCACTGAATTGAAACCTTCTATCAGTGATGATTGCGGATGAGAGCCAGGTGCCGAGTACCAGTAGCGAAATCTTGGCGCTGCGAGTGACCTGCTTCCACGTTTCGTCTGAAGTCACGGTGGTGAAACGGCATCCCCCTGCCGCCTCAAGAACCGTCAGAATTTGGGTGGCGTGACCGTGTGCCCAGCTTGGGACGGGGCTGCTGATGTACACGGATGCATGGGTCGGGCTGATGGAAATTTTAATTTCTGAAGTTTCGTCAGAAATGCGAAAGTCTATATCGCTGCAATCGTCCGGATTTTTCTCGGCGGGTGGTTGGGAGATGTTTCGTGTCACTTCATCGAGACTGTGACCTCCGAACTCTGCGTCGTCGACACTTGCTCTGATTTCGACGGCGGCTTCGTTCATCTCTGCTGTGGCGATGGCTAACATTCTCTCGAGGGCGGGGCGGCCGAGTCTTGCGCCCCTGACGTGATATCGAATGTTCGTCTGGTGTGGCATGTTCCAGCCCCTCTCGTTTATTGCCGCAGCCTATCCGGCCATCCCGTGTGCCGATCGACTATTCCCGTAGAGGGCCACGCGTCGTGCCCGCTGGGGTGCAGATGGGGCACGTAAGGGGAGTCGCGATCGAATGTGCCTCCCGTCCTGGCCGGGGGCGTGATGCCAGGCGAACCCCACTCGCCCGGACTTCTGTCGTGATCCGAGGGAAGGCTGATTCACGCCCATCGGTCTGGGGCGATGGTGCCGATCATGTTGAGCTGGTCCGGTCCAGGTGTTCGATGGCGTCGATGAATCTGGACCATGCGCTCGGTGGCACCACGATCGGCGGACCCGCCTGGATCTTGCTGTCTCGTACCCAGACAGAGGGCAAGGGGTAGGCGCACGTGGCGACTTCGATGCAGTCGAGCCCAGCCGAATCGCAGTAGCTGGACCTGATCCATTGGCGTGTGTTCATTGGCTCTCCGTCAACTATGGACTTGGTACCGCCGTAAGGACGGCGGGTTTATGCCCCGAATCTGATCACCTGCGGAGTGAGGCGCTATGGGACTGGAACGGGTCACGTCGCGCCATAGCCGTCAGGCCTGCGGATCGGCAGCTCGGTGATACCGAGATCCCGCCGCATCGTCTGCCTCACTTCGTACAGGCTCTCCGATGCGCGTTCCAACCGCTCCTTGATGTCGCTCAGCGGTTCGTCGGTAGTTGCCTCCTGCTCATGCTGAGAGAGCAGGACATGGATGCGATGGAGCTGATGCACGAGGTTGCCGCCACTGGTCAGCACATCGTCAGGAACCGTCATCTGTGCTTCTGCGTATACCTCGCGCAGATTTCGTCGAGACTCCTCGCGTGCCTGTGTCTGCTGGGCACTGGCGTGTCCTGCCTCAAGTACGAGGAAGTGGCGTGACAGCGCCTGGTGAAAATGCCGCAAGTGCTGGTTGAGCGCCGCGTAAGAGGCCCTCCGTTCGTTGAGGGCCTCACGACGCTCCTCCGCCAATCGCTCTTCGCACCGCTGCTGTTCCTCGTGACCGAGTTCCATCGATTTGGAGCGCAGGGTGCTGCGATGCGCCAAGACACCGGACAAGAGAGTGCCGGCGACTCCGACCACAGCGACGATCAGTGCACTTGTGGAAGGGCTCATGGGTACGAATGTAGCTTGGATGCGGCTGCCCGTGGCTTGTTCCTCTGCCGGGCGATGCCGTTGCGTCGCCTCGCTGCTTGGTTGATCCGCGGGGACGCTGAGGCATGGTGGAGGTGAGCTGGTGCGTCGCCAGAGGAGACTCGGCACCTCGCAGGATCACTCAGCGAAGTAGTGGCGGGAAGCCCCCCCCGGAGACCGTCAGGCTTCGCATCGCGGTCCTGGAGGAATTCGTCATTGCTGAGGTGTTAGGACTGGCCCTGCTTGAATTGCAGGAGCGGGGAGTTGACGGCTGCCTGGCCGGAAGGGGACGGGGGCGTGCACGAGCGTGCGGTAGTCGTTAACGAGCTTGCCCAAGGGCTTCGTTCTATGGCGGAGGGCATGGCATGGTTCGCCGGTAGTCCGGAGGCCGAGCAACGTCTGGTTGTCAGGGAGCTGGGGCTTTTCTGCATCCAGGCACGTGCGACGGAGGAAGACGTCCAGGAGGCCATCGCGCGCTCCGGCATACGCCCGACGTACACACCGGCTGTGATGCTGACCCGATGGCGGCTCCACATGTCCGCACTTCCGCCATACGACCTTCCCAGGGCGTTTCGGCTGTTGATCGCGCTGCTGGCCACCGCCGACACCCGCCGACGTGAGCGCTACTGCGCCGGAGGGTGCGGGCACGAGTGGCATCAACTGGCGCGCAGTACAGGCGCGGGACCGCAGGCTACCTGATCAGCCTTCGGCCGGCGCCACGCCGAGGGGGGGAGCGGGCAGGCCCCCGTCCCAGCGAGCCTGTGGTGCCATGTGACCCGCTGTGCAGCGCCAGTTGTTGTTGGGCGGCCACAAGAGTGGTCAGTTGAGAGCCACGCCGGGGATGAAGGCCACGAGGCCGGAGAGAAAGCTGCCGATCGCAGCCAGCGTCACGAGGGTGGCCTTGCCGTCCGTGAACAGCCCTGAGCAGAAGGTGCGGACCTGGCGCCGAAGGATCAGCATCTTGAGTTTCTGCCAACGATGCTGGCGGATGTGGCAGCCCATAAGGAGTCCGGTTGCGTTGTTACGGCAACCATCTTCCCGCCCTCTGATGGGGGCGCCGCATGTCACTGGCGCTTGGAAGAGAGACCAGATCAGGACCAGAGCTGACAGGGTGGCAACAATCGCCGGCCCCGCTGCCTTGTTGATCCACGCGGCGATCAGCAATGCCGCTGCGATGATGCCCCACCATTGCCCCAAGCCGCCGAGCCGACCGCTTCTCGCCCCCGAAGTCACCATGTCTCCATGGTGACGAGACGTGCGCGACCTCGTGGCTCGTCCTGGCTTCCTGACCGAAAAGGGCCTGAAGGCGGCCGGTGATTGATTCGGACAACCGTCTGTGGCCAGGGCGGGCAGCCACGGCCACAGAGGTGACTGGAGCACTGGGGGCGGTCGGGCAGCTACTTGTCCCCTTCCGGTGCCGGAGCCACCCCCACCGGGCAGCTGACGCCCGTGCCGCCGATGCCGCAGTAGCCCGTCGGGTTCTTGTCCAGGTACTGCTGGTGCTCCCGCTCTAGGGAGCATTCAGAGGTCAACATGCCCTACTGCCAGCCGCTCAGTGCACGCTCTGCGTTATCTACCAACTCCTTGTAGGTCACGACCTCGACGCGGCTCATGTGAGTGTTGAGCGTGCGCAGGGCTTCATTGATGTCTTCCTCGGCTACGTCCGGCTGTACGGATGGGTGTCCGATCAGTACGAGGGCGCTTGCCCGGCGAGTTTCGATGCCCAGTTCGTCTCGAATCCGGAGCCGATGTTCGTCCAAGCCCACGAGGTAGTTCACCGCTTGGCTCACCGCGTCGTGTACTTCAGCCGTCGGTACCCAACATCCTCGGTGTCTTTTGACGAGGGAACCGTGGAGGCTCATGGAGCGCTTCAACTCGACAATGTGTAGTGCACCGTCCCCACGTATCAGTGGGATGTCGACCTCGTCGCCCGGAACCAGTCTGCGCTGCACTGCTTGGCTTACGAACTGTCCGCCGAAGATCCAGTGCTGACCGTCCAGGGCGCGCTGTAGATCCCTCTCGCTCGCTTCGGGGTCTTCTGCCGTCTTGCGTAGTACCTTGAGGCCTCGCCGGCGCCGCTGGACCGCTGCGGCTCGTAGAAGCAGTTGCCCTTCCCTGTCCGCTGCCAAAATTGCGAGCGAGTCAGGGGACATAACGATGCGGCGAGCAGTGCGTTCCGGATCTTCCACGTCGACCCGCTCGTGGAAAACTTGCTCAAGCCACGCGGCTACCTCGGCACTGCCGCGAAGGATCCGATAGCGACCAGGCCGCTCTTGCGACTGCTGCATGTACCGGGCGTCCCGGCCGACGGAGTCCACATGAGCAAGTACCTCGCTCGGGTTCGCCTCGGGATGCTGATCCAGGTAGTCGTTGGCGAGTTGCGCGAAGAAGTTCAAACTCGCGGAGAGCGTCCGTGCTAAGTAGTCCTGGTGAGAACTCAATGGCGCTGTTGTTCGCTGAAACAGCTGGTACCGCTCCTCGAAGTCCGGCCGGAGGATTCGTCCCTCGGCATAGTCCAGCGAGTCTTGCACCAGTCGCACGACCTGCCACTCATCCGCCGTTCCTGCGGTTGAACGCACTTTCTCCAGCAGAGTGATGAGTGTTCTGCCGCCCCTGCGGTGACCGCTCCGGCCACCGGCCATGTGTTTGAACACCGCTCCGAGGGTGTCTTTGACCCGGGGATCCACCGCACGCGCGGCGACGTGCTGCAACTGCAACTGCAACGCAAAGTCAGACCTCACATTCACGGGCATGAGTGTGACGCGTGGTACTGACAATGGGCTGCGTGCTGAGCGAACCGAGTCGTTGACGTCGTCGGGCCCGGTCGCCGGGGAGGGGCTCAGCGTTCGACGAAGCGTGGTTCCGGCCAGTTGGTGATCGGTTCGCTGGAGGCCGAGTAGATCTCCAGGAGCGAGAGGTATCCGTCCTTCGTGAACACCATGACGCCGGCATCTTCCGGGACGACGTACCAGGCATCCGCCGCCGGGTTGCCGTGAGCCGGAGCCGGCGGCACCTGGTTGCGTTCTACCGTGAGATCGACTGTCACGCAGCCGCAGCCGCACCTGCCCGTCACGCGCGTGTACGGCATCTGTGCGCGCAAAGCCCCGCTGACTGGATGTGCACCGGTCAGCAGGGCTTGAAGCGTGATCGTGACCTCGTCGGAGAGGGGCTCAGCCATCTGTCTTCGCGACACCGACCGGGCAGGACACGCCCGTCCCACCGATCCCGCAGTACCCGTTCGGGTTTTTGCTGCTTGAAAGGTACTGCTGGTGGTAGCCCTCTGCCGGGTAGAAGGGGCGGGTGGGGGCGGCGGGGAGGATTTCGGTGGTGATGTCGGTGTAGCCGGCGTTGCGGAGGGTGGTGCGATAGGCGTCGCGGGAGGCTTCGGCGGTCTGTTGCTGGGCGGGGGAGTGGGTGTAGATGGCGGAGCGGTACTGGGTGCCGACGTCGTTGCCCTGGCGGAAGCCCTGGGTGGGGTCGTGGGACTCCCAGAAGAGCTTCAGCAGCTGGTCGTAGGAGACGGTCTTGGGGTCGTAGACGACGCGGACGGCCTCGGTGTGGCCGGTGTGGCCGCTGCAGACCTCTTCGTAGGTGGGGTTCGGGGTGTGGCCGCCCTGGTAGCCGACGAGGGTGGTCCAGACGCCCTTGGTCTGCCAGAACTTCCGCTCGGCGCCCCAGAAGCAGCCCAGGCCGAAGTCGGCGATCTCCAGGCCGTCCGGGTACGGGCCGAGCAGGGGGTTGCCGAGGACGGTGTGCCGGTCGGGGACGCTGAAGGCCCGCTCGGGGCGCCCTTCGAGCGCTTCGTCCGGCGTGGGGAGGTGGTTCTTGAAGCGGGAGAAGAGCATGGGATCAGGCTCCTGGGCTGGGGCTGACGCTCGGGCTGGGCTCGGTGGTCCGGGCTGCGGGGCTGCTGGTCGTGGGCTGCTGGTCGCGGGTGGTGGGGTGACGGTCGGCCTGGCACTGGCGGGAACGCTGTGGGGGTGGGGGGTATTCCGATGCCGCCGCCCGGCCCTGCCCTGCCCGGCCCTGCATGGCCCCGCCCCGGCTACGCCCCCCCGGCTAGGCCCGCCCGGCAACGCCCGGCTCCGCCTCTGCCCGGTCACGCCCGGCCCCGGCTACGCCCCCGCCGGCGGATACCCCGCCCCGTTGCCGCCCAGCTGTTCCCAGCCGGCGATGGCCAGGGCGCGGTAGGCGGCGTACTCGGCGGCGGGGCTGTGGCCGTAGGACCAGGGGACGGCGCCGACGTGGCCGTCGACGAGGCGGAGCTGTTCCATGGCCTCGGGCCAGCGCTCGGCGCGGACCAGGAACCAGACCAGGAGGTGGCGGACGTGCGGGGCCATGGGGTGGTCGTCGGGGGCCTCGCGAAGGGCGAAGTGGGCGCCCTCGATGGCGCGCTCGACGACCGCGCTCTGGAAGAGGCTGCGGACCATGTTGGCCTCGGGGAGGTGCTCGTACACCGCGAAGAGCGGGAGGGCCGGGAGGAGGGTGCCCGCGGGGGCGGCGGCCGCAGTGCGCTCGGCGAAGGACTCGGCCTCCTTGCGTGAGCCGTGCCACTTCTGCGACCAGTACGGGAGGGCGGCGAGGTGGGCGCCCATGTGCTGCGGGGCGCGCCGGGCGACCTCGGACCAGAGCTCTTCGTAGTCGGCGGGGCGGTCGTGCAGGCCGCGGGCGACCGCCAGCTCCGTGATGTACGGGATGGGGCTGCCGGGGGCCAGCAGCGCCGCCTCGCGGCAGACCGTTCGGGCCTCTTCGAGGATCATGCGGAAGTCCGGCGAGCCCGGGTCGCGCAGCGCCTGGACGACCAGGAACTGGGCGTGGGTCTGGGCGCCGCCGGGGTCCTTGGGGGCCTCCGCGCGCCAGGTGCGCAGCCAGATGCCGCCGGTGCGCCCGCCGTCGCCGTACCCCGGTGGGGTGCCGCGCCGCTGCTGCTCCGTCGCCTCCTCCGCGGCCAGCTCGAACGCGGCGGCGCCGGCCAGGGTCTGCACCCGCTGCCAGCGGCGCTCCCAATCGTCACCGGTGGCCTTCAATAGCGCGGCGGCCGGGCGCCAGTCGTGGGTGCGGCGCATCTCGGCCAGCGCGTCCGCCAGTTCCCGGTCAGGGCCGGGCAGCCGTACGTCGAGTTCCTCCAGCGGGACGAAGCCGTAGCCGGCCATCGGGTCGGAGGCCACCACCAGGCCCTGCCGGGTGTGCTGCACGGCCCGCCGGCGCCGCATCCAGGGCAGGAAGACGAAGCCGCCGAGCGCGAGCGCGGCGAGGAGAACCAGCAGAGCATCCATGGGGGGTGTGTCCTGTACCTGTCTCGGCGGGCGGAGGCGGCGGCCACCGGCGGGGCGGTGCGGCCCGGGGGTGCGACGGGAGCGGTGGGGGTGGTGAGGCGACGGCGGGCGGGCGGGGTGGCGCGGAGGGGGCCGGTGTGCGGTCCCCCACATGTATCCACTATCCAGCCAACCAGAAAGTTCCGAAAAGTTCGGTCGCGGGGCCGACTACCCTCGGCGACATGAGCGATCAGCGCGAACCACGCCACCAGCATTTCGAAACCGTTGCCATCCACGCAGGTCAGGAGCCCGACGAGGCGACCGGCGCGGTGGTACCGCCCATCTACCAGGTATCCACGTACAAGCAGGACGGGGTCGGCGGGCTCCGTGGCGGCTACGAGTACAGCCGCAGCGCCAACCCGACCCGTACCGCCCTGGAGGAGAACCTCGCGGCCCTCGACGGCGGCCGCCGCGGCCTCGCCTTCGCCTCCGGCCTCGCCGCCGAGGACTGCCTGCTGCGCACCCTGCTCGTGCCCGGCGACCACGTCGTCATCCCCAACGACGCCTACGGCGGCACCTTCCGTCTCATCTCGAAGGTCGTCGAGCGCTGGGGCGTCGAGTGGTCGGTGGCCGACACCTCCGACCCGAAGGCCGTGCGCGACGCCCTGCGGCCCCGTACGAAGGCGATCTGGGTGGAGACGCCCAGCAACCCGCTGCTCGGCATCAGCGACATCTCGGCGCTGGCCGCGGTCGCCCACGACGCCGGGATCAAGCTCGTCGTCGACAACACCTTCGCCAGCCCCTACCTCCAGCAGCCGCTCGCCCTGGGCGCGGACGTGGTGGTCTACTCCACGACCAAGTACATGGGCGGCCACTCGGACGTGGTCGGCGGCGCGCTCGTCGTCAACGACGACGCCCTCGGCGAGGAGCTGGCCTACCACCAGAACGCGATGGGCGCGGTCGCCGGACCCTTCGACGCCTGGCTCGTGATGCGCGGCATCAAGACGCTGGCCGTCCGCATGGACCGGCACAGCGCCAACGCGGCACGCGTCGCGGACCTGCTCGCCTCCCACAAGAAGGTGACCCGCGTCTTCTACCCGGGTCTGGCCGAGCACCCGGGCCACGAGATCGCCGCCAAGCAGATGCGGTCCTTCGGCGGCATGGTGTCGTTCCAGGTCGCGGGCGGCGAGCAGGCGGCGGTGGAGGTCTGCAACCGGGCCAAGCTGTTCACCCTCGGCGAGTCGCTGGGCGGCGTCGAGTCGCTGATCGAGCACCCGGGTCTGATGACGCACGCCTCGACGGCCGGTTCGCTGCTGGAGGTCCCCAACGACCTCGTGCGCCTCTCGGTCGGTATCGAGTCGGTCGACGACCTGCTGGCCGACCTCACGCAGGCGTTGGGCTGACGCACCACGCTCCGGCCCGGCCCTTCACCACCCCTCCGCGGGAGGGGTGGTGCGGGCTGGCGGGGCCGGTCCGCCGTGGGCCAGGACCGCCCAGGCCAGGGCCGCCAGCGCCAGCAGCGCGCAGAGCCGGCCGAGGCGGCGCAGCAGCCTGCGCCGTGCCAGGAGGCGGCGGCCGCGGGCGAGGGCCCGGTCGGCGAGGTCGGGCGGCACGAGCGGATGCGGCCCGGACAGCATCCGCCGCACCTCGGCCTCCTTGCGGTCGGGGAGGCCGCTCATGGGGCCGGGGATGTCGGGGCGGAGTGCGGGGGCGGGCCGGGTTCCGGTGCCGCCGGGGGTTCTTGGGGCGGGCCGGATTGCCGTGCCGCCGAGGGGTGCTGCGGCCCGCCCGGGCGGCGTGACGGCGCCGGCCGGGGGCGGTGGCTGCGCAGCTCCGCGACCGCGTGCAGACACAGGGCGTGCACCCGCTCGGCGGGGAGCCCGAGTTGGGCCGCGGTCTGTTCCTCGGGCATGCCCTCGTACAGCCGCAGGACGAGGACCAGACGCTCCCGGGGCGACAGCCGGTCCAGGGGGCCGCCGCGTGGCCGGCGGTGCCGCCGGGCGGTGTGCGCGAAGCGGAGGGCCATCTCCCGGCGGGCCCGCTCGTACGGATCGTCGCCGCGCAGCCGGTCCCAGGCGGCGTACGTGCGCGAGAGCGCGCAGGTCAGCAACTCCTCGGCGGCCGGGGCGGGCCGGGAGACGGGCTCGCCGGTCAGCAGCGCGGCGGTGTGCAGCAGCCGGCCCGCGGCGCCCGCCACGAACAGCGTGAACTCCCGGGCGCGGCGGCTCTCCTGCGCCGGTCGCGGCTCTCGCACCGTGCCTCCCGGATGACGTACACCCGCCCCTGGGCTCCTATGGCACGGCAGGGCGGCCGTGCGGTCAAGAGGCGTGACGGGGGCGGCAGTCCGCGGGCCGGCGGGTGGTCACGGTGCGGCGGGCGCGGCAGGCCGCGCGGACGCGCGGGCCGCGGGCGGGCGGTCGGGGCGCGGCGGTCGGGGGGCGGCTCTCACTCCTGGCGGTCATCCCGGGGGGGGGACCCCGGCGGTCGCCCCCGGGTGTTCACGGCCCGGCGGGGTGCCCGGTCGTCAGGACGTCGGGCCCATCGGCGTCAAGGACGCGGTGATGTCGGAGAGGGAGGCGTTGAAGCGCGTCAGGAGCGTGGTGAACGCCGTGCGCTCCTCCTCGCTCCACTGCTCCGTCACCAGGGCCATCAGCGCACGGCGGGACGTGCGCACCTCCTCCAGGCGGGTGCGGCCGCGCTCGGACAGCTGGAGCACCACGGCCCGGCCGTCCTCCGGGTGGGTGGCGCGGCTGACCAGTCCGGAGTCGACCAGCGGGGCGACCTGCCGGGTGACCGTCGAGGAGTCGATGCCCATGCCGGCGGCCAGGGCCTTGACGCCCATCGGGCCCTCCTGGTCGAGGCGGTTGAGCAGCAGGTAGGCGGCGCGGTCCATGGAGTTGCGCGCCTGCCCGACGCCGCCGAGCCGGCTCTGTTCTGCGCGGCGGGCGAAGACGGCCACTTGGTGCTGCAGCGCGTCGAGGAGAGCGGAGTCGGTGTGGGTCGTCATGTCCGAAGAGGTGGGCATGGCCGGGAGCTCGCTTCGATGGAAGTGCGTATGGATGGGAGGACAGCGTACGCGGACCGGGCGCGGGGCGTACCTGGGCTGTCCATTCCGATAACGCCCCGTAACACCCCCGCGGACGCGCGGCGCGCCGGGCCGGGGACACCCCGCGCCCGCGGCGCGCCTGATCACCATTTGGGCAGAAAAGGCTCCACCGCGGGTGAACTGCAAGACTGGCGACATGGCCGACCACACGCCGCGTACGACGCCCGGGTCCTCCGTATCCGCGCACCCCGCCGAGGACCCGATGACGGCGATTACGGTCGATGACGTACGCGCGGCGCACAAGATGCTCTCCGGCGTCTCCCGGGCCACCACCATGGAGGGCAGCCGCTACCTGTCCGGGCTCGTCGGCTCGCCCGTCCACCTCAAGTGCGAGAACCTCCAGCGCACCGGCTCCTTCAAGATCCGCGGCGCCTACGTCCGCATCGCCGGGCTCTCGGCGCAGGAGCGGACGGCCGGTGTGGTGGCCGCCAGCGCCGGCAACCACGCCCAGGGCGTGGCGCTCGCGGCGTCCCTGCTGGGGGTGCGCTCGACGGTGTTCATGCCGGTCGGCGCCCCGTTGCCGAAGGTCGCCGCCACCCGCGAATACGGCGCCGAGGTGCGGCTGCACGGCCAGGTCGTGGACGAGACGCTGGCCGCCGCCCAGGAGTACGCGCGCGAGACCGGCGCGGTCTTCATCCACCCCTTCGACCACCCCGACATCATCGCCGGCCAGGGCACCGTCGGCCTGGAGATCCTCGAACAGTGCCCCGAGGTGCGGACCATCGTCGTCGGGATCGGCGGCGGCGGGCTCGCGGCCGGGGTCGCGCTCGCGGTCAAGGCGCTGCGGCCGGACGTGAAGGTCGTCGGGGTGCAGGCGGCGGGGGCGGCCTGCTATCCGCCGTCGCTGGCGGCCGGTCGCCCGGTGGCGATCGAGGGGCTGTCGACGATGGCGGACGGCATCAAGGTGGGGCGCCCCGGCGAGGTGACGTTCGCGATGGTCGAGCGGCTGGTGGACGAGGTCCGCACGGTCACCGAGGCCCAGCTCTCCAGCGCGCTGCTGCTGTGCCTGGAGCGGGCGAAGCAGGTGGTGGAGCCGGCCGGGGCGAGCCCGGTGGCGGCGCTGCTCGCCGATCCGGAGTCCTTCGAGGGGCCGGTGGTGGCGGTGCTGTCCGGCGGCAACGTCGACCCGCTGCTGCTCCAGCGCATCCTGCGGCACGGCATGGCCGCCGGCGGGCGCTACCTCTCGCTGCGGCTGCGGCTGACGGACCGGCCGGGGGCGCTGGCGACGCTGCTCGGGGTGCTGTCGGCGGCCGACGCGAACGTGCTCGACGTCGGCCATGTGCGCACCGATCCCAGCCTCGGGCTGACCGAGGTCGAGGTGGAGCTGCATCTGGAGACGCAGGGTCCTGCGCACTGCGACGAGTTGCGCGCGGCGCTGCACGCGGCCGGGTACGTCGTCGCGGACTGAGCGCGCCGGGTACGACCGAGGGGGCGGCCGCCGTACGGGGATCCCGTACGAGGGACTGCCATAAAAGGGATGGGTCGCGGGGGCGTCGCGGGTATAGCGTGGCGCCCTCCCCACACGCGTCGACGAACGCGCGTTCCCCTGCCCCGCGTGCGCGGAAAATCGAAATTCGTATCGCGATGTATCGCGTTTGGGCCTAGCATCGTGGTTACGGGGGGCCGGGGAGTCGTGGCGCTCCGTTGCGGACATATGCCGCAGAGCAGGCATAGGTCGCCACTCGTAATATTCGACCTGGAACTTCACCCAAGCCATGGGAGTACCCACATGCCAGGCGCCATTTACGCCGAAGGTCTGGTGAAGACGTTCGGCGACGTGAGGGCACTGGACGGCGTCGACCTCGACGTTCCCAAAGGAACCGTCCTCGGAATGCTCGGCCCCAACGGTGCCGGCAAGACCACCGCGGTACGCGTCCTCACGACCCTGCTCCAGCCCGACCGCGGGACGGCGCGGGTCGCCGGGATCGACGTCCTCGCGCAACCCGACAAGGTCCGGCGCTCGATAGGTCTGTCCGGCCAATTCGCCGCCGTGGACGAGTACTTGACCGGCCGCGAGAACCTGACGATGGTCGGCCAGCTCTACCAGATGAGCGGCCGCGACGCGAAGCGGCGGGCCGCCGAACTCCTGGAGCGCTTCCACCTCGGCGACGCGGCCGACCGCCCCGCCAAGACCTACTCCGGCGGTATGCGCCGCCGTCTCGACCTGGCGGCCGCACTGGTCGTCAGCCCGCCCGTGATGTTCATGGACGAGCCGACCACCGGCCTGGACCCCCGTAACCGCCAAGCCCTCTGGGACGTCATCCAGGAACTGGTCGCGGGCGGCACGACCCTGCTGCTCACCACGCAGTACCTGGAGGAGGCCGACCGCCTGGCGCACGACATCTGCGTCGTCGACCACGGCAAGGTCATCGCCCGCGGCACCTCCGACCAGCTCAAGGCCCGCACCGGCGGGGAGCGCGTCGAGGTCGTGGTGCACGCCGCCGAGCACCTCACCGTCGCCGACGAGGTCCTGCGCGGCTTCGGCAAGGGCGAGGGCACCGTCGAACCGCACACCCGCAAGCTCACGGTCCCCGTGTCGGGCGGCGCCAAGCTGCTCGCCGAGGTCATCCGCGAACTGGACGCGCGCGGGGTGGAGATCGACGACATCGGGCTGCGCCGCCCGACCCTCGACGATGTGTTCATCTCGCTGACCGGGCACGCCGCGGAGGCGGAGGAGAACGGCACGGGCGGCAAGGGCGCCGTCGGGCGGCAGAAGAAGGGCGCCAGGGGCGCCGGGACCACGGGTCCGGGCGGGCCGGGGGCGGTGGCCGACGCGGTCGGCGCGGACGCCGGCGCGACGGCCGACAAGGAGGGCGTGAAGTGACCACGGTGACCGAAACGGCCGGCAACGCCCCGCTCCGTACGCCGCCGTCCCGCGGCACGCTGAGCAGATCCGTACGCGACTCCCTGGTCGTGGCGAAGCGCAATCTGATCAGGATGCTCCGGATCCCCGAAGTGGTGATCTTCGGGCTCATTCAGCCGATCATGTTCGTGGTGCTGTTCACCTACGTCTTCGGCGGCTCCATCAACGTCCCCGGCGCCCCGGTGGGCGACGCCCAGGCGTACCGCGAGTTCCTGATGGCCGGGATCTTCGCGCAGACCGTCACCTTCGCCACGGCGGGCGCCGGCGCGGGGATCGCCGACGACATGCACAAGGGCCTCATCGACCGGTTCCGGTCGCTGCCGATGTCCCGCGGGGCGGTGCTCACCGGCCGCACCCTCGCCGACCTCGTGCAGACGGCGCTGACGCTGGTGGTGCTGGCGGTCGTCGCGCTGCTGATCGGCTGGCGGGCGCACGAGAGCCTCGTCGAGGTGCTGGCCGGGTTCGCGCTGCTGCTCCTGCTGGGCTACGCCTTCTCCTGGATCGGCGCGCTCATCGGGCTGACGGTGCGGACGCCCGAGGCGGCCACCTCCGGCGGGCTGATCTGGCTCTTCCCGCTGACCTTCATCTCGAACGCGTTCGTCCCGGTCAACGGCATGCCGACGTTCCTGCAGCACGTCGCGGAGTGGAACCCGTTCAGCGCGACGGTGGCCGCGGCCCGGCAGCTGTTCGGCAACACCATCGGCACGATGCCCAAGTCGGTGACCGGGGCCTGGCCGATGGAGCATCCGGTGCTGGCCTCGGCGATCTGGTCCGTCCTGATCATCGCGGTCTTCCGGACGCTGGCGGTCCGCAAGTACCGGTCGGCCACGGCCTGAGGAGGCGGGCGGCCCGGGGCGGGCCCGAGGGGGTCCGCCCCGGTGAAGCTCCCGGGGCGCCGCTCGCCGGACGCCGCAGGACCCCGCCGACAACGCCGCGGACAAGGGAAGCGGCCCGGAGCATCGTGCTCCGGGCCGCTTCGCCGTGCTGGGGTGCCTCGGGAGTCAGCCGGTGTACGGCTTCGCGTCGAGGATCTTCACGGCCGCCTTCTTGCCGTTGGGGAGCTCGTACTCCGCCTCGGCGCCGACCTTCTTGCCGTTCACGCCGGTGCCCAGCGGCGACTGGGGGGAGTAGGTCTCGATGTCCGAGCTCGCGTACTCCCGGGACGCCAGGAGGAACGTCAGCGTGTCGTCCGGGTCCCCGTCGAACGCGATGGTGACGACCATGCCGGGTGCGACGACGCCGGTGGCGGCAGGCGCTTCGCCGACCTTGGCCGTCTGCAGCAGCTGGGTGAGCTGGCGGACACGCAGTTCCTGCTTGCCCTGCTCTTCCTTGGCCGCGTGGTACCCGGCGTTCTCCTTCAGGTCACCTTCCTCGCGGGCCGCCGCGATCTTCTCGGTGATCTCGGCGCGTGCGGGACCAGACAGGTGCTCCAGCTCTGCCTTGAGCTGGTCATACGCCTCCTGGGTAAGCCAGGTGACGTTTTCGCTGGTCTGGGTCACAGGTGCTCCTCGTCGGTACTGGGGATAAATCAAACGCCCTACCAGGAAGGTTTGCGCCTTCACAGGTGGGCGAAACCACGAGCCTAACAATTCCGGCACAAAACGGGGAAGAGGAAATTCACAGCGGCCGCACAGCACCGCATCATCGCTGATCAGAGGCGGTCACGACACGCCCCGCCGGTGAGCGGTGCCCTGGCGCGCGGTGGTGCGGGCGGTGCGGAGGGCGAGCCGGGCGCGGTACGGGCCGCACGGGGGCGGTCCGCGGCGGTGCGCCGGCGCCGCCCCGCGCCGAACGCGCAGGTCAGCCGTTGCCCGAGGCCCGGCAGCCGACGAGGACGGCATTGGTGGCCCGCTTCGTCGTCCGCAGGGTGACCTCGGTGTCCACCTGGCCCGAGCGCTGGTCGACGGTGACGTCCTTGCGGCCGACCTCGGAACCGTCCTCGGCCTGTGAGCGCAGCGTGCACACGCCCTTGTCGTCCGCGTCCTTGACCACTTCGAGGTGGACCTTGACCGCGTGATCGGAGACCGCGTCCCAGGCGATCACCCGGGCACTGAGCTCCTGCCCCGAGATGTACGAGATGCCGGACCAGCCGATGACGCCCAGCAGGGCGGCGCCGAGCACCGCGCCGATGATCTTGAGCTTGCGGTCCGCGCGCTGGTCCGCGGAGCGGCCGTAGCGTCCGTCGGGGAGCCCCTCGCGCACCGCGGTCATGATCCATCCTCCTGGGTACCGGGACCTGAGCTGCGAACCCCCGGGGGGTCCCCGCCCCAGGGAATACAGCGCCCCCTCGCTTCGGTCACTATAGGAGGCATCTTCTCCGGCCCTTCACTGAGGATCGAGTCTTGACTGAGCAGCTGCGATTGATGGCGGTCCACGCCCACCCCGACGACGAGTCGAGCAAGGGTGCGGCCACCATGGCCAAGTACGTGTCCGAGGGGGTGGACGTGCTGGTCGCCACCTGCACAGGCGGTGAGCGAGGTTCCATCCTCAACCCCAAGCTCCAGGGAGACCCGTACATCGAGGAGCACATCCACGAGGTGCGGAAGAAGGAGATGGACGAGGCCCGGGAGATCCTGGGCGTCAGGCAGGAGTGGCTCGGCTTCGTCGACTCCGGGCTGCCCGAGGGCGACCCGCTGCCGCCGCTGCCCGACGGCTGCTTCGCGCTGCAGGACGTCGACGAGGCGGCCGGACGGCTGGTCAAGCTGATCCGCGACTTCAAGCCGCAGGTCATCACGACCTACGACGAGAACGGCGGCTATCCGCACCCGGACCACATCATGACCCACAAGATCACGATGGTGGCCTTCGAAGCGGCCGGCGACCCGGAGAAGTACCCGGAGGCCGGCGAGCCTTGGCAGCCCCAGAAGCTCTACTACAACCAGGGCTTCAACCGGCCGCGCACCGTCGCGCTGCACGAGGCGCTGCTGGAGCGCGGCATGGAGTCGCCCTACGGCGAGTGGCTGGAGCGCTGGAAGCAGTTCGAGCGGCGGGAGCGCACGCTGACCACGTACGTGCCGTGCGCCGACTTCTTCGAGATCCGCGACAAGGCGCTGATCGCCCACGCCACCCAGATCGACCCCGACGGCGGCTGGTTCCGGGTGCCGATGGACCTCCAGCGCGAGGTCTGGCCGACGGAGGAGTACGAGCTCGCGAAGTCGCGCGTGGACACTTCCCTCCCCGAGGACGACCTCTTCGCGGGCATCCGCAACAATTGAGCCCATGATGAGCGCGACCAGCACCCTCGCCCTGACGCACTTCGTCACCCTTGCCGACAGCTTCGACAAGGACAAGGTGACCCCCGGCGTCCTCGGCTTCATCGTCTTCGCGGTCATCGGCGGCGCCGTGTGGCTGCTGATGAAGTCCATGAACAAGCAGATGAAGAAGGTGGACTTCGAGGAGCAGCCGGAGGACGGCGACGCGGGCAGCACCGCCGCCGCCTCCGCGAAGGCGCCCGAGCCGAAGACCAGCTGACCCACGGCTGAGGAGCGCCTGAGGACCGGCCGCGGGCAGGTCCGGCCGGTCCCCTCGGACCGGGTGGCGGTCGACGGCCGGCCGATGGACACGGCCGGCTGACCGGCCCGGCGGCTCGTCGGCCCGAGCGGCCGGCGAGCCGGGCCCGATCGTCACTCCGTGCCGGCCGGGGCGATCCGCACGCCCATGACCTCGCGTGCATGGCGGTTGGGCACCATGCCGAGCCGCCATGCCTGCCAGCCCGTCTCCGGCTCCACCCCGCGCTCCAGCAGCAGGGCGAACGCCTCCGCGCAGTCCTCCAGCTGGGAATCGCGGGTCGGATGCTTCTCGCGGATCAGCTGTGCCAGCTCCTCCTGGGCGACGGCCGCGCCCACCACGCTGCCGCCCGGCGAGGCCAGCGGCAGCAGCGTGCAGCGCAGGAACCGCGCCCAGTCCTCGCCGCGCCGGTCGCCGTAGCCGGCGAAGAGGCGCGCCGCCTCGTCGGCGAACTCCAGCGCCTGCGCCGCCTTGCCGTTGCCGGCGTCGATGATCAGCAGCTCCAGGCAGGACCACGCCTCCCCGTGCGGCACCCCTATCCGCTGGAAGTCCTTGCGGGCGTCCTGCAGCAGCTGCCGGGCGAAGCCGCTGTTGCGCAGCGAACCGGTCTGCTCCGCCCGCAGATCACGGGTGACCCGCCCCGAGTGGTGGCGGGCGCACGCCAGGCCGTAGCCGTCCTGCATCCGGCTGAACATCGTCCGCGACCGCTCCAGCTGCCGCAGCGCCGCGTCCTGCTCGCCGCGCTCCTCCAGCGCCTGGCCCAGGTAGTACATCGTCCACGCCTCGCCGCGCGCGTCCTCGTGCTGGTGGTGCAGCGGCAGGGCCTGGCGGAGCTGGTCCACCGCGGGGCCCGGGTCGCCGTCCACCAGCCGGGCCCGCGCCAGCTGCGTCATCGCCCACGCCTCGCCGCGCTCGTCGTGCGTACGGCCGTAGAGCCCCATCGCCGCGTGCAGCGCGCTCTCCGCGGCCGGCACATCGCCCCGGCGCAGATGCAGCTGGCCGAGCTGGAAGTGCGCCCACGCCTGGCCGTGGATGCTCTCGCTCTCCTCGTGCAGCTCCAGCGCCTCCCGCAGCATGGCGAGGGCGTCGGCGAGCTGCGCGCGGTCCCGCTCCACCGCCGCCAGGGCGTGCAGCGTCCAGGCCCGGTCGCCGTGCATGTCCGCGCCGGACTGCAGCTCCAGCGCCTCCCGCAGCTTGGCCGCGGCCTCCGTGAGGTTGCCCTGCTGCTGGAGCGTGATGCCCAGGTCGCGCAGCGCGCGGGCGGCGCCCGCCGGATGCTGCGCCTCGAAGTACAGGTCGACCACCGACGACAGGGTGGTCCGCGCCTTGTCCAGCTCGCCCAGCTGCCGGGCCGCCACACCCGTGCGCCACTGGACCGAGCGCACCAGCAGCCCCTGCCCCACGGCCCGGGTCAGCTCGCTCAGCTCGCCGAGGCGGTAGAGGTCGCCGCGCAGCAGGCAGTAGTCGGCCAGCGCGCCCAGCAGATGGGAGACCGCGGCCTGGTCCACGCCCTGGTCGGCGTGGCGCAGCGCGGCGGTGATGAAGCTGGTCTCATCGTCCAGCCACTGCAGGGCCGCGTCCAGGGAGGTGAAACCGTGCGACCCGAAGCGGTCGGCGCGGGTGGACGTCCGGCCGTCGACCAGCCGGATGACCGAGTCGGCCAGCTCCGCGTAGCCGCGGATCAGGCGTTCCTGGGCCGCGCCGCGCTCGGCCGGCTCCTCCTCGTCCATCAGCCGGTCGTGCGCGAAGCGGTGCACCAGGGCGTGCAGACGGTAGCGCCGGCCGCGGACGTGCTCGATCAGCCCCGCCCGGGTCAGCGTCGTCAGCTCCCGCTCCGCCTCCGCCTGCTCGACGCCCAGGAGCGCCGCCGAGGCCGCCGCCCCCAGGCTCGCCCGGCCCACCAGCGCCAGCCGGCGCAGCAGCCGCCGGGCGGTTTCCGACTGGTCGGCGTAGCGCAGCCACAGGGCACGCTCCACCGGTGACGCCTCGCCGCGCGCCGCCAGGTCCGCGGCCAGCGCGGTGGCGGTGCGCGAGCCGAGCGCGGAGCCCGCCACCCGCAGCGCCAGGGGCAGGCCCGCGCACAGCCCGGAGATCTCGTCGAGGGCCCGCGCGTCGTACGGGCCCGTCCCGGCCGGGGCCTCGCTGCCGCCCGCCGCGGAGGCGCGCAGCAGCTCCTCGGTGCCCGCGGCGTCCAGCGGGCCCACCGGCAGCTGGTGCACCCAGGCGTCGACGTCCTCGGGCAGCTCCAGCGGCGTACGGGAAGTGACCAGCACCAGGCTGTCGGACCGCTCCGGCACCAGGGTGCGCACCTGCTCCGGGTCCGCGGCGTCGTCCAGCAGCACCGTCACCGGAAGGCCCGCCAGATGCTGGTGGTAGAGGTCGGTGAGCCGCTTGACGTGCTGCTCTTGCGAGGGCCGCTCGCGGAACAGCAGCTGCTCGCGTGGTGCGCCCAGCCGGTTGAGCAGATGCAGCAGCGCGTCCCGGGTCGGCAACGGCACCTCGCCGGGGGTGTCACTGCGCAGATCCACCACGCACGCACCGCGGAACTGGTCGCGCAGCTGATGGGTGGCCCGCACCGCCAGCGACGTACGCCCCGAGCCCGGCTCGCCGTGGAGCACCACCACCGTCGGCTTGGTCTCCGTGCTCGCGCGGGCCGCGTGCACCCACTGCGCGATCTGTGCCAGCTCCGACCGGCGCCCGGCGAACGTGCCCTCCGGCTGCGGAAGTTGGGAGAAGGAGTGCTCCAGCAGGGACCGCTGCCGGGCCGCCGCGCTGCGGTCCGCGCCGCGCAACTGCGGTCCGCGGCCGCTCCTGGCGGCGGGCTTGGCCGCCGC
This sequence comes from Streptomyces angustmyceticus, assembly GCF_019933235.1. NCBI lineage: Bacteria > Bacillati > Actinomycetota > Actinomycetes > Kitasatosporales > Streptomycetaceae > Streptomyces > Streptomyces angustmyceticus. The sequence goes on along the minus strand of NZ_CP082945.1, from coordinate 3,026,379 downwards.
GCCGCTCCCGCGGGCCGCCGCGGTCAGCATCCGCTGCTGGTCCAGGAACGGGCGGATGCCGCGCACCTCCAGCGCCGTCAGCCACTGCAGCCGCAACTGCTGCGCGCCACCGGGCCGGCCGCGCATCCCGGCCTCCCGGTGCGCCGCCGGCCAGTGCCCCGCGGTCAGCTTCAGGACCGTGGCCGCCGCGCCCGCCACCACCACGGCGGCCCCCGCACCCAGCGCCGGTCCCGCGCCCGTGCCGTACGCGAGGTCCACGCCGAACGCCGCCACCGCCGCCACGGCCGTCGCCACCGCGGGGGTGCCCAGCTCCTTGCGCGGCAGCCGCCGGGACAACGACGGCCGGTCGTCGGCGGCCTCGTCCAGCGCACGGACGTACGCGCCGTACTCCTCGGCGGCGCTGCCCGCCAGTTCCTCCAGCGCCGCCCGCGCACGGCCGAGCAGCGCCTCTCCGTCGAGCCGCCCGCCCGAGCGCCGCACCTCCTCCTCGACGGCCCTGGTCAACAGCGCTTCCGCTTCCGCCCGGTGGCCGTCGCGCAGCACAGCCAGTGAGCCCGGCATGCCATCCCCCTCCAGCAGTTCCAGCAGTTCCAGCAGTGTCCAGCGGTGATCGCCGCCCCACGCACAGTGTTCCGCGTCCGCGCACATTCCGTCAGGCCTGTGGACAACTCCCTCGGCTCCCGGCTCCCCCCTGGGAGGGGATGACCCCATGCCGAACCGCCCAGCCGCCCATGAGACTTCGCCCCATCTGCTCCAGCACGTCGACAGCCCGGTCGACTGGTGGCCGTGGTCGTCCGACGCCTTCGAGGAAGCGCTGCGGCGCGGTGCGCCGGTCCTGCTCGGCGTGGGCTGCAGCTGGTGCCGTTGGTGCCGTTGGTGCCGGTAGAAGAAGCCAGCCAGGTAGCTGTGACCTGGGATGTTTCCGAGGAGCACCAGCACGGAGCTGGGCGAGGCCGGGAAAAGCTCAGAGTCTGAACGGGATGGAGCCGTCGGCTGACAGTCGATCCGGTCACCACAGATCCGCAAGGTCTCCGGCGTAGACCAGGGCCCTGCCTCGTTGCCCGCGCGAGCACCCTCCACCTGCTCGAATCCGAGATGATCGAAATCATGACCCTTAGGGAGAGAGCGTCCGTTAATATCCCGCCTGGCGGTCAATGTTCTGTGTGCGCTTTACCGACACGCAAAATTCCCGTACATGATCGAATTTGCTTGCGGGTCGATGAACGCGGCTGGTACGTTGAACCTCATGACGGGGTGTCGGGGGTTATTCGGGGATCAGGGATTTAGGAATCTATTCGTTGCGACAGCGGCTAGCGCCGCAAGTGTGAGCATCGCAAGGATTGCTATCCCTTTGGTCGCGGTTCTAGCACTGGATGTCGGCGAGTTCGAGGTCGGACTTGTATCCACTTTTTTGACCCTTCCCTTTCTCTTGATCGGCCTGCCGGCCGGTGTGTGGGTGGACAGGCTGAGGCGCCGCAGAATCCTGGCATTCTGCCAGCTGGCTCGGTCTGTCATCTTGATCTCTATCCCTTTGTGCTGGTGGGCGGATCTCCTTTCGATCTGGCAGCTCTATGCCACCGTTCTTCTCTTCGGTTCCTGCAACGTGTTCTTTGACGTTGCATATCAGAGTTATCTGCCGAGCCTCGTAGGGCGGGACAAGGTTCTGGAAGGGAACGCGAAGCTTGTTGGCGTCCAACAGGTGTTCGCCGTAGGTGGTCCATCGCTCGGCGGTCAGGTGGTGGCGCTGCTCACCGCTCCGGTCTCCTTTGTGGTGACCAGTGTGGGTCTCGCCGTGGCTTCGATCTCCATCTTCCGGATTCGTACCGTAGAGAAGGCGCCCGTCCGCAGGCCGGAGTCCCGGATGCTCAAGGATGTCGCGGCCGGACTGCGTCTAGTGTGGAGAAATGCCCGGATTCTCGCCATCGCGGGCTCGACGGCCTGGCTGAACGTGACGTCCTATGCCGTCTACACGGTGACCATGCTCTTCCTGGCGAGGACACTGGACCTTTCACCCGCTTTGATCGGCCTTTTTCTGAGCGTGTCCGGCGTGGGCGGGCTCCTCGGTTCTTTTTTCTCCAAGCGCATATCGGAGAAATTTGGGCCCGGCCCGGCCATGTGGCTGATCCTGCTGATCGGGTCCCCCTTCGCGCTTGTTCTTCCGTTCGTCGATTCAGGCTGGTCCCTTTGGGTCGCGGCGTGCGCGAATGGCTTCACTGCATTCATGACGGTCGTTTACAACGTCACTCAGGTCAGTTGCACACAGGCTCTCACGCCCGATGAATATCTCGGGCGCGTCAATGCGACGATGCGATTCCTGACATGGAGCGTGATGCCGGCTGGTTCCATGCTGGGCGGCGCGGTAGCGGGCTGGCTCGGGTCGCGGGAGGCACTCCTCGTGTGCGCGGCCGCCGGGTGTTTGGCCTTCCTTCCGATTCTCCTGTCGCCCTTGCGTGGGATGCGCAAGTTCCCCTCTTTGTCGGACGAGAACGACGCGGCTCCTGAGGACCCCGAGGGTGCCGTCGCCAGGGGCTGAAAAGCGTCAGGTGAGTTACCCGGCGGATATTCCCCGGGGTGTGACCCGTCAAGTTTCGATTTCTGAATTTGCTGGCTCCATCCTCAGTGAAACCTGCTCGTTGTGCGGCCCCGCGCCCCTCCGTGGAGGCGTTGCGGTGAAACCCGTGCGCGCAAGCGGGGAGGGGGCTGATCTATGCGCAGAAAGGGCTTGCTGAGCGATGGCTGTGGGCAGCGACGACTTCGCCGGATCGACTGTGTTTCCCCTGGACACTCAACTCCTCGACTCCATAAGCGAGTGGGCAAGGAACAGTGGCGTGGCACCGGAGGTGGTGGTCGAGAAGACCGGGCACCTGCTCGTGGCGCGATACGGCGGCCAAGACGACGGGGCGCCCACGCTTCCGGAAGCCGACACCCCCGTCGGTGAGTGGCTGCTGGATCCGACGACGTATGGCACGGTGGGGAGCGGTGGCGTCACGTCCCCTGCGTCCCTGGCCGCCGACGGCCGCTCTGTCCGCCTCGTCGCCGCACCCTACGAGCTCCTCGATCGGGTCGCAGACCGGGCGGCAGGCCACTTCAGGACATTGCTCGCCGCCCTCGTCTCGGACCCCACGGCACCCGTCGGCGCACTGGACCTGCTGACCGAAGCCGAGCGGCGGCAGATCCTGGTCGATTGGAACGACACCGAAACGTGTCACCCGGCTGCCGCGTCGGCGCATCGGATGATCTCCCAGCAGGCGGCGCGCACCCCGCAGGCGACCGCCGTGATCGCCGGCGAGCGGACCCTCTCGTACGCGGAACTGGACGCCCGGGCGAACCAGCTGGCCCGGCACCTCAGGAACTTGGGTGTGCGCCCCGGCAGCCTGGTGGCGGTCTGCCTGCGCCCCGGCATCGAGCTGGTACCGGCGCTGCTGGGCGTACTGAAGTCCGGCGGCGCGTACGTCCCCCTGGATCCGGACCACCCGGCGGAGCGACTCGCGTTCCTCCTCGACGACACCGGGGCGTCGGTCGTCGTCAGCCAGGAGGCGCTTCGCGGCAGGCTGCCCTCCCCGGGGCCCGCGGTCGTGTGCGTGGACAGCGACGGGCCGGCCATCGCGGAGCTGCCCGCCGACGACGTGCCTTTCGCCGCAGGTCCTGACGATCTCGCGTACGTCATCTACACATCCGGATCTACGGGAACGCCCAAGGGCGTCCAGGTCGGTCACCGCAACTTCGCGGACTTCCTGATGAGCGCCGACGCGGCGTTCCCGCGCACCGGACGCGGTCAAGGATCGGTCCTGCTGTCGTCCATCGCCTTCGACTTGCCGATCCCCTCGCTCTTTCTGCCCCTGGTCCAGGGGGAGTCGGTGGTCGTCATGGAGGAGTCGGGCCCTGCAGGCGTCGGCATGCTCGCAGCGGCTTTCGCCCGGGGCGAGCACTTCAGCACGGTCAAGCTCACCCCCTCCCACCTCGAGCTGCTCCTGGAGGCGCTCGACGGGAGCGACACCCTCCTAGACGTGGGCACCCTGGTCGTGGCGGGTGAGCCGTTCACCGCAGACCTCGCGAAGGCGGCGGCCGCGCGCTGCGCCTCGTACACCGTCGTGCTCAACGAATACGGACCCACCGAGACGACCGTGGGAGCAACCCTCTTCGAATTCGGCCCCGAGGCGCCCGCGTCCGGTACCACCCTGCCCATCGGTCGGCCGATGGCGAACACCCAGCTGTACGTGATGGACGGGCACGGGCGCCCGGCTCCCGTCGGCGTGCCGGGAGAGCTGTGGATCGGCGGAGCGGGCGTCGCCCGCGGCTATCTCAACCGCCCGGAACTTACCGCCGAACGCTTCGTGCCCCACCCGTTCTCCGACGACCCGGACGCCCGCGTCTACCGCACCGGCGACCTCGTCCGATGGCTCCCGGACGGGAACATCGAATTCCTCGGGCGGATGGACCACCAGCTGAAACTCCGCGGATTCCGGGTCGAGCTCGGCGAGATCGACGCCGCTGTTCTCGCGCACCCGGAAGTGACCCAGGCGGTCACCGTGGTGCGTGAGGACCAGCCGGGCGACAAGCGTCTCGTCTCGTACGTCGTCTGCGACGGGCCGGCCGCGGTCGCACGGCAAGGGCGGGACGACGCGGCCGCCGAGCAGCACGTCAGAGGTTGGGCCGACTACTACGAGGCCGAGTACACCGCTTCCACGGGGAATGTCACGGGTTGGGTCAGCAGCTTCGACGGCCGCCCGCTGCCGCCAGAGGAGATGCGGAAGTGGCGCGAGGCCACCGCGGAGGCGGTCCTCACCCACCTGCCCCGGCGCGTCCTCGAACTCGGTGTCGGGGACGGCGCCCTCCTTGCCGCGATCGCCCCGTACTGCACGGAGTACTGGGGCACTGATCTCTCGCCCACGGCGGTGGAGCGCCTGACGGAGCTGGTGGCTCACGACCCGGACCTGGCCTCCCGCGTCACACTGCGGTGCCTGCCCGCGCACACGAGCGAAGGACTGCCGGAGGGCGCCTTCGACATGGTGCTGCTGAACTCCGTCGTGCAGTACTTCCCCAGTGTCGACTACCTGCTTCAGGTCCTCGCGCGGGTCATGGACCTGCTCGCCGACGACGGCACCCTCTTCATCGGGGACGTGCGCAACCTCCAGCTGCTCCACTGCTTCCACACCGCCGTACAGGCGGAGCGGGCACACGGCGAGCCGGATCCGGCGACGCTGCAGACCCTGGCCGAGCACAGCGCCCAGCTTGAGAAGGAGCTTCTGCTGGCCCCGGAGTTCTTCGCGGCGCTCCATGGGGTTTTGCCGGGCATCGGCGCCGTACGCGTCCACGTCAAGCGCGGCGATTACGACAACGAGCTGAGCCGTTACCGCTACGACGTCACGATCCGCAAGGGGGCCGCTCGCCAGGACGTCGCGGAGACGCGTCGTTGGGACTGGCAGGACGTCGGCGGAGCGGCCGAACTGAAGCGGCTCCTCGCCGAGTCGGACGCGCCAGCGCGCGTGGCGGGCGTACCCAACCGGCGCCTCAGCCGGGACCTGACGGTGCGGCGCGCTGTCGAGCGGGGCGACGGCACGGCCGTGCGGGACGCTGTGGCGGGCCGGGTGGACGACGCGGGGGTGCCCAACGTCGAGGAATTCGTACGACTGGGCGAGGACCTCGGCCGCCAGGTGGTGGTCACCTGGTCGGGAGACGACGACGGCAGCCTCGATGTGGCCTTCGTGGACCCGGCGGAGCGGGGCGGCGTGGTCGGGTCCCGGGTGTCTGTCGCTCCCCAGGAAGGACCACACACGTTCGCGCGATGCGCCAACCGCCCGGGCGCCGTCGGGGATGAGGCCGAGCTGCGCCTGGCACTGCGCCGGCACGTCGCCGAGCGGCTCCCCGAGCACATGGTGCCCAACGCGTTCGTGGTCCTGGAACGGCTGCCGCTCTCGGCCAACGGCAAGGTGGACCGGCAGGCCCTCCCCAAGCCGAGCGGTCTGCGCGCCGAGATCAACGGGCAGTACGTGGCGCCGCGCACCCCCACGGAAGACAGGCTCGCCCAGATATGGGCCGACGCCCTGGCCGTGGACCGAGTGGGCATCCACGACAACTTCTTCGACCTCGGCGGGCACTCACTGCTGGTGATGCGCGTGGTCAACAGGATCACCAGCGACCTGCGCGTGGACCTCACCGTCGGAGACCTGTTCGCCTGCCCCTCCGTCGCCGCGCTGGCCGAGCGGGCGGAGGGCCTCTCGGGCTCCGTGGCCGCCGCTCTGGAGGCGCGCGGCCAGAAGGACCGGGACGCTCCCCTGTCGTTCGGACAGCAGCGCCTGTGGTTCCTCCACCGGCTCACGCCCGACAGCGGACAGCTCCTGACCCATCGGGTCGTGCGGCTGTGCGGCGCTGTGGACGCCTCCGCACTCGACGCCGCCTTCACCGGACTCCTGGCGCGGCACGAGGTGCTGCGCACGCGGATCGTGCGGGGCGACGACGGCGAACCGCGGCAACAGATTCTCCCGGCAGGCGAGTTCAGGGTCGAGCTGCGGGACGCCGCCGGACGTGACGAGGCGCTCCTGTTGGCACGGGAGGAGGCCCGCAGGCCACTTGATCCCGAGGACGGACCACTGCTGCGCGCGGTCCTGGTGCGCGAGGCGGCCGAGGCGCACCTCCTCCTGGTGGTCCTGCACCACATCGTCTCCGACGACTGGTCGGCCGCCGTCCTGGCCGAAGAGGTGGGGGAGCTCTACTCGGCAGCCGTCGAGGACCGTGCCCCCGCGCTGCCCGCACTCCCCGTCCAGTACGCGGACTTCGCCGTCTGGGAGCGCGACAGGCTCAGCGGCCCTCTCCTGGAGAGCCAACTGTCCTACTGGCGCGACCAGCTTGCCGGACTGGAACCCCTTGAGCTGCCCACCGACCGGAAGCGGCCGCCGCAGCGCACGGGCGCCGGCGCGAGTGTGGAGTTCGCCCTCCCCACCGAGGTGTCCGACGGGCTGCGACGGCTGGCACGCCGTACAGGTGTCACCCCCTTCATGGCGTTCCTCGCGGTGTTCCAGCTGCACCTTGCCAAGTACAGCGGGCAGGAGGACGTGGCCATCGGGGTACCCGCGGCGGGCCGCAACCGGGCCGAGACCGAAGGTCTGATCGGCTTTTTCGTCAACACCCTCGTGATCCGCGCGGACCTGTCGGGCGACCCCACGTTCGAGGAGCTCCTCGGCCGGGTCAGGGAGTCGGCGCACGGCGCCTACGCCCATCAGGACGTCCCCTTCGAGCGCCTCGTGGAGGACCTCGCCCCGGACCGCGACCTGAGCCGCACGCCGCTCTTCCAGGCGATGCTCACCCCGCAGAACCTCTCCGACGAGGTGTGGAACTTCCCCGGCCTGCACAGCGAGGCACTCCGCACGGGCATGGACGGCGCCCAGTTCGACCTCACCCTGGTCCTCCAGGAGGCCCCCGACACCTTCCGTGGGCAGCTCAGCTACAGCACCGACCTCTTCGAGCGGGCCACGGCCGAGCGTATGGCACGGCACTTCCAGAACCTGCTGGCCAGGGTGGTCGACGCACCGAAGGAACGGCTGAGCGCGCTCGACATGCTCAGCGCGGCCGACCGGCACCAACTCCTCAAGGAGTGGAACGGCACCGGCCACCCGCTGCCCCTGGACAGCGTGCCCGCACTCTTCGAGAAGCAGGCGGCGGCGACCCCGGACGCACCGGCCGTGGTCCACGAGGACACCGGACTCAGCTACCGCGAACTCAACTGGCGCGCCAACAGGATCGCCCACCGCCTCATCGCCGCCGGCGCGGGACCGGGGCAGGTGGTGGCCCTGGCACTGCCCAAGTCCGTCGACCTGGTCGCGGCGCTGTTGGGCGTGGCCAAGACCGGCGCCGCCTATCTGCCGGTCGACGTCCAGTACCCGGCCGAGCGCATCGCGTACATGATCGAGGACGCCAGGCCCGCCTGCGTTCTTACTCACACCACCGTCCAAAGCTCGCTGCCCGCCGTCCCGCACCAGATTGTTCTGGACGAGCCGGACTGCGCGGCAGAGATCGACGCGTGCCCGGTCACCGACCCGGACGACGGCACCCGGCTCGGACCCGTCACCCAGGACACACCCTTCTACGTGATGTACACCTCGGGATCCACCGGGCGTCCCAAGGGCGTGGTGATGCCCGGTACGGGTCTGGTGAACCTGACCTCCTGGCTGCGCGCGGCCACCCCCGGCGAACCGCACGGCAGGATCGCCCAGTTCGCGACGATCAGCTTCGACATCGCCCCCTACGAAATCCTCAGCGCCCTGCTGTACGGCAAGTGCCTGGTCGTCGCGCCGGAGAACGTCCGCATTGACCCGGTGGGCCTGGTGCGCTGGCTGGAGCGGCACGGCATCCACGAACTCAACGCCCCGAACCTCGTCCTGGAGGAGTTCTACAAGGCGGCCAACGCCACGGGCGCGGTCCTGCCGGAGCTGCGCGTCATCGCCCAGGGCGGCGACACGCACGTGCTCGGCGATTCCGCCCGCGCATTCCACGCCCGCCACCCCTGGTGCACCCTGCACAACGGCTACGGCCCGACCGAGACGCACGGCGTCACCGACCACGCACTGCCCGCCGACGTCTCACGGTGGCCCGGCGTCGCCCCCATCGGCCGCCCTGTCGGGAACACGCGCCTGTATGTCCTCGACGCGCACCGCGGACTCGTGCCGCCCGGCGTGGCGGGTGAGTTGTACGCGGCCGGGGTCGGCCTCGCCCACGGCTATCTGCGGCGCCCTGAGCTGACGGACGAGCGCTTCGTGCCCGACCCCTACGGTCCGCAGGGAAGCCGTATGTACCGCACGGGCGACCTCGTGCGATGGCTGCCCGACGGCACGCTCGACTTCCTCGGCCGCATCGACCAGCAGGTCAAGGTGCGCGGCATCCGCATCGAGCTGGGCGAGGTCGAGGCGGCCCTCATGGAGCACGAGGGCATGGCGTCCTGCGTGGTCCTCGCCCGGGAGAACGGGCCGGGCGACAAGCGCCTCGCCGCATACTGCGTGCCGAGGGCCGGGCGCGACCTGGACGTGTCCGCGCTGCGGGCGTGGTGCGCGCGGACCCTGCCCGAGTACATGGTGCCGAGCGCCTTCGTCGTCCTCGACCGGCTGCCGCTGACGGCGAACAAGAAGGTGGACCGCCAGGCGCTGCCCGCACCCGAGGGCGAACGGCCGGAACTCGCCCGGGCATATGTCGCGCCGCGCACCCCGGTCGAGGAACAGGTGGCCCGCGTCTGGGCCGACGTGCTCGGCGTGGACAGGGTCGGGATCCACGACAACTTCTTCTCCCTCGGCGGCCATTCGCTCCTCGCGATGCGCGTCGTCAACGGCCTCGCGGACAAGGTGCAGGTGGACGTGCCGGTACGTGATCTCTTCGCTCATCCGACGGTGGCGGGCCTCGCAGGGCACCTGGGCGCCCAGGCCGGGGAACCGGACCGCGTCCCCCTGCTCCCCAGGCCCGCCGGCGGTGAACTGCCCCTGTCCTTCGGACAGCAGCGCCTGTGGTTCCTCGACCAGCTCCAGCCCGGGTCAGCCGAGTACCTGCTGCCCGTCGTCGTCCGGCTGCGAGGCGTCGTCGACGACGCGGCCCTGGAGCGGGCCCTCTCACGGCTCGTCGAGCGACACGAGGCGCTGCGGACCAGGTTTGTCGCGGGCCCGGACGGCGACCCGCGGCAGCTCGTGGACACACCCGCGGACTTCTCCCTGTCCCGGCTCGAGGGCGGGCCCGACCCGCTGGACGTGGTGCGGCGTGAGGCGTTCCGGCCGATGGACCTTCAGGCCGGACCGCCGGCGCGGGCGGCGCTGGTGCGGGCCGCCGACGACGAGCACCTGCTCCTCGTCGTGGTGCACCACATCGTCTCCGACGGCTGGTCGATGCGGCTGATCGCGCAGGAGCTGCCGGAGCTGTACGCGGCCGAGCGCGCGGGGCGCCCCGCGGACCTCGCAGTGCTACCGGTGCAGTACGCGGACTTCGCGCTCTGGCAGCGCGAGTGGCTGCGCGAAGCCGCCATCGACCGCCAGCTGGAATACTGGCAGAAGGCGCTGGCCGGCCTGGACCCGCTGGAGCTGCCGACGGACCGCCCGCGGCCTGCGGTGCGCTCGGGGCACGGTTCGAGCCTTGAGTTCGAGGTGACCGGCGCGGTGGCGGAAGGGCTGCGTGAGCTGGCGCGGTGCGAGGACTGCACGCTGTTCATGGTCCTGCTCGGCTTCTTCCAGGTGCTGCTCTCCACGTACTCGGGGCAGTCCGACGTGGCGGTCGGCGTGCCGATCGCCGGACGGAACAGGACGGAGACCGAGGGCCTGGTCGGGTTCTTCGTCAACAACCTCGTCCTGCGCGTCGACCTCGGCGACGACCCGACGGTCCGCGAGCTGCTGCGCCAGGTCAAAGGCCGCGCCCTGGACGCGTACGGAAACCAGGACGTCCCCTTCGAACGCCTCGTGGAGGAGCTGGCCCCCGAGCGGGACCTCTCGCGCACCCCGCTGTTCCAGGTGATGCTCGCCCCGCAGGACAGTTCCGACGAGCACTGGCGGTTCGAGGATCTGGACGCCACCCGGCTTCCGCTCGAAGCGGCCACCTCTGCGCTGGACCTGACGATGTCGGTACGTGAGGACGGCGACCGTATCGCGGCGCGCATGGAGTACTCCACCGACCTCTTCGACCGCGCGACCATCGAACGGATGGCGGGGCACTTCGGAGTGCTCCTTGCGGCCGCGGTCGCCGACCCCGACCGACGGGTCGGCGAACTGGAGCTGCTGACCGGCGCCGAACGCGAACGGCTCCTCGTGGAGTGGAACGATACGGCGACCCACTTCCCCGCGGACCTCGGCGTCCCCGAGCTCTTCGAGGAGCGCGTGCGTGAGCGCCCGGACGCGGTGGCGCTGACCGCGGGCGAACAGTCCCTCACATACGCAGAGTTGAATGCCGAGGCCAACCGGCTCGCCCGCCGTCTTAAGGGGCTGGGGGTGGGCCCGGACACGCTCGTCGCGGTGTGCCTGGAACGTGGCCCCGACATGGTCGTCGGCCTGCTCGCCGTACTCAAGGCCGGTGGCGCGTACGTCCCGCTGGACCCCGAGTACCCGCTCGACCGCCTGGCGTTCATGCTGGAGGACACCGCGGTCCCGGTCGTGGTCACGCAGGAGAGCCTGCGTGACCGGCTGCCGGGCACCGGCGCCGTGGTCGTCAGTGTGGACGGTGCCGCGGATGCGGCCGCCGTGGCGCGGCAGAGCGCAGCGGACCTGCCGTCGGAGGCGTCCGGTGACGACCTCGCGTACGTCATCTACACCTCGGGATCCACCGGCAGGCCCAAGGGCGTCGGGGTGCCCCGGAGCGCTCTCACCAACCTGCTCATCGGCCTGCGCGACCGGCTGTCCATCACGCCCGACGACCGGCTGCTGTCCGTCACGACCATCATGTTCGACATCTCCAACCTGGAGCTGTACGCGCCCCTGGTCGCCGGTGCCCGGGTCGTGCTCGCCGGCAGGGAACAAGCCCGCGACCCGCTGGCGCTCGCCGCACTGCTGACCGAGCAGCGCGTCACCGTCATGCAGGCGACTCCCTCGGTCTGGCAGATGCTCGTCGACGAGCTGCCGGACGAAGCCGCGGGGCTGCACGTCTTGACCGGCGGCGAGGCGCTGCCCCTGGACCTCGCCGAGCGCCTGACACGGCGGGTCGGCCGGGTCACCAACCTGTACGGGCCGACGGAGACCACGATCTGGTCCCTGGCCGCCGACGTGGCGTCCGGAGCGCGCGCCGTCACCATCGGCGAACCCATTGCCAACACGGAGCTGTTCGTGATGGACCGGTTCGCCCGCCTGGCCCCGGTGGGCGTCCCGGGCGAGCTGTGGATCGGCGGGGCCGGCGTCGCCCGCGGCTATCTGAACCGCCCCGAGCTCACCGCCGAACGCTTCGTGCGGCACCCCTTCTCGAAGGACCCGGAGGCCCGGGTCTACCGCACCGGCGACCTCGTGCGCCGGCTTGCGGACGGCACCGTCGAATACCTGGGGCGGATCGACTACCAGGTCAAGGTCCGAGGTCACCGCATCGAACTCGGCGAGGTCGAGTTGGCGCTCGTACGCCACGACGCCATGGAATCCGTGGTCGTCGTCGTGCGCGAGGACACGCCCGGCGCGAAGCGGCTCGTCGCCTACTGCGTCACGGGCCGAGATGCCGAACAGCCCGATGTGAGCGCGCTGCGGGCGTGGTGCGCGCGGTGCCTGCCGGAGTACATGGTGCCGAGCGCCTTCGTCTTTCTCGACCGGATGCCCCTGACCGGCAACAAGAAGGTGGACCGCAAGGCCCTGCCAGCACCCGAGGGCGATCGGCCCGACCTGGGGGAGGAGTACGCCGCCCCGCGCACCCCGGCGGAGCGGGTGGTGGCCCGTGTCTGGAGCGACGTGCTCGGCGTGGACCGGGTCGGCGCCCACGACAACTTCTTCGAGCTCGGCGGCGATTCCATCCTCAGCATCCAGGTCATCGCCCGCGCCCGGCGGTTCGGCTTGAATCTCACCCCGCCAATGATGTTCCGTCACCTCACGGTCGCGGAACTGGCGGGGCACGCGGCACCCGATACCGGGACCAGGGCCCCCGGGCTCCCGGCCACCGGAGTGGTGACGCCGACCGCGTACCAGCGGGCGCTCCTGGACGACATCTCGTATCACGGTGCACCGGGCACCACCGCCCGGCTGATCGCCGCCCCGGAACTCGACGTCGAAGCGCTGCGCCAGGCGCTGGCCGCAGTGATCGGTCACCACGAAGCGCTGCGCTTGCGTCCCGAAATCAGATGCGGGGAACGGCAGTTGCTCATCACCGCCGACCACGCGAGCGCGCACCTGGACCACCACGACCTCACGGACCGGACGGAAGAGGCCGGACGCGCGGCGATGGAGGCCGCCTGCCGCACCCTGCGCGCGGGCCTCGACCCGGCCGAGGGACCCCTGCTGCGCGGCGCCGTGTTCGACATCGGCGAACGCGGGGTCCGACACCTCCTCCTCGTGGCCCATCGACTCGCGGTGGACGAGGAGTCATGGCCGATCCTGTTGACCGACCTGGACCTCGCGTACCAGGCGCGTTCAGCGGGCAAGGACGTCGTGCTGCCCCTGAAGAGCACGCCGTTCACGGCATGGGCTGCGTGTATCGCCGACGCCGGAGCGGCGCCCTCCGCCACGTCCCGGGTGCACACGCACGCCGAGTGGGCGCCGAGCGGAACGCCCGCGCACGGCACCGAGGAAGAGCGGCGGGCGCGGCTGACCGAAGTCGCCCTGGACGCACTGAAGTCGGCGGTACGCGACTGGGGAGAAGGGCCCGCAGAGGTCGGGCTCGCCGTGAACGGCCGTGAGCGCCCCTTCGACGGCATGGATCTCACCCGCACCGTCGGCTGCCTGTTGCGTCCGGTGGGTGACGGGGACGAGCGCCCCGCCGTGGTGCTGACTGTCGCCCAGCCGTCCGGGCCGCCGCCGGCGGGTCTGGGGGAAGAAGTCCGACTGCATCAGCAAGAAGAATATTTCTCAGCACCGGTCGGCGTGCGCGTCCACCCCGTGGACGTCACCGCCGTGCTCCAGGACGGGTCGCTGTCCTTCGAGCTCGCCTACGCGACCGACACGTACACCGAGGGATCGATCGAAGCGCTTGCCCAACGCCTGCGGAGCCGTGTGACGGAACTACTCGACGAGACCGCCGGCGCAGACCCGAAGACCGTCTCGGCCGACAGCTTCCCGCTCGCGGGACTCGATGAAGCGGGTCTGGCGTCAGTCCTTGAAAGGTTCTCCAAAAAATGACCAACGTCGAAAACATATACAAGCTGACGCCGCTTCAGTCTGGGATGTTGTTCCACGTCCTCTACGACGCGTCGGACGCCAACCCCTATGTCGCGCAGTCCATTGACGAGTTCACCGGGCCGCTGGATGTGACGCGGTTGCGCGAGGCGTGGCAGGCGGTGGTGGACCGGCACACGGCGCTGCGCAGCGCGTTCGTGTGGGAGGGCCTGGACGAGCCGGTGCAGGTGGTGCAGCGCAAGGTCGAGCTGCCCTTCGAGGTTGTCGACTGGCGGTCCCTGCCGGCCGGCGAACATGAGCGCCGGCTCGACGACGTGCTCGGCGAGGACCGCGGTCGCGGCTTCGACCTGGGCTCGGCACCGCTGCTGCGCCTGACAGTGGTTCGTCTCGCCGAAGAGCGGGCGATGGTCCTGTGGACCTTCCACCACCTGCTGCTCGACGGGTGGAGCACGCAGATGGTGCAGAAGGAGGTGTTCACCCTCTACCGCGCCGCCACGGACGGCATCGGGGCCCGGCTCCCCGACCCTGTCCCGTACGCGCGCTACATCGGCTGGCTCGGGGAGCAGTCGCGGGAGCGGGCCGAGCAGTTCTGGCGCCGCTACCTGGACGGATACGCCGAACCGACGGCACTTGGCATCGGCTCGGCGACCGGCGCGAGCGGTTTTGGAGACGTCGACCTGGAACTTGGCGCCGACCTGGCGGGTCGTCTTGGTGACTTCGCCCGCGCCCACCGGGTGACCGTCAACACGGTGGTGCAGGGTGCCTGGGCGCTGCTCCTTTCCCGTTACAGCGGCAGCGACGACGTGGTCTACGGATCCACCGTCTCCGGACGCCCCGCAGGGCTCGCAGACGCGGAGTCGATAGTGGGCCTGTTCATCAACACGCTGCCGGTGCGTGCCCGGGTGCGGCCGGAGCTTCCGGTGGTGGAGTGGCTGCGCGAACTCCAGGGCGAGCATGTGGAGCTGCGGCAGTACGAGTACACGTCGCTGGTCGACGCGCAGGGGTGGAGCGCGGTCCCCAAGGGGGAGCAGCTCTTCCAGTCCATCCTAGTCTTCGAGAACTACCCGAAGATCCTTGGCGACTCGGACCTGCCCGGAAATCTTGCCGTGCACCACCAGAAGGGCATTGCCCGCACGGGCTACCCCCTCACCGTCGCCGTCGGCCACACCGAGGAGCAGCTGCTCGCGGAAGTCACCTACGACAAGAGTTTGTTTCGGCACGAGGAGGTCGAGCGTCTCGCGGGGCATTTTGTGGGGCTTCTTGCGTCTCTTGTGGCTGATCCGGCTGGTCGGGTGGGCGAGTTGGAGATGTTGAGTGCGGTGGAGTTGCGGGCGTTGGGGGAGTGGGGTGGTGGCGCGCCGGCGGGGGTGGCGGATGCGGCGACGTTGCACGGTCTGGTGGCGGAGCGGGCGCGGGAGTGTCCGGGCGCGGTGGCTGTGGAGTTCGGTGAGGAGTCGTTTTCGTATGGTGAGTTGAATTCTCGGGCGAACCGGCTTGCGCGTTTTCTGAGGGCGCGGGGGGTTGTTTCCGGCTCTTTGGTCGGGGTGTGTTTGGAGCGCGGGGTCGACTTGGTGGTCGGGCTGCTGGGTGTGCTGAAGGCGGGTGGTGCGTATGTGCCGCTGGATCCTGAGTATCCGTCCGGTCGGCTGGCGTTCATGGTGGAGGACACTGCGGCTTCGGTTGTGGTGACGCGGTCGGGGCTGCGGGAGCGGTTGCCGGAGGCGGGCTTCACTGCTGTGTGTGTCGATGCCGACCAGGGGCTGATTGCGCGGGAGTCGGGTGAGGATCTGGCGGTGGGTGCCGGTCCGGATGATCTGGCGTATGTGATTTATACGTCGGGTTCGACGGGTGTGCCGAAGGGTGTGCTGGTTGAGCACCGGTGTGTGGTGAATCGGTTGCGGGGGACGGACGGGGACTTCGGGTTCGGTCCGGAGGATGTGTGGACGTTGTTCCACTCTTTTGCTTTCGACTTCTCGGTCTGGGAGATCTGGGGGGCGCTGACTTATGGCGGTCGTCTGGTCGTCGTCGACCAGGAGACGTCGCGCAATGCGGTGGCGTTCGTCCGGTTGTTGGTGGAGCGGAAGGTGACGGTGTTGAACCAGACGCCGTCGGCGTTCGGTCTGCTGCAGCAGGAGGTCGATCGTGGGGTGGCGGGTGAGTTGGCCCTGCGGTTGGTGGTGTTCGGTGGTGAGGCGTTGCGGCCTGCGCGGCTTGCGGCGTGGTGGTCGGCTGTGGGTGAGGGTGGTCCGCGGCTGGTGAACATGTATGGCATCACCGAGACCACGGTGCATGTGACCGCTCGTGAGATCACGCCGGCCGACACGGCTGACGGGGCTGTGTCGCCCATCGGACGTCCGCTGGCCGATACGGGGGCGTATGTTCTTGATGCCGCTGGGCGGGTGGTGCCGGTGGGTGTGGCGGGGGAGTTGTGGGTTTCGGGTGCGGGTGTGGCCCGTGGTTATCTGAATCGTGCGGAGCTGACGGCCGAGCGGTTTGTGGAGCGGGCGATCGGCGGAGTGGTCCGTCGGATGTATCGCTCGGGTGACCTGGTGCGGTGGTCGGCCGATGGTGAGTTGGAGTACCTGGGGCGTCTCGACGATCAGGTCAAGGTCCGCGGCTTCCGCATCGAACTCGGCGAAGTGGAGTCGGCGCTCGTTCGCCACCCCGGCCTGGAGTCCGTCGCCGTCGTCCTGCGCGAGGACGCCCCCGGCGACCGACGCCTCGTGGCCTACGCGGTGTCGGCGGCCGGCGACGCGGAGCCGAGCGTCACGGACCTGCGCGAGTGGTGCGGCCGTACCCTCCCCGGCCACATGGTGCCCAGTGCCTTCGTGCTCCTGGACGAGCTGCCGTTGACGGGCAACGGCAAGGTGGACCGCAAGGCCCTGCCCGCCCCCGGCGGCGCCCGCCCGCAGCTCGGCGCGGAGTACGTGGCCCCGAGCACCCCCGTGGAAGAGGCGATCACCCGCGTCTGGGCCGAGGTCCTCGGCCTCGACCGGGTCGGCGTCCACGACAACTTCTTCGGCCTCGGCGGCGACTCGATCCTCACGATCCAGGTGATCTCCCGTGCCAAGCGGTACGGACTGCACCTCACGCCGCGCATGGTCTTCCGGCACCAGACCGTCGCCGAGATCGCCCGGCACGCTGAAGAGGGCGCCGTGGTCTGGGCCGAGCAGGGGCCTGTGCAGGGGGAGGCGGCATTGACACCCATCCAGCACTGGTTCTTCGGCCTGGACCTGCCGAACAGGGAGCAGTTCAACCAGTCCAGACTTCTGGAGACCGAGGGACTCGACGCCGCGACCCTGGACGAAGCCCTCGCGCTGCTTGTGGAACACCACGACGCGCTGCGGCTCAGGTTCGAGCACGACGCCGAAGGCTGGCGCCAGACTCACACCGCCGACGAGCAGGTGCCGTGCACGGAGCACCACGACCTGTCCGCGCTGTCCGAAGCCCACGCGTGGGAGCAGGTCGAGGCCGCCGCCGACGAGGTGCAGCAGGGCATGGACTTCGCGTCGGGTCCCCTGCTGCGCGCGGCCCTGTTCGACCTCGGTGCCGGGCGGGGGCAGCGCCTCCTGCTCGCCGTCCACCATCTCGTGGTCGACGGCGTCTCCTGGCGGATCCTGCTCCAGGACCTCGCCGACACCTACCGCTCCCTGGCGGCGGGCGAACGCCCCGTGCTGCCCCTGAAGACCACCTCGTACCAGGCGTGGTCCGCCCGGCTCCAGCACTATGCGACCACGCCCGCGGCGACCGGCGAACTCGGCCACTGGGCCCGGCCGAAGACCTCAGCACCGATCCCGCGGGACCGGCCGGGTGACAACACCAACGCCTCGTACGACGCGGTGACGGTCGCCCTTGACGGCGAGGAGACCGCGGCGCTGCTGCGCGACGTGCCCCGCACCTTCGACGCCCGGATCAACGACGTGCTGCTGACCGCCGTCGCGCAGGCCGTCAAGGCGTGGACCGGCGGATCGAGCGCTCTCATCGCGCTGGAGGGGCACGGCCGCGAGGACCTGTTCGACGACATCGACCTGTCCCGCACCGTGGGCTGGTTCACCAGCATCTTCCCCGTCGAACTGAGCCTTCCGGCAGTCGGCGGCCCGGCAGAGTGCCTGTCGAGCGTCGGCCAGCAGCTGGCCGTGGTGCCGAACCACGGCGTCGGGTACGGAATCCTGCGTCACCTGGGCACGGAGGAGTCCCGGCGGAGCCTGCGCGACGCGGTCCGTCCGGAGATCAGCTTCAACTACCTGGGACGGTTCGACAGTGACGTCCCCGGCCTCGGCCGCCTGGCCGACGCCGCCGAGCCCTGCGGCCGTTCCGTGGACCCGGACGGGCGGCGCGCCCATCTGATCGACATCGTCGCGAGCGTCCAGGGCGAGCGGATGTCGCTGAGCGTCTCGTACAGCAGGAACATCCACGAAAGGCAGACCGCCGAAAAGCTCGTCGAAGGCGTGGCCGCCGCACTCAGGTCCCTGGTGCGGGCCCAGCAGGAGCGGGCCGCCGCTGGGGACACCAGGGACGTTGAGCCCACGGTGTGCGGGCTGAGTCCGATGCAGGCCGGCATGCTCTTCCAGTCGCTGGCCGACACGGCCGAGGCGACCGAAGTCCGTCCCTATGTCGTGCAGTTCGTAGACGAGTTCACCGGACCGTTCGATGCCGAGTGCTTCCGTCGTGGCTGGCAGGAGGTCGTGGACCGGCACACCATCCTGCGCAGCTCCTTCACCATGGACGGCGAGAGCGGCGCGCGCCAGACGGTCCACGCGCGGGCCGAGATCCCCTTCGACGAGGTCGACTGGCGCGACGCCGACGCCGACGCCCGACGTGAGCGCCTGGAGCTGCTGCTCGCGGAGGACCGGCGCCGCGGCTTCGACCCGGCGCGGCCGCCGTTGATGCGGTTCACCCTCGCGCGGACCGCCGCCGACCGGACGGTGGTGATCTGGTCATTCCACCACCTGCTGCTCGACGGGTGGAGCGCTCAGCTGGTCCAGCAGGAGTTCTACACGCGCTACCGGGCCGCCCTCTCCGGGACCGCCCCCGCGCTGCCCGAGCCCGTCCCGTACTCCCGCTACATCGAGTGGATCGAGGAGCGCTCGCGCGCCGAGGCCGAGGCATTCTGGCGCCGCACCCTGGACGGCTTCACGGAGCCCACGGCGCTGGGCGTCGACCGGGAGACCGGCGAGAGCGGCTTCGGTGACGTGGAATTCGCAGTGGACGGCGCTCTCTCCGCCCGCCTGGGCGAGTTCGCCAAAGCCCACCGGCTCACCGTCAATACGATCGTCCAAGGCGTATGGACGCTTCTGCTGTCCCGCTACAGCGGCAGCGAGGACGTCCTGTACGGCTCCACGGTCTCCGGCCGCCCGGCCGACCTGCCCGACGTCGAGTCGATGGTCGGCCTCTTCATCAACACCCTGCCCGTCCGCGCCGCCGCGCCCGGCGACGCACGGGTCGTCGACTGGCTGCGGACCCTGCAGGAAGGGCACGTCGAGCTCCGCCAGTACGAATACAGCTCTCTCGCCGACATCCAGCGCTGGAGCGCGATACCCGGCCCCGAGGCCCTCTTCCGCTCGATCCTCATCTTCGAGAACTACCCGAAGCTGCTGAGCGGCGACGACCTCCCCCAGGGGCTCAGCCGTCACCGCCTGCAGTACGTCGAGCGGACCGGCTACCCCCTCGTCCTCGGTGCCGCCTACGCGGACAGCCGTCTCGACCTGCACCTCGTCCACGACCGCAGCATGATCGACGACGTCACGGCGCGGCGCATGGCGGGCCACCTGGAGCAGCTGCTCGCCGGCATCGTCAACGGCGACCCGGAGGGCACGGTCGGCTCCGTCGAACTGCTCACTGCGGCGGACCGGTCCCAGCTCGCCGCGTGGAACGGTCCCGAGCTGCCTCACGCCGACGACGTGCCGGTCCATGAGCTCATCGAGCGCCAGGCACAGGAGAGGCCCGACGCCGTCGCCGTAGAGTTCGGCGACGAGACTCTCACCTACCATGCGCTCAACGAGCGGGCCAACCAACTCGCCCACCACTTGAGGACCTTGGGCATCCGGCCCGGGACGATGGCCGGCCTGTGCCTGGAGCGCGGGCTCGACATGATCGTGGCGTTGCTCGGCATCCTGAAGTCCGGCGGTGCCTACGTGCCGCTGGACACGCAGTACCCGGCCGAGCGCCTCGCCTTCATGATCGAGGATACGGCCCTTCCGGTGGTGGTCACCCAGAAGCACCTGACCGACCGGCTGCCCGCATCCGTGGACGTCCTGTGTCTGGACCGCGAAGCCGACACGGCCCTGCTCGATGCCGCCCCGGTGGCCGATCCCGAGCCGCACGCGGGACCCGACGACCTCGCGTACGTGATCTACACGTCCGGCTCCACCGGCCGGCCGAAGGGGGTCATGATCGAGCACCGGTCGATGAGCGACCGGGTCCAGGAGATGCGCCGCCAGTATGGGCTCACCCCGGAAGACGCGTATCTGCAGTTCTCCTCGGTGACCTTCGACGGATCCGTCGGAGAGATCTTCCCGACGCTGATCGCCGGCGCGCGCCTCGTCCCCAGGGGCGACGACTGGACCCCGGTCGAGGTCCTGGAGACCCTCAGGACCAAGGACATCACCGTCTGCCAGCTGCCGCCCTTCGTCTGGAACGAGCTGATCCCACACCTGGACGAGGGCACAAGCCCCGGGCCGCGGCTGCGCCTGATGAGCATGGGCGGCGAGCGGGTCCTCGCGACCTCGGTGGAGCGCTGGTTCCGGCGCACGTCAGTGCCGCTGTTCAACATCTACGGCCCGACCGAGACCACCGTCAACATGACCACATGCCTGCTCACCGGGGCCGAGGCGGTTGTGCCGATCGGCACGCCGGTGGCCAACACCGACGTCCTCGTGGTCGACGGCTCGGGCCGCCCGGCCCCGATCGGCGCCCCGGGAGAGCTGTGGATCGGCGGCAAGGGTGTCGCCCGCGGCTACCTCAACCGGCCCGAGCTGACCGCAGAGCGGTTCGTCCGCGACCCCCGGGCCGAGGGGACGGCGGGGCGGATGTACCGCACCGGTGACCTCGTGCGCTGGCTGCCCGACGGGCGGATCGACTTCCTCGGTCGCATCGACGACCAGGTCAAACTCCGCGGCTTCCGGATCGAGTTGGGTGAGATCGAGTCGACGCTCGGCGCCCACCCGAGGCTCACGGCGGGCGTGGTGCTGCTCCGTGAGGACGAGCCGGGCGTGCGCCGCCTGGTGGCCTACTGCACCGTCGCGGACGGCGACCGTCCTGCGGCCTCTGACCTGCGGGAGTGGTGCGCGCGCAGGCTGCCCGACTTCATGATCCCCTCCGTCTTCACGTTCCTGGACGCGCTGCCCGTCACGGCCAACGGCAAGGGCGTGGACCGCAAGGCACTCCCGGCTCCTGGCGAGGACCGTGCCGAGGTGGCCACGCGGTACGTGGCACCCGAGACGCCGACCGAAAAGCTCCTTGCCGGCATCTGGTGCGAGGTCCTGAAAGTCGAGCGGGTCGGCGCCGACGACAACTTCTTCGAGCTCGGCGGCGACTCCTTCCTCGGCATGCAGGTCATTGCCCAGGCACGGCGCGGCGGCGTCAGGATCACGCCGAGGCTGCTCTTCCAGAACCCCACGATCACGGACCTGGCCGCACGTGCGACGACCAAGCGCGCCGCGGGGTCGAACGCGGCGCCTGACGCAACCGCGGCGGCGGGCCCGAGCGCCCCGGCCGGGACGAGAGCTGCCGGTACGCCCGGTGGACCGACTCCGGGGAAGCGGCAGTTCGCGGCCATCGGCGCTCTGACGGCGGACGGTGACACGAGGGTGTCCACCGTGGAGCTCAACCGTGGCACGGCATCGCGGACGCTGTTCGCCTTCCACGAGGGCGGCGGCAACGTCAGCGGCTACGTCCACCTCGCCGAGGCCCTGGCCCCGACGGCCCGCGTGGTCGGCATCGAGGCCCGCAGCGTGGCGTTCGGAGCGCCGCCGGAGACCGACGTGGCGGCGATGGCCCGCGGCTACTGGGAGGCCATCCGTACCCTGCAGCCCGAGGGTCCCTACCTGCTGGCGGGCTACTCCTTCGGCGGCGCCCTGGCCATCGAGGTGACCCGGCTGATCGAAGAATCCGGCGGCAGCGTCGCCCTGCTCGTCGGCCTGGACTCCTGCCTGCCCGTCAGCGCATCGAAGGAGCTGGTCGAGCGCGACCACACCGCCACCACCGATCTGCTCACGCGCCTGACCGACGCGGCGCAGGGCGCCCCGGAGCGGTCCGAGGCCGTCGCCGCCCTGATGCTGGAGCTCAATCTGCCCGCCGACATGCTCGCCCTGCGCCGCGGCGAACTCCTCGACCACCTGCGGACGATGGAGGCACACACCCGGGCGCTCCTGCACTACCGGCCGAAGGCGGTCTCCTGCCCGGTGCTGCTCTACCAGGCGGAGAGCTCCCCCTGGTCGCTGTCGATCGCCGAGAGCTGGTCGCCGTTCGTCACCGAACTCGATGCGCGCCTCACACCGGGAGACCACCTCACCTTCCTGCGCGCATCCCATGTGGGAGCGATGGCCGACGAAATCGCCAAGGCGATTGAGCAGCATTCGGAGAACGGCGTCCAGTAGCGGCTCAAGTCGCAGACATCTCCGCAAAGACTTACGTCTCTCCGCAAGGACAGGAGTCGATTCATGTCGTCCCACCCCCCCTCCTCGGGCGATGTACGTGCGCTGTATGAGGAATTCCCCTACCCGCTGCCGAATTCCGGCACCGAGCCCATCTACGACGTGGCCATGGGCCTCGACCTGGTCCTTCCCTCCCTGGATGACTGTCAGGTGATGGACGCGGGATGCGGAACCGGGCACCGCCTGGTCGGCCTCGCCCTGCAGTACCCGGACACGGAATTCCTCGGCGTCGACTTCAGTGAGCATTCACTTTCGGTGGCCCGCGAGTTGGCGAAGAACCATGAATGTGACAACGTGAGCTTCCGGCACGCCGAGATCGGCGGTGAACACCTGGGGCGCGATTTCGATCTGATCACGAGCACGGGTGTTATTCACCATCTGGCCGATCCTGCAGGCGGCGCCGCATGGTTGCAGCAGCACCTGAAACGCGATGGAATAGCCTATACTTGGTACTACCATCCATACGGTGAATTCGACCGTCTGCTGAGCCGCCGGCTCGTCCACACGCTCATGGACCACTCCGTCGAGGACATCTCGAAGACGGTCCTCGCGGATCTCGGACTCGCTCTCTCGGTCGAGCAGTACGGAACGCGCACCTCTTTCGCGGAGGTCTCGGCGGAAACCCAACTCGCCGCCGACGCCGACGCCTATCTCCACCCGATTGTCAACGCCTACCGGTTCCAGGAAGCCGCGGACTTCTTCCGCGACGGCACGGACTGGACCGTCGTGCACGGCATCAACTGGGACGGCGGCTCCAGCCTCATCGACTCGGACCACTGGGCCGAGGGCGAGTTCGGCACGCTCGCGAGCAGTGATCTGTTCCAGAGCGGCCGGCTGCGCGAGGTCTTCGCCGGCATGCCCCCCGAGGTGCAGCTTGACTGCGTCGAACTCCGGCTCCGCCCGACCGGCTTCACGCTGCTCTCCGGCAATGAGGCCGGTCTCGACCGGTGCACGGCGCAGACCCGCGCCAACGTCCGCAACGCCAACCTTCTTCGTATGAGCGCCTGTTAGGGAGACACGACCATGATCACAGCTGGCCTCAAACTCACCCACAGCGGTGGACTGGCCCTCCTGGAGGACGACAAGCTCCTCTTCCACATCGAAGTGCAAAAGCTGGCGAACAACGCCCGCTACAGTCCGGTCGCCGATCTCCGCCTGATCCCCGAGATCCTCACCGAGCACGGGTTCAAGGTGTCCGACGTCGACCACTGGGCCCTCGACGGCTGGGACGGGGCGGACTACGGCCACCTCTCCGTCCTCGACCACGGCACGCCCCTGGAACTGAAGGTCGCGCCCTACCGCGAGAACGACACCATCAACAGTCTGGTCCGTCCCGGCGTCACCGGTGAACTCCCCATCGGCGGCACCACGGTGACGTACAACAGCTACGTCCACATGTCGAGCCATTTCGCGGCGGCCTACTGTTCCAGCCCGTTCGCCGCACGCGGGGAGAACTCCTTCGTCCTCGTCTGGGACGGCGGCTGCTTCCCGCGGCTGTACTTCGTGGACGCCGCGCGCGGCACCGTCGAGAACGGCGGCGAGGTCTTCCCGCTGATCGGTCACTCGTACGCCATGGCCGCCCAGTACTTCGGTCCGTGGGCCCGCAGGACCGGTGACCGATCCCAGGTCGTGGACGACCTCTCCGTCGCCGGCAAGCTCATGGCGTATATCGCCCTGGGCAAGCCGCAGGACGCCGTGCAGGAAGCCATGCGCGACGCCTTCCACCGGAACTTCGAGGCGCCGACCGACGCCGTCGCCGAGTACCGCCGTGACGTCATCGGCTGCGGCAGCACCGGTGAGCCCTCGCACCGCTACACGCACGCCTACCTCGGCGATGCGGCCGAGCGCATCGCCGCACTCGGCGTCTCGGACGAGGACGTCCTCGCGAGCATGCACCAGTTCATGGAGGAGCTCCTCGTCGAGCGGGTCGTCGAGAAGATCACGCGCTGGAAGGGTGAGGGTCCCTGGAACCTCAGCTTCGCCGGCGGCTGCGCCCTCAACATCAAGTGGAACAGCGCACTGCGCGCCCACCCGCTCTTCAACGACGTCTGGGTGCCGCCGTACCCCGACGACTCCGGCTCCGCCATCGGCACCGCATGCGCCGAGTACGCGCGCGGCAAGGGCGTCTCGGCCGTCCAGTGGCACCAGCGCCAGGGCCCTGCCCTGGTCCCGACCCCCCGCACGCCGGACGGCTGGACGGCCAGGGACTGCACCCCCGCGGAGGTCGCCCAGATCCTGCACGAGAGTGGCGAGCCGCTGGTGTTTTTGCGCGGCCGGGCAGAACTCGGCCCGCGCGCGCTCGGCGCCCGCAGCATCATCGCCCCGGCGAGCGACCCGTCGATGAAGGAGCTGCTGAACGACCTCAAGAAGCGCGAGCACTACCGCCCGGTGGCCCCCATCTGCCTGACCGAGCACGCCCCCGAGATCTTCGACCCGGGCACCCCGGACCCGTACATGCTCTTCGACCACGACGTGCGCCCCGAGTGGCTGGACCGCGTGCCCGCCATCACCCACCTCGACGGCACGGCCCGCCTGCAGACCGTCAGCAACGAGGACGACCCCGTGCTCGCCGAGATACTGCGCACCTACCACGAGTTGAGCGGCATTCCGGTGCTGTGCAATACCAGCGCCAACCTCAACGGCCACGGCTTCTTCCCGGACGCGGCGTCCGCCATGGAGTGGGGCCGCACCCGGTACGTCTGGGCCGACGGGGTGCTCTACAGCAAGGCCTGACGGGAGCCCGACCCGCCCCGGGCGGTGACCGGGCCCACGGGCCCGGTCCCGCCGCCGTCCTGACCGGAAAGCCACCTTCGCCCCGACCGGTTGTACCCCGAAAGGAAGATGACGCAGTGGATCGTTCGAACCACCCCAGAATTCACCACGTGGGAGTGCAGACCGCAGATCTGGACAACTGCTTCGACTGGTACCAGGAGTTCTTCGACGCCGAGAAGAAGTGGGAACTCGACCGCTTCTCCGAGCTCACCCTCAGCAGGCTGCCGGGCATCCGCAAGCTGATCGAGCTGGCCGTCGGAGAGATCCGGCTGCACCTCTTCGACCGCGCGGGCCACAACGGCAGAACGGCCGACGACGATGGATTCGTCTTCCAGCACGTGTGCATTCAGGTGGCCACGCCGCAGGAGCTTGCCGAGCGCCGCCGACGGTGGATCGAGCTCTACGAATCGGGGCGCTTCACCTTCGCCCGGCCGGAGATGCCGACCGAGATCGTCGTCGACGACGACGGCGTGCAGAGTCTCTACCTCCTGGACGTGAACGGCCTCGAGTACGAACTCAGCTACATACCGGACGGTCACCGATGACAAGTCTGAGCGACGGAACCCTGGTAGCCGAACCGCGCACCGCCGAGTGGGAGTTCGGAGACTTCGCCTACGGCCTGGAACCCCTGACGATGCCGCCGGTCGGATATGCGACCGTCTCGTCCGCCGTGGTCCCGAGCGCCCTGCCCCCCTGCAACCCCGACCTCGTCCTGTTCCGTCTGCGCCTCCTCGCGGACGGCGGGTCGCCGGATCTGCCGGCCATCCGCACGGACCCCACCGACGACCAGCTGTTCTGGTTCCGCTGGATCACGGGACATCAGATCACCTTTCTGATCTGGCACCTGATGGGAGAGATCCTGGACAGGAACGCGGGCCGGGAAACGCCGGACCGTGCCTCACTGGCCCGCCTGGAGACGTACGCGTACGGCTACTGCGCCATGTTGCTCTACACGGGATCCTGTCCGATCGACCTCTATCAGAGCCTGATCAGGCCCCGCATGCAACTCCAGCACCGCAGCTTCAGCGGGACCTGGGCCTCGGACTTCGTCCCCGTGCGCGGCCTGTTCCGAGGACGGGGCGTGGCCCGGGGAGACGCCCCGGAAGCCGCAGGGCTCGCCCGCGCCGTGGACGTCCACAAGACGATCCACGACGGCATCGCCGCACTCCTCGTACCCGAGGGCCGTTCCCTGCTGCAGCAGACCATGAAGGAGACCGTCGTCCGCCCCTCGGAGCGCACGGCGATCCTGTACGACAACTTCTTCATGACCCTGCGCGCGCCCGTGGACGCCGACGGCATCACCAGCCAACTCCTGCGCAGACTGGACGCGGTGGCGTCGGACGTCGCCGCCCGGGGCCTGTACCCACGGGGGGACGGCGGCGACGAGCGGCCCGAGGAGCTGCGCAGCACCGAGGTGGCCCGCTGCGAGAGCCGCATCGGGCACATCCTGCATGAGGTGGGCGAGGCTGCCGCCACTCCCGCCGAGCTGCTCTCGTAGCCGTGCGCCGCCTCATTCCCTTGTCCGGACCGCTGCTCAGGCTCACGGGGGTGAACTTCCTGGCCAGCATCGGCTTCGGAATGTACGCCTCCGGCAACGCGATCTACTTCACGCGCTACGTCGGGCTCCCGGTGTCCCAGGTCGGGATCGGCCTGACCGTCGCCGGCCTCGTCTGGCTGCCCCTCTCCATCCACCTGGGGCGGTTCGCCGACAAGGTCGGCGCGCGCGGGGCCACCGTCTTCATGGGCGTGGCACAGGTTCTGCTGCTCGTCGCCGCCACCGCGGTCCACGGGCTCGTGGAGTTCGTCGTTGTGGTCTCCCTCCTCGGCGTCTTCGTCCAGGGCGGCTGGATCTGCCGCGAGGCGCTGGTAGCGGAGATGACGGACAGCGAGGCCCGTGTGACGGTCTCCGCGTACCTGCGCAGCGCGTTCAATGTGGGGATCATCCTCGGCGCTCTCGCCGCCGGGCTCGCCCTCACTCTGGACGATGCGCCCGCCTATCTCGCGCTCATTCTGGGCAGCGCCTTGGCCGAGGCGGCGGCGACCGTCCTGTGCCTGGGGCTGCCGAAGCGGGCAGCCGGGCCGGAGTGGCGGGCCGACGTCGTGCCGATCCGCAACGCCGTGCGCGATGTGCCCTACCTGACGCTGTCGGTCCTGTACGGCCTGCTCGCCGTCGGGGACATCGTGCTGCGTATCGGGATCCCGCTGTGGATCGTGACGCACTCAGGCCTGCCCAGCGGGCTCGGAGCCTGGCTCTACGGCCTGAACGCCGTCCTGGTCGTGGCCCTGCAGGTGCCGCTCAGCCGGGCCGCGGAGACCTTCGGCGGAGTGCGCAGGCTGCTGCTCCTCGCGAGCTTCGCCTCCACGGTGTCGTGCCTGGCCATCGCCGTGAGCACCGGAATGCCCGCCCTGGTCGGCGTGAGCGCGCTTGTGGTCTCTGTGGTGCTCCTTTCGCTGAGCGAGGTGTGGAGTTCCGCCGCGGGCTGGAAGCTCCGGTACGAACTCGCGCCGCCGCAGGCCCAGGGCACCTGGGGTGGGGTCTTCGCGCTGGGCAGCTCGATCAACCTCGTCCTCGGCCCCGCCGTGGTCACGCTCGTCGTCGAGCGGTACGCGGCGACGGGCTGGGCGGCGCTCTCCGCGGGGTTCCTCCTGGTGGCCGCGGCGGTCGTGCCCGCTATGGCGTGGGCGCTGCGGACGAGGGCCACCGGCCGGGCAGGGGCGCCGCGCGAGGTCGCAGGCTCCCCACAGACGAAAGAGGCCAAGACGAAAGGGGTCAAGTCGTGATGGACGCCAACGAATACGATGTGGCGGACGCTGTGCTCGCCGCGGCGCACCGCCACCCCCAGCGGCCCGCGTTGGCCACCGGGGCCGAGACCTGGACCTACGCCGAACTGGTGGGCCACGCACGGCGTGTCGAGCGGTGTCTGCGAGACTGCGGCGTCCGGGTTGGTGACGTGGTAGCCGTCCAGGGCCGCAGAAGCCCACGGGTCGTGGCGGCGCTGCTGGGCGTCCTGCTGGCCGATGCCGCGTACCTCGCGCTCGGCGAGCACGTGCCCGCCGCCCGCCTGCGCCACATGCTCGACGAGGCCGCGCCCCGCCTGGTGCTCGCCGAGGAGACCGCGGACCAGGAGCTGTTCCGGCACGGCGGCGCCCCGGCCGTGGTCACGCATGACGAGGCGCGCGGCCACGAACCCGCCCCGGAGCGGCGCACCGCCTCCACCGAGCGCGATGACATCGCCGCCTACCTCGTGCACACCTCGGGAACGACCGGCGTTCCCAAGGGTGTGGTCATCACCAGACGCTCCCTGGCGGCGCACCGCCGAGCCGTCCACCAGCTCTTCGAGCTGGCCCCCGACGACCGGGTCCTGCAGGCATCCTCACTCGCGTTCGACGTGGCCGCTGAGGAGATCTGGCCCACTCTCACCGCCGGAGCCCTGGTCGACATCCTCCCCACGGGCCTGGGTGAGGTGAGCTACGACCGGTTCAGCCGCATCGTCCACGGTCGCGGCATCACGGTGTGCAACCTGCCCGCCTCATACTTCAGCGGCTGGGCCGCCCACCTCGACGAGAGCGGCACGGCGCTGCCCACGCTGCGCCTGGTCGTCGCGGGCAGCGAGGAACTGCCGGTCGAGGCGGCCCGAGCCTGGTGCTCCGCAGAGCGCGCCCGCCTCGTGCACGCCTACGGGGTCTCCGAGGCAACGATTACCTCGGTGGCGTGCGACGTGACCCCGGACCTGACGACGGGGGAGCGGATCCCTATCGGCGCGGCGCTGCCCGGCGTGCGCACGGCGGTCGTCGACGAGCGGGACTCCCCGGTACCCGCGGGCACCGAGGGGGAGCTGCTCATCGGCGGACCCGGTGTCGCCCTCGGCTACCTCGGCACGGACCCGCTCCCCGAGGACCGCTTCCTTCGGACGGCCGTCGCCGGAGCCGGGCAGGGCCCCTGGTACCGGACCGGGGACTGGGTGCGTGAGGAACGCGGCCTGCTCCACTTCCTCGGACGCGTCGACGACCAGCTCAAGATCAACGGCGTACGGGTCGAACCTGGTGAGATCGCCGCGGTGCTGGCCGCCCAGCCCGCGGTGACGGACGCCAAGGTGTTCCGGATCGGCGAGACCCTCGTCGGCTGCGTGTGCACCCCGCACCCCGTCGACCGGGAGGCGATGACCGGCCGGCTGCGCCCCGTACTGCCACCGGCCATGGTCCCCGCTGAGATCCTCGGCTGGGACGCATTCCCCCTCACCGAGGGCGGCAAGGTGGACGTACGGGCCCTGCGAGCGGCGGCCACGGCCCGGCTCGACGAGGGTGTCGCGCCCGCCGGCGCCCCGGGCGTGCGGACCGTCCTGCGGCGGCTGTGGCAGGAGGTGCTGGGAGCGCCCGAAGTCGGCGCCGACTCCGACTTCTTCGCGCTCGGCGGCGGCTCGCTGTCGGCAGCCCGGCTCTCCAGCGCCCTTCTCAGGGAGACCGGCGTCACCGTCAAGCTCAGGACGGTCTTCGCCCATCCGCGCTTCGGCGACTACCTCCAGCAGGTCGAGCTCGCCTCCGACCGGCAGGCCTGAACAGATCGGATCACGGTGACCAGCCAGCAACGTGCGCAGCGGACGGCAAACACGCCGCACGCCAGCCACCCGATGTCGTTCGAGCAGGAGTCGATCTGGCTCAACGACCAGTTTCAAAAAGGCCGTTCACGGTACGTCGAGTCATGGGCCCACCGCATCAGCGGCCGCATCGACGTGCCCGCCGCCGAGGCCGCGCTCTCCGAGATCGTCCGGCGTCACGAGGCGCTGCGCACCCGCCTCCACCTGGCCGCGGACCGGCCTGTGCAGACCGTGCTTCCCGCGGGGCCGATCACGGTCACCAGGCGGTCGGTGCCCGGCGACCAGCTGGACGAGGCCCTGCGCGAGGCGCTCGCCGCGCCGCTCCCGCTCGACGCCCCGCCGCTTCTCAGGGCGTACCTCTTCGAACCGACCGGCAGCGTGGACGGCGACGCGGTGCTCCTCGTCGTCCTGCACCACGCGGCCATGGACGGCACCAGCCTGCACCTGCTCGACGCCGAGTTCAGTGCCTGCTACCGGGCCGCCCTCGCGGGCACCGGGCACGGCCTGCCGGAACTGCCGCAGCAGATGGGCGGATACGCGGAGCGGCGGCGCCGCACGGCGCGCCTGACGGACGCCGCACATCTGGCGTACTGGCGGACCGCGCTGCGCGACGCACCTGACGAGACGGCCTTCCCCACCGACCATCCGCGGGCTGCGGTGATGAGTCACCGCGGCGGACAGGTCGAGTTCACCCTCGACGACGAGGTGGCCCGTGGTATCGGCGCTCTCGCAAAACAGCGCCACAGCTCGCCGTACGTGGTGCTGCTCGCCGCCCTGACGGCGCTCACGCACCGGTTGAGCGGGCAGCGGGACCTGGTTATCGGGACTCCGGTCTCCCTGCGGGACGAGCCCGCGCTCGACTCGGTGATCGCCTGCCTGGCCGAGGTGCTGCCGATTCGTCAGAAAGTGACGCCAACCGCGTCGTTCGCCTCGCTGGTTTCCGCCACCCAGGACGTCGTCCTGGACGCGGTCGAGCACCGTGAGGTCTCCTTCGGCCGGCTCGTCGGTGAGCTGGGGGTGGAGCGCACGCTCAGCAGGTTCCCGCTCTTCCAGATCGTCTTCACCGCAGACTCCCAGGAGGCCGCGGGTCTGGGCCTGCCCGACGCGAGCACCGAGCGGCTGTCGCTCCACAACGGCACAGCGAAGTACGACGTCTTCCTGAGCGTGGTACCGCAGGGCGATGGGTTCCGTGGCTTCCTGGAGTACTCGTCCGACCTGTTCGATCGGCGCACCGCCGAACTCCTGGCGGAGCGCTACCAGACGGTGCTCACGCACGCGGTGGCTCGCCCCGAAACCGCACTGGCGGACCTGCGGATCCTGTCCGACGCCGAGGAGCGGCTCATCCACGGATGCTGGACGTCAGGACCGGACGCGGATGGCCCCATACCCCTCGTGCACACGGTCTTTGCCGACGAAGCGCGGAAGACTCCGAACGCGCCCGCAGTGGTGCGGGGCGAGGACACCCTGTCTTACCGGGACCTCGACGCGTCGGCCGAGGCCGTCGCGGCGCTGCTCGTCGAGCGGGGGCACGCGGGCCACCGGGTGGCCCTCTGCGTGGAACGCACCTTCGACCTGCCGGTCGCGGTCCTCGCCGTGCTCAAGGCGGCGGGCGCCTGCGTGCCGTTGGACGTCGGCTACCCGGCTGAGCGCATCGCGTACATGCTCCGGGACAGCGGCGCCACGGCGCTGGTGACCCGACGCTCCGTGGCCGCAGGACTGACGCTTCCCGGCGACCTCCCCGTGACCTTCCTGGACGATGTCCCGACGCCCAGGACCGCCGCGGGCGGGGACGCGGAGTCGCCGGCGGCCCTCCCCGCCGCCCGTGACGAAGACATCGCGTATGTGCTCTACACCTCCGGATCCACCGGCCGCCCCAAGGGGGTGGCCCTGCCGCACCGTTCGCTGGCGGGCCTCGTCGACTGGCAGCGCCGCCGCTCCGGCTCCGGTCCCGGCGCCCGTACCCTGCAGTTCGCGCCGCTCAGCTTCGACGTCGCCTTTCAGGAGCTCTTCGCCACCTGGGCCTCGGGAGGCGCCGTCGTCCTCATCGACGACGACGTGCGCACGGACCCCGAGCGGCTGTGCGACATGCTGAGCGTGCACCGCGTCGAGCGGCTCTTCCTGCCGTATGTCGCCCTGCAACAGCTCGCCCGCTACGCGTGCGCCGAACAGCGCCGGTGCCCCTCGCTCAAGGAAGTGGTGACCGCCGGGGAACAGCTCTTCGTCACGCCCGCGATCCGAAGGTTCTTCACCGATCTCGCCCACGCGTCACTGGAGAACCAGTACGGCCCGACGGAGACACACGTGGTCACCGCCGAGCGCCTCACAGGGCCCCCCGCGTCCTGGCCCGATCGCCCCTCCATCGGCCGCCCCGTCCCGGGCGCCCGCGTGTATGTGCTCGACGGCGCCATGCGGCCGTGCCCGGTCGGCTCAACCGGAGAACTCTACGTCGGCGGCCGGGCCCCCGCGCAGGGCTACCTCGGTCTTCCGGAACTCACCGCCGAGCGGTTCCTCCGCGATCCCCACGCGCCGGAGCCGGGCCGCGTCTACCGCACCGGAGACCTGGCCAGGCTGCTGCCAGACGGCCGCATCGAACTCCTCGGCCGTACCGACGACCAGGTCAAGATCCGCGGCCACCGCGTGGAGACCGGCGAAGTCGAGTCCGCCGTCAAGGCCGTGCCCGGAGTGGCCGACGCCGTGGTGGTCTCCACCGAAGGGGCACCGGGGGAGGGCAGACGTCTCGCCGTGGGCTACCTCCCCACCGCCGGGGACGGCCTCACCCCCGAGGCCCTGCGGTCCGCGCTCCGCGACCGCCTGCCCTCCTTCATGGTGCCGGCGGTCTGTGTGCCGCTGGCCTCCTTCCCTTTGACGCCCAGCGGCAAAGTGGACAGGGCGGCGCTCGCTCGCGACCGCTCCGGCACGGCGGTCGCGCCCCCGCAGGGCGAGCCCGCCCGCACGCCCACCGAGAAGAGGGTCACCGAGCTGTGCGCGGCGGTACTGGGAGTCGGCAGTGCCGGCGTCGAGGACGACTTCTTCGCCCACGGCGGAGACTCTCTGCTGGCCGTGCGGCTCGCCCTCGCCCTGCGTGAGGAGTTCGGCGTCGCGGTCCCCATGAACTGCGTGTTCACCGCGCCCACGCCCGTGGCCCTGACCCGGCTCGTGGACCGGCTCGGGCAGCGGCCGGACACACCGGCCCTGACGGCCGACCTGGTCCTGCCGCCGGACATCGTGCCCGCGCAGCAGGTGCTGCCTGTCGTCACCAACCCCAAGGAGGTGCTGCTCACCGGCGCCACCGGCTTCCTCGGCGCCTTCCTCCTGCGCGAACTCCTCGCACATACGTCGGCCCGGGTGCACTGCCTCGTCCGAGGCACGGACCAGGCGCACGCGGCCGCACGGCTGCGCGCGGCGCAGGAGGCGTACGGCATCGCGGATGAGGAGGCACAGGAGCGGATCGTCGTCCATGCCGGCGACCTCGCGCTGCCCCGGCTCGGCCTCTCTGAGGAGGCATTCGACCGGCTGGCGCGCACTGTGGACGTTGTCCACCATGCGGGAGCCAGCGTCAATCTTGCCCAGGCGTACGCCCAGTCGCGACTAGCGAACGTTCGCGGCACGGTCGAGGTGCTGCGACTCGCTGCGGCCCATCGCACGGTTCCCGTTCATCACATCTCGACTGTCGGAGTGTTCGCGGGACGCGCGCTCACCGGCCGCCGGATCGGGCCCGACGAACCCCTCACCCCGGTGGAGGCGCTCGTGCACGGCTACACCCAGAGCAAGTGGGTGGCCGAGCGGCTGGTCGAGACCGCGCGGGAACGCGGCCTGCCGGTGACCGTGTACCGGCCGACCCGCATCGCGGGAGACGCCACCACCGGCGCCTGCCAGAGCGCGGACTTCCTGTGGCTGCTCCTCAAGGGCTGCGCGCAGGCGGGCCTCGCGCCGCGCCTCGACGACGTCGCCTTCGACCTGGTTCCGGTGGACCATGTCAGCCGCGCCGTCGTCGCCCTGGCGAGCACCCCCGAGGCGGCAGGCAGGAGCTTCCACCTGGCTGGTGAGCGGCTCATGTCGTTCAGCCGGGCCGTCGCGTGCCTGCGACGCGCGCTGGCCCTGCCCATCACGGACGTCCCCGTAAAGGAGTGGCTGCGCGCCATCGAGGCCATGCCCGACAACGCGGCCTTCCCGCTGCTCGGCGTCATGGGCGACGGCCGGGACGACGACCCCGAGGGCAGCGTGCGCTTCGACACGGCCGACACCCGTCTGCTGCTGCGCGGCACGGGCATCGCCTGCCCGGACATCGACGAGAAGGTCTTCACGGGCTACGTCCGGTATTTCGCCGAGTCCGGATTCCTGCCGACTCCGCGCGACGAGGGGAGTCGGCGATGAGCCCTTCGGTACCGGGCCCGACCGCACCGCGGATCCTGCTGCTCGGCGGGACCGCGGAGAGTGCGCGGAAGGCGGCGGAATGCGGCCTCTGCGTCGTGAATGTCGACAAGCCCGTCCTGTTCGAACCCGCCGCCAGGAAACACTGCGCGCAGACCCACCTGATCGACTACCAGGACATCGGCCTGGTCACCACGCTGGCCAGAGCGCTCCACCAACACGCCCCGTTCACCCGGGTCCTGAGCCAGACGGAGGCGGGCCCCCTGGTGGCGGGGCACCTCACCACCGTCCTGGGCATCGCGGGGAACGGCGTCGGTGTCGCCCGCGTGCTCCACGACAAGCTCGCCCTGCGCGACCTCCTGAACACCCGGGGCCTGGGCAGTGTCGCCGCGCGCCGCGGGACCTCCTGCCAAGCGCTGCGGGACTTCGTCGCGCACCACGGCGGGGCGGTGGTGAAGCCGACGAAAGGGTCGGGAAGCCTGGCGGTGCGCAAGGTCCGCTCGGCCGGCGAAGCGACCGAGGCCTGGGACTGGCTGGCCTCGTACGGCGTACGTCACTTCATGGTCGAGGAACTCCTCGCCGGCCCCGAACTCAGCGTTGAGACCTTCTCCGTGGACGGCAGGCACACCGTCCTCGCGATCACCGGCAAGGACAACGGCGACGGCGTGGTGGCACTGGGCCACGTGGTCCCGGCGGAGCTGAACCAGGAGGAGGCGTCGGCGGTCGCCGCACTCACGTGTCGGATGCTGGACGCTGTCGGCCTGGTCGAGGGCCCCGCGCACACGGAGGTCATCCTCACCGCCGACGGGCCGCGCGTGGTGGAGTCCCACAACCGCTGTGCCGGAGGCCACATCAACGAACTCGTGGCCATGGTGCACGGCGTCGACCTGGAGCGGCTCACCTACCGACTCGCGGGCCCCGACCCGGTCACCGTCCCGGAACCGGCGGCCGACGGCGCCGCCGCGGTGCGCTTCCTCACTCCGCCCGCCGGGCGCGTGGAGTCGGTCGAGGGCGTGGACGAGGCCCGCGCGGCGGCCGGCGTGGTGCGCGTCGAGGTCAAGGTCGAACCCGGCCAGGACGTCCGCCCGCTGCACTGGTCGGAGGACCGGTCCGGGGTGGTCGTGGTGCGCGCGGAGAACAGCGCGGCCGCCGCGCGTAGGGCCCGCCAGGTCGCCGAGTCGATCGAGATACGTACCGAGCCGTCCGAGCAGGAGCCCGCGACGACGATGGGCGAACTGCTCGCCGCCGTGGACGAGGTGCTCGATCCGTTCGCTCAGGATCCGTATACCCACGGCCCGTCCGCCCAGGATTCACTCGCCCAGCAGGAAGGACCCCACGCATGCGCGCCACTGTCATCCACGCCTCCCGCGACGTACGGGTAGAGGAGGTGCCGGACCCGGTGATCCGGCAGCCCACCGACGCCGTGGTGCGGGTTGTACTCTCCTGCGTCTGCGGCACCGACCTGTGGGCCTACCGGGGCGTGGCCGACTTCGAGCCGGGGCAGCGCACCGGCCACGAGTTCGTCGGCATCGTCGAGGACGTCGGCACCGATGTCGGGGGCTGCGTCGTCGGCGACCTGGTCGTCGTGCCGTTCGTCTGGTCGGACGGCGAGTGCGGCTACTGCGCCGAGGGGCTGACCACGTCGTGCGAGCGGGGCGGCTTCTGGGGCACGCAGGGATCAGACGGCGGCCAGGGCGAGGCGGTCCGGGTGCCGTATGCCGACGGCACCCTCGTACGCCTCCCGAACGAGGCGGCGTCCGACCGGCGGCTGCTCACCGCCCTCCTGACGCTGTCCGACGTGCTGGGGACCGGCCACCACGGCGCGGTCGGCGCGGGCGCGGGGCCCGGCACGACGGTAGCCGTCGTCGGCGACGGCGCGGTCGGACTCTGCGGGGTCCTGGCCGCCAAGCGCCTGGGCGCCGAACGGATCATCGCGCTCGGTCGGCACCCCTCCCGTACGGACGTCGCCAGGTCCTTTGGTGCGACCGACGTCGTCCCCGAGCGCGGAGAGGCGGCGATCGAGGCCGTGCGCGAACTGACCCGCGGCCGCGGCGTGCCCGCGGTCATCGAGGCCGTGGGGACCGCACAGTCCCTGTGGACGGCGGTACAGATCGTCAGAGACGGCGGCTCGATCGGTTGCGTCGGCGTGCCGCACGGCAGCGACACGGGCCTGGACTTGAGCGACGTCTTCGAGCGGAACGTCGCGCTGCGCGGCGGCGTCGCGCCGGTGCGGACCTACATCCCCCAGCTGCTGCCCGACGTGCTCGACGGGGTGATCGACCCGTCGCCGGTGTTCGACCTGACGGTCGGACTCGAAGGAGTGCCCGGCGGCTACAAGGCGATGGACGAGCGAACGGCCCTGAAGGTACTCGTCAGCTATTGAACTCCCGCCACAGCAAGCCATATTGACCCCCATCGACCTATATCGACGAAACGAATGGAGCGACCGTGACCAAGTGCCCCGACAGTGTTGTCTCATGCGTCGACATGAACGGCGACGAACTGGCCGAAGGCGTACTCCGGTACGCGTTCCGCCAACTGCTCGGCAACAACGGATACGTACATGTCGTCGACGTCCCCGAGTCCTTCGACCACGTGGCCTTCCTCCGGGAGCTGGGCACGTTCCAGCCCACGCCCACCGGCACCGTCGTCGGGGACGTGAAGCCCGAGTGGGGCATGGATGACGTCAACCACGGCCAGAACCGCGGAGGGTTGCAGCCCCACACGGAGGGATACGAGTTCCGCGGCACGCCGCCGCGGTATCTCGCGTTGTGGTGCGTCAGGCCGGCCGAGGGGCGCGGCGGCGAGACCACGATGCTCGACGGCGACCGTGTGCTCGCGGAGTTTGACGAGAGCGAGCGGCAGCACTTCCTCGAGACCGTGTACCAGTGGAAGTCCACGGAGGGCCTCGCCCGCCGCGGTGTGGTGCCCACGGCGGAGCACCCGGTCCTGGAGGAGCGCGACGGCGAGCTGATCTTCCGGTACTCGACGAGCTACTTGGAGATCCCGGAGGGCGACGAGCTGGCACGGCGTCTCATCGACCGCGGAGGTGCCCTCTACGAGGAGAACCACATCGCCATCCGCTACAAGAAGCGGGACCTCGTGGTCTGGGACAACTGGCGGATGCTGCATTCCCGCAACGCCTTCGAGGACCCACAGCGGCACCTCAAGCGCGTCCAGATCGCAGGCTGACCCCCGAAAGGCAGGCACCACCATGAACGGCGCCCGAGCAGTGCTTAACACCCTTGTGCACGGCGGTATCGACGTCTGTTTCACAAATCCGGGCACCTCCGAGATGCACCTCATCGCAGGCATGGTCTCGACGCCGGAGATCCGCGGCATCCTCTGTCTGTTCGAGGGGGTGGCGACGGGCGCCGCTGACGGGTACGGCCGGATGGCGGGAAAGCCCGCCTCGACGCTCCTGCACATGGGACCAGGCCTCGGCAACGGTCTCGCGAACCTGCACAACGCCCGCCGCGCGGGTACGCCGCTGATCAATATGGTGGGCGACCACGCGACATACCACAAACCGTTCGACGCGCCCCTGGACTCCGACATCGAGAGCATGGCCGGGACGGTATCGGCGTGGGTGCGCCGGACCGGGAGTTCCGCCGACGCCGGGCAGGACGCCGCCGACGCCGTTCGGGCCGCGCGGACTCCGGTCGGCCATCTACCCGGCGGCGTCGCCACGCTCGTCCTGCCGTCCGACGTCTGCTGGTCCGAGGGCGGCGTCGCCGTGCCCGTGCCCGCCGCGCAGGCCCCGTCGTTCGACGAGGTCGCGGTGGAGCGGATCGCCAAGACCCTGCGCGAGAACGAGGGGTGCCTCCTGCTCATCGGGGGCGGCAACATGCGGCGTGCGGGCCTGGCGGCGGCGAGCCGCATCGCCGCGGCGACCGGGGTCGACGTCCTGGCCGAGAAGTCCCCGGCGCGACACGAGAGAGGAGCGGGCCTCCCGCGCTTCGACCGGCTGCCCTACCCCAGGGACCTGGCGGTACGACGCCTCGCCGGGGCGCGGCACCTCATCCTCGCCGGCACGCGCGAGCCCGTCTCGTTCTTTGCCTACCCGGGCAAGCCGAGCACCCTGATCCCGTCCGGGTGCGAGGTGCACGACCTCGGCGCGGCATCCGGCGCGCTCGAATACCTGGCGGACCTAGTGGCACCCGGCACCGCGCCGCTCGTCACCGACGAGCACAGGCCGGCGCTGCCGAGCGGGGAGCTGACGGCGGAGAAGGCCGCGGCCGTCATCGGCGCGCTCCTGCCGGAGGGGGCCGTCGTCGTCGACGAGGCCATGACGTCCGACCAGTGGCTGCCGAGCGCCACGGCCGGCGCGCCCTTGCACGACTGGCTCAACATCACCGGCGGTTCGATCGGTATGGGTATGCCGGTTGCCACGGGCGCGGCCGTCGCCTGCCCGGACCGTCCTGTCCTCAATCTGGAGGCGGACGGCAGCGCGATGTACACCCTCCAGTCGCTGTGGACGCAGTCGCGCGAGGGCCTCGACGTGACCACGGTCGTCTTCAACAACGCCTCGTACGCGATCCTCGACTCCGAGCTGCGTCGGGTCGGGGCGTTCGAGGGCGAAGACGTTCGGCGCAGCCGGTCGCTCATCGACATCCCCGGGCTCGACTTCGTCGCGCTGGCGAAGGGTATGGACGTACCCGCCACGCGGGCCCGCACGACCGAGGAGTTCACCCGTCAGCTGCGCGCGGCCGCCGCAGAACCCGGTCCGCACCTCATTGACGCGGTGGTGCCGCCCGTGACGGGTGGCTCCTGATTGCGAGGCCGCCGCTGCGCATTTCCAAAAACCGCTCCCGACCGATCCCCCCGAAAGGAAGTACGGTGCCCACTCCCGTGTTCCGGCAGGTCTCCCTCCTGCCCGGAGTCTGGCCGTCCCCCGGCCTTCTCGATGCCCTTCGCCCGCTGAGCGAGCGGCCACCGCTGCACCTGACCCAGTGGCCTTCACCGGATTCGGAGACCGGAGAGCGGTTCGCGCGGACGGACGCCCTGCTGGCGGGCTGGAAGGACCAGCTCGACTCCGGGCGCCTGAGTCAGCTGCCCGCCCTGCGCTACGTGGGTCTGCGCGCCACGTCCACCGACCGCGTCGACCTGGACCACACCCGGCGTGAGGGCATCACCGTGTCGCCCATCTACGGCTACGGCGACATTGGCACGGTCGAGTTCGTGATCGAACAGTTCTTGGACCATGCGCGGCACGGTGAGGATGCACCAGGGGAGTTGGCGGGGCGCCGCCTGGGGCTCATCGGCTATGGGCCCGTGGCCCGGCGCGTCGGCACGGTGGCTGCCGCGCTGGGCATGGAGGTCATCTTCCATACGCCGACCCCCCGCTCCGAGCCGGAGGGAGTGGCACGCTGGGCTCCGCTCGCCGAGGTGCTCGGCTCCGCGGACTGCCTGTCCTTCCATTCACCGGCCTACCGGCACGTCGTCACCCTTCAGGATCTGTGTCTCGTCCCCGGGGACGCCTTCGTCGTCGTGACGACGCTGGGGCTGCCCATGGCGGAAAGCGATCTGCACAGCTGGCAGTCGGGCCGCACAGGTCGTGTGGTCCTGGATTTGTGCGCGGCACACGCCGCCGGCGACGCCGTGCGAAGGCTACCGGGCATCGACGTGCACGATCTCTACGCGGCACGGACCACCGAGTCGGTGACGCGGGCAGAGACCCGACTGGTGGAGAACCTCACGGCAGCGCTTCGCTCGTGAGACGGGCCGCACAGGAGGACACCGTGATACCGAGCATGGGGAGGACACCGTGATACCGAGCATGGGAAGGAAGCGGCATGACTGAGCGAAAGCCCCCTGGGCTCAGCTACGAATCCTGGATCGACAAGCAGATCCGCGAGGCGGAGCAGCGGGGTGAGTTCGCCCAGCTGCCGGGCGTGGGAAAACCCCTGCCCCACGCGAGCGTGCCCTACGACGAGCAGTGGTGGATCAAGAAGAAGATGGCTCAGGAGGGCTCCACCGCGATACTCCAGCCCACTCTCGCGTTGCGCAAGGAGATCGAGGACGTCCTGGCCGAGGCAGCCGGAGCGCCGTCCGAACGGCGTGTACGCGAAATCCTCGAGCCGGTCAACGAGAAGATCGCTGCCAACCTGCGCATGCCGCCGCCGGGCCCGCCGCTCGGCTGCCCGCTGATCGATATCGACGAGGTCGTGGCCCAGTGGCGGCAGGCACGCAGTAAGGACGGCAGCCGGCCGCAGAACGGCATAGGGGCAGGTTCCTCCGGCGGACACCGCGAGGAACCCGTTCCGGCCCTCCCTGCGGAAGGCCGACCCCCGTCGGGCGGCCGCAGATGGAAGCTCCGAATCCTCCCTTCGCGGCGCCGCGGCTGAGGGAACACGCGCACGCGTGCCTTTGGCGCCGTCACCAGAACGATACGGACAGCGCAGCAGCGTGGAGC
The DNA here is from genome assembly GCF_019933235.1 of Streptomyces angustmyceticus. Classification (NCBI taxonomy): domain Bacteria; kingdom Bacillati; phylum Actinomycetota; class Actinomycetes; order Kitasatosporales; family Streptomycetaceae; genus Streptomyces; species Streptomyces angustmyceticus. Next base: position 2,985,815 of record NZ_CP082945.1, on the reverse strand, counting down.
CCAGGTGCTTGATCGTCTGGGGTATTCCGGTTATCCGTGGAGTGCCAGCGCCGCGGGCGCACAGCGGGCCCGCCGTGCGCCCGCGGTCGGTATCCGTCGCCGATCCACCGAGCGCCGCGTCCGCGTGAATTCCGGCAGGCATGTGGACAACTCCGTCCGCTCCCGGGTCCCCGCGCCTCCTTGGGAGAGGATGGCCCCATGCCGAACCGCCTGGCCCATGAGACCTCCCCCTACCTGCTCCAGCACGCCGACAACCCGGTCGACTGGTGGCCGTGGTCGTCCGACGCCTTCGAGGAAGCGCGGCGGCGCGGTGTGCCGGTCCTGCTCAGCGTGGGCTACAGCTCGTGTCACTGGTGTCACGTGATGGCGCACGAGAGCTTCGAGGATCAGGCCACCGCGGACCTGATCAACGAGCACTTCGTGGCGGTCAAGGTCGACCGGGAGGAGCGTCCCGACGTCGACTCCGTGTACATGGAGGCCGTGCAGGCCGCCACGGGGCAGGGGGGCTGGCCGATGACCGTGTTTCTCACGCCCGAGGCCGAGCCCTTCTACTTCGGTACGTACTTCCCGCCCGAGCCGCGCCACGGCATGCCGTCCTTCGGGCAGATCCTGGAGGGGGTGCGCAGCGCCTGGGCGGACCGGCGGGACGAGGTCGGCGAGGTCGCCGGGCGGATCGTCGCCGACCTGGCCGGGCGGTCGCTCACCGAGTCGCTGCCCGCGGACCGGCGGCCCCCGCTGCCGGAGGAGCTGCACGGTGCCCTGATGGGGCTGACCCGGGAGTTCGACGCGGTGAACGGCGGGTTCGGCGGGGCGCCCAAGTTCCCGCCGTCCATGGTGCTGGAGTTCCTGCTCCGCCACCACGCCCGCACCGGGTCCGCCGGGGCTCTGGAGATGGTGCAGGCGACCTGTGCGGCGATGGCCCGGGGCGGCATCTACGACCAGCTCGGCGGCGGGTTCGCGCGCTATGCGGTGGATGCCACCTGGACCGTGCCGCACTTCGAGAAGATGCTCTACGACAACGCCCTGCTGTGCCGGACCTACGCCCACCTGTGGCGGTCCACCGGCTCGGACCTCGCCCGGCGCATCGCCGTCGGGACCGCCGACTTCATGGTCCGCGAACTCCGCACCGAACAGGGCGGCTTCGCCTCCGCACTGGACGCCGACAGTGACGACGGGTCGGGCACCGGCAGGCATGTCGAGGGCGCCTACTACGTCTGGACGCCCGAGCAACTGCGCGCCGTACTGGGCGAGGAGGACGCGGAGTTCGCCGCCGCCCGCTTCGGTGTCACCCCGGAAGGCACCTTCGAGGAGGGCGCCTCGGTCCTCCAGCTCCCGGACGCCGACGGCCCGGTGGACGCCGACCGGGTGGCCTCCGTCCGGCAGCGGCTGCTCGCGGCGCGGGAGGAGCGGCCGCGCCCGGGGCGGGACGACAAGGTCGTCGCCTCCTGGAACGGGCTGGCCATCGCCGCGCTCGCCGAGACCGGCGCCTACTTCGACCGTCCTGACCTGATCCAGGCCGCCACCGACGCCGCCGACCTGCTGGTCCGCGTCCACATGGACTGGCAGGCCCGGCTGCACCGCACCTCCCGCGACGGCACGCCCGGCGCCAACTCCGGCGTCCTGGAGGACTACGCCGATGTCGCGGAGGGCTTCCTCACCCTGGCCTCGGTCACCGGGGAGGGCGTCTGGGCGGAGTTCGCGGGCTTCTTCCTGGACACCGTGCTGCTCCAGTTCACCACCGAGGACGGCGCCCTCTACGACACCGCGGCCGATGCCGAGGCCCTGATCCGCCGCCCCCAGGACCCGACCGACAACGCGACGCCCTCCGGGTGGACCGCCGCGGCCGGCGCGCTGCTGTCCTATGCGGCGCTGACCGGCAGCGAGCTCCACCGGGACGCCGCGGAGCGGGCCCTGGGCATCGTCACCGCGCTGGGCGGCCGGGCCCCGCGCTTCATCGGCTGGGGGCTGGCCGTCGCCGAGGCCGCGCTGGACGGTCCGCGCGAGGTCGCCGTCGTCGGCCCCCAGGGCGATCCGGCCACCGCCGCGCTGCACCGCGCCGCGCTGCTCGGCACCGCCCCGGGGGCGGTCGTCGCGCTGGGCGAACCCGGGGTCGACGAGGTGCCGCTCCTGAAGGACCGGCCCCTGGTCGACGGCCGGCCCGCCGCCTACGTCTGCCGCCGCTTCACCTGCGAGCGGCCGACGACGGAACCGGAGGAGCTGACGGAACGGCTCGGCGGGTAGCGGGTAGCGGGCAGGGGCGTCGTTCGGGTCTTGGCGGGCTCGCGGGGCCTACGGGGCCGGCGGCAGGTTTGACCTTGACGTGCGCGTCAGGTTCTAGCCTCGGGGCATGACAGAGCGCACACACCGTGAAGTCCGCCTGGCCGCCCGCCCCCGGGGGCCCGTCACCGATGACCTCTTCGAGATCGTGGAGGTGCCGGTTCCGGAACCCGGGCCGGGCCAGGTGCTGGTCCGCAACACCGTGATGGGCGTCGCCGCCGTGATGCGCACGCTGATGGACGAGAGCAGCGGGGTGCCGATGCCCCGCTACGAGATCGGCGAACCGCTGCACGGCGCCGCCGTCGGCGAGGTGGTGGCCACTGCCCCGGGGACCGACCTGCACCCCGGCGATCTGGTGGAACACCGCCTCGGCTGGCGCGAGTACGCCGTGGTGGACGCCGACCAGGCGCACCGGCTCGACCCCGGCCTGCTGCCCGACCCGGCGGCCTGCCTCTCGCAGGGCCCCACCGCCTGGATGGGGGTGGTGCGCGGCGCCGAAGTGCGCCCCGGCGACACCGTCTTCGTCACCGGGGCGGCGGGCGGAGTGGGCTCCCTGGCGGGCCAGATCGCCCGGCTGCGCGGCGCCGCCCGGGTCATCGGCAGCACGGGGTCGCCGGAGAAGGGGGACCGGCTGATCAAGGAATTCGGCTATGACGCGGTGGTGATCCGCGGCGCGGGCCCCATCGAGGAGCAACTGCGCGCGGCCGCCCCGGAGGGCATCGACGCGGTCTTCGACAACGTCGGCGGCGAGCAGTTGCAGGCCGCTCTCGCCCTCGCCAACCGGGGCGCCCGGATCGCCGTCGTCGGCGCGCTCGCCGGCCAGCTCTCCGGGGACGCCAGGGCCACCACGGTCGAGATCGACACCCTCTCGCTGCTCTCCCGCAGCGTCACCCTGCGCGGCGTCGCCCTCTACGAGCACCTGGACCTGATCCCGGAGTGGAACCGGCGCTTCGGCGAGGGGCTGCGCGAGGGCACCCTCACCTTCCCGCACACCCGGCTGCAGGGGATCGAGCAGGCGCCGCGGGCCCTGCGCGAGCTGACCGAGGGGCGTCATCTGGGCGCCGTGCTCGTGGAGTTGTGAGGTCACCGGGCCGCGTCGCCGGGCGGCGGGGCGAGGCACCCGCCGCTGTCGGTCGCCGGTTGTAGCCTGCACGAGTGACCACCTTGCTCGGACAGCGATCACTCGTCCAGGAGGCCGCGGCGCTGCGGGCCGGCGCCGACGACCCCGTCGACGCGGCGCGCCGCACCTGCGACCGGATCGACGCCGTGGATGCGCAGGTGCAGGCGTTCGTGCCGGAGGCCGGGCGGCGTACGCGGCTCCTGGAGGCGGCCCGCCGGCAGGCCGACGCGGGGCGGGCGGACGCCGCCGGCCGGCCCGTCCTGCACGGCGTCCCCGTCGGGATCAAGGACATCGTGCGCGCCGACGGGCTGCCCACCCGCGCGGGCTCGGCGCTGCCGCCCGAGGTGCTCGGCGGCGCGCAGGCCGCCGTCGTCGACCGGCTGTGCGCCGCCGGTGCCCTGATCGCGGGCAAGACCGTGACCGCGGAGTTCGCGGTCACCGCCCCCGGGCCGACCCGCAATCCGCACAACCCGGCGCACACGCCCGGTGGTTCGAGCAGCGGGTCGGCGGCCGCGGTCGCCGCCGGGATGGTGCCGCTGGCCATCGGGACGCAGACCGTCGGGTCGATGATCCGGCCCGCCGCGTACTGCGGCGTGGTCGGCTTCAAGCCGACCTACGGGCGGATCCCGATCGACGGCGTGATCCCCAACGCCGCCGGATTCGACACTCTCGGGTGCTACGCCACGGACGTGGCAGGTGTCGCCCTGGCCGCGTCGGTGCTGGTCGACGGCTGGCGGGCGCCGGAAGCGGCGGGGCGGGGAGCGCTCCCGGTGCTGGGCGTGCCGGCCGGCCCCTATCTGGCGCGCGCCGGCGACGAGGCGCTGCGTGCCTTCGCGGCGCAGCGGGAACTCCTCCGGGCCGCCGGATACACCGTCCGCGAGGTGCCGGTGATGGCCGACTTCGAGCAGATCGTGGAGCAGCTCTTCACGATGAACCGCTACGAGGTCGCCCGCGCCCACGCCGACTGGTTCGCCCGCTTCGGCGACCGCTACCGCCCCGAGACCACCTCGGCCATCCGGGAGGGCCACACGATCGGGGACGCCGCCTACGAAGCGGCCCGGGAACGGCGTACGGCCTTCCGCGCACGGCTCGCCGCGGACGGTGCCGCCGCCGGCATCGACCTGTGGATCGCCCCGTCGGCCACCGGCCCCGCGCCCGCCGACCTCACCACCACGGGCAGCTCGATCATGTGCCTGCCCTGGAGCAACGCCGGACTCCCGTCCGTCAGCGTGCCCGCCGGCCGGGCCGCGGACGGGCTGCCGCTCGGGCTCCAACTCGTCGGCGGCCACGGGGCGGACGAGGACCTGCTGTACGGGGCGGCGGGCATCGAGCGGGTGCTGGACGCCGCCTGCGCCCGGCACGACGACCGCCGCCCCGGCCCGGAGCGGCGTGGCTGAACCCGCCGGAGGGGGAGGGGAGATGCGCATCGGGGAAGCCGCCGCGGCCGCCGGGATGACGCCGCGGGCGCTGCGCTACTACGAGCAGCAGGGGCTGGTGACGGCCCGTAGGGCACCGTCCGGGCACCGGGTGTACGACGCGGAGGACATCCGCCGCCTGCGCGCGGTGCGCGAACTGCGGGACGCCGGGCTGACGGTGGGGGACGTACGCGCGTTCGCGCATCTGCTGCCCACGATGCCGCCCGGTGGGGTGCCGGACCTCGCTCCCCGGGGCGCGGATCCGGAACGATGCTCGGCGGTGGAAGCGGTCGCCCGGCGCCGGCTCGCCGACCTGGACGCCCGCATCGAGCGGCTGTCGCGCCTGCGGGCACGTCTCGCGGCCCGGCTGGGCGAACCGGGCGCCGGGGCGGCGGAAGCGGCGGCGCCGGCCGGGCCCGCGGAGCCGGCTGCCGTGACCCGCGCCGGGGCGGACAGCGGCCCGCTCTTCCGCCTGGACACGCTCCCGGCATCGGCATCGGCATCGGCGTCGGCACGGCCACCGGCCCCGGACCCGCCCCGGTCCCCTGGCCCGGCCTCCGCCACGGCACAGCCCGCGGCGCCGGGCTCAGCCCCGCCACCAGCCACGGCCGCGACCCCGCCCCCGACCTCGACGCCGGCCCCAACACCCCCTGGGTGCCCCGCCCTCAGAGCGTGAGCCCGCGCCCCAGGACGTCCATGGCCCGGTGGATCGACGCCTCGGCATCGGTGGTGCGGCCGCTCTCGCCCCAGTGGAGCAGCGCCTCCTGGAGCGCGGCCAGGATCACGGCGCTGATCACCCGCAGCTCCAGGTCGTCGGCCGGCCGTCCGGAGCGCTCCGCCAGGACGGTGGTGAGCATCGCGGCGTCCCGTGCGGTGCGCTCCGCGGTACGGCCCCGGATGGCGGGAACCTCACGGATCAGCCGGACGCGCTGGACGAGTTCACCCCGGTCCTCCGCCGTCATCGCGCGCAGCGCCTCGATGCTGATCTGCCGCACCGACTCGATCACCGGCTCGTCCGCGGGGCGGGCCCGGATCCCGGTCTCCAGTACGGCGTCGTACTCGTCCGTGAGCACGATGTCCTCTTTGGCGGGGAAGTAGCGGAAGACGGTGCTCGGGGAGACCTCGGCGGCCTCGGCGATCCGGTCGACGGGGGTCGCGTCGTACCCGTGCTCCTCGAAGAGCCGGTAGGCGGCCCGGCGGATCGCCTGCCGGGTCTGGATCTTCTTCCGCTCCCGCCGCCCGATCGGCGCCCCGGGCGGTGTGCTGGCGGAGATAGCTGCGGCCATGCGCAGCATTGTCGGGCATCGGACGGCCGGGAGGCCACGGCCGCCTTCGCGCGCGGGACGGGCCCTGGGCGGGCGGCAAGCCGGATTGTCAGTGGGGCGTGTCACGCTGTGCGTGAGAGTGATGACGCTCGGTGAATGCGAGGGGGAGGGGCAGCGTGTGGGAGGGGGTCGGCGCGTGGGAGGGGGCCGGCGCGTGGCGGGCTGTCCGGTGCGCCCGGCGCGGGAGTCGGGGACCCGGCGCATGAGAGCGAGCCCGGCGGGTGTGCGGGGGCCGGTGTGCGCAGGTGCGGAACGCCGTATGGCCGCGACCTCGGGGTCGCGGCCATACGGCGGGGCCGGGGCGGGTCCTTGGGGCCCGGGGGCTCAGGAGTGCGAATAGGCCACCAGGGAGATGCCGACGTAGTGCACGACGAAGGCCGCCAGGGTGAAGGAGTGGAAGACCTCGTGGAAGCCGAACCAGCGGGGCGAGGGGTTGGGGCGCTTGATCCCGTAGATCACGCCGCCCGCGCTGTAGAGCAGCCCGCCGACGATGACCAGCACCAGCACGGCGACGCCGCCGGTGTGCAGGAAGTCGGGGAGGAAGAAGACCGCGGCCCAGCCCATCGCGATGTAGCAGGGGGTGTAGAGCCAGCGCGGGGCGCTGACCCAGAAGACCCGGAAGAGGATCCCGGCGAGGGCGGCCGCCCAGACCGCCCAGAGCAGCGCCTGGCCACGGGAGCCGGGCATGAGCAGCATCGTCAGCGGCGTATAGGTGCCCGCGATGATCAGGAAGATGTTGGCGTGGTCGAGCCGGCGCAGTACGCCGTCGGCCCGCGGTCCCCAATTGCCGCGGTGGTAGAGCGCGCTGACGCCGAAGAGCAGGCAGGCGGTCATGGTGTAGATGGCGCAGGCCAGGCGGCCGCGGGGGCTGTCGGCGAGGGCGGTGAGTATGACCCCGGACAGCAGCGCGGCGGGGAACATTCCGGCGTGCAGCCAGCCGCGCAGTTTGGGCTTGAGGGGCGCGGCCGCGGCGGCGACGGCCGCGATCGCGGGCGGCGCGGAGGGGGGCTGGCTCTCGGCGGCGTCAGGCGCGGAAGTCATGGCCGTCATGCTACCTACGCGACCGTAAGTTACGGATTCATGCCGAAGTGGTGACGGTCACGAAGGCGCCCTCTGGACAGAACTCTATCCGGGTCGGATGATCAAATGAGTGCGGTCGGCACCGGATGAGCGGTCACGAAGCATCCGGGTCGCGGCCCCCAAGGGGCAGACAAACAAAAGAAGCGGGTTTTTCCGGCAAACCGGGCATAAATCCGTCCACACCCTCATCTAGGAGCGATCGTGGCGCGCGACAACGCGGCTCCCTCTGCCCATCCGACCCGTCACCAGGACCTCATCTCCTGGGTCGACGAGATCGCAGCACTCACCCAGCCCGACCGGGTCGTCTGGTGTGACGGCTCGGAGGCGGAGTACGAGCGTCTGTGCGAGGAGCTCGTCGACAAGGGCACGTTCAAGAAGCTCGACCCGATCAAGCGCCCCAACTCGTACTACGCGGCCTCCGACCCCTCGGACGTGGCGCGGGTCGAGGACCGCACCTTCATCTGCTCCGAGAAGGAGGAGGACGCCGGGCCGACCAACCACTGGAAGGCCCCCGCCGAGATGCGGGAGATCTTCGCCGGCGAGAAGGGCATCTTCCGCGGCTCGATGCGCGGCCGGACGATGTACGTCGTCCCGTTCTGTATGGGCCCGCTGGGCTCCCCGCTCTCCGCGATCGGTGTGGAGATCACCGACTCCGCCTACGTCGCGGTCTCGATGCGCACCATGACGCGCATGGGACAGCCGGTGCTCGACGAGCTCGGCGAGGACGGTTTCTTCGTCAAGGCGGTGCACACCCTCGGCGCCCCGCTGGCCGAGGGCGAGGCCGACGTGCCGTGGCCGTGCAACTCCACCAAGTACATCTCGCACTTCCCCGAGGACCGCGAGATCTGGTCCTACGGCTCGGGCTACGGCGGCAACGCCCTGCTCGGCAAGAAGTGCTACGCGTTGCGCATCGCCTCCGTCATGGCGCGTGACGAGGGCTGGCTCGCCGAGCACATGCTGATCCTCAAGCTGACCCCGCCGCAGGGCGAGGCCAAGTACGTCGCCGCCGCCTTCCCGAGTGCCTGCGGGAAGACCAACCTCGCGATGCTGGAGCCCACGATCTCCGGCTGGACGGTCGAGACCATCGGCGACGACATCGCGTGGATGCGCTTCGGCGAGGACGGCCGCCTCTACGCCATCAACCCGGAGGCCGGCTTCTTCGGCGTCGCGCCCGGCACCGGTGAGCACACCAACGCCAACGCCATGAAGACGATGTGGGGCAACTCCGTCTTCACCAACGTCGCGCTCACCGATGACGGCGACGTGTGGTGGGAGGGCATGACGGAGGAGAAGCCCGCGCACCTCACGGACTGGAAGGGCAACGACTGGACCCCGGAGTCCGGGACCCCGGCGGCCCACCCCAACGCCCGCTTCACCGTCCCCGCCGGCCAGTGCCCGATCATCGCGCCCGAGTGGGAGGACCCCAAGGGCGTGCCGATCTCGGCGATCCTCTTCGGCGGCCGTCGCGCCAGCGCCGTGCCGCTGGTGACCGAGTCGCTGACCTGGCAGCACGGCGTCTTCCTCGGCGCCAACGTCGCCAGCGAGAAGACCGCCGCGGCCGAGGGCAAGGTCGGCGAGCTGCGCCGCGACCCGTTCGCCATGCTGCCGTTCTGCGGCTACAACATGGGCGATTACATGGGTCATTGGGTCAAGGTCGGTGCGGATAAGGACCAGTCCAAGCTGCCGAAGATCTACTACGTCAACTGGTTCCGCAAGGACGACAAGGGCCGCTTCGTGTGGCCCGGCTTCGGCGAGAACGGCCGGGTGCTCAAGTGGATCGTCGAGCGGCTGGACGGCAAGGCCGAGGGCGTCGAGACGCCGATCGGTGTGCTGCCCACGAAGGCGGCGCTGGACACCGAGGGCCTGGACCTCGACGACGCCGACCTCGACTTCCTGCTCACCGTCGACAAGGACGTGTGGCGCGAGGAGGCGGCGCTGATCCCCGAGCACCTCAACACCTTCGGTGACCACACGCCGAAGGAGCTGTGGGACGAGTACCGCGCGCTGGTCCAGCGGCTCGGCTGACCGCCGCCGCGCCGCTCACGCCCGGCCGGGGCCCCGCATCGTCGGATGCGGGGCCCCGGCCCGTTCACCGTCCGCGGTAAGGAAGCCGGGCCGCGCAGTGCGGAAGCCGCGCCGCCCCGTTGGGCCGGTGGAGTGACGCCGGGGCGCCGGCGGGGGCGGGGAACGGAATGGCCGCGGAAGCGCAGGCCCCCGCCGAACGGGGCGGGCGGGCCGGCCCCGGGGGTCTCACGCCGTGGCGAGGTCCCGCAGCGGCGCGGCGTGGGCCTCCATCCGCTCCGCGGCCAGGGCCATGGCCGCCGCGTCCCCGCGGGACGTGGCGACCGCCAGGGCGTTGCCGGCGAGGGTGTGGGCGCGCTGCTGCAGGGCGCCGGCGCGGGACGGGCCGGCGCCGTCGGAGGGCTCGGCACGCAGCGGATAGTGGCCGCCGCTCAGCCGCGCGACCTGTTCCGCGATGCGCTCGGCGGCGGCGGCGAGCGCGGCGCCGTCCGGCGCGGCCCCGCGGGCCGCGCCGCCGTCCGCCCGCGTCGCCAGGGCGTGCAGCTCGTCGGTGACGGTGAGCAGCGCGGTGAGCTGTCCGGCGAGCCGGATGTCCAGCTCCTCCTCGCGGGAGCGGTGCGGGACCTCCGGGGCGGCGGCCATGGTGTGGACCGACTTGGTGCGGATCGGTTCGTACATGGGACGGCCTCCTGAAAGCGTCTAGGAGGCCATCCTAGCTTGGACGCTGTCTAAAGTTGTGGCTCGTACAGCAATCGGCCCCGGGTCAGTACTGTCCGTAGCCGTCGAGGAAGGAGCCGATCCGGGTGACGGCGTCCGTCAGATCGTCCTTGCTGGGCAGCGTGACCAGCCGGAAGTGGTCCGGCTCGGGCCAGTTGAAGCCGGTGCCGTGCACGATCATGATCTTCTCGGCGCGCAGCAGGTCGAGCACCATCCGCCGGTCGTCCTTGACCTTGTAGACGTGGGGGTCCAGCCGCGGGAAGGCGTAGAGCGCGCCCTTCGGCTTGACGCAGCTGACGCCGGGGATCTGCGTCAGCAGCTCGTACGCGGTGTCGCGCTGCTCCAGCAGCCGGCCGCCGGGCAGTACCAGTTCGTTGATCGACTGGCGGCCGCCGAGGGCCGTGGCGACCGCGTGCTGGGCAGGCATGTTGGCGCACAGCCGCATGTTGGCGAGGATCGTCAGGCCCTCGATGTACGAGGCGGCGTGCGCCTTCGGGCCGCAGACCGCCATCCAGCCGCTGCGGTAGCCGGCCACCCGGTACGACTTCGACAGGCCGTTGAAGGTCAGCGTCAGCAGGTCGGGGGCGAGCGAGGCGAAGGGGGTGTGGGTGACGCCGTCGTAGAGGATCTTGTCGTAGATCTCGTCGGCGCAGACGATCAGGTTGTGCCGCCGGGCGATCTCCGCGATGCCCCGCAGCAGCTCGTCGTCGTACACCGCACCCGTGGGGTTGTTGGGGTTGATGACGACGATGGCCTTGGTGCGGTCGGTGACCTTGCGCTCGATGTCGGCGAGGTCCGGCATCCAGTCCGCCTGCTCGTCGCAGCGGTAGTGCACGGCGGTGCCGCCGGAGAGGGAGACCGACGCCGTCCACAGCGGGTAGTCCGGGGCCGGCACCAGGACCTCGTCGCCGTCGTCCAGCAGCGCCTGCATGGACATCTGGATGAGCTCGGAGACGCCGTTGCCGAGGTAGATGTCGTCGACGGAGAGGTCGATGCCCTTGGTCTGGTAGTGCTGCATCACCGCGCGGCGGGCGGAGAGCAGGCCCTTCGCGTCGCCGTAGCCGTGCGCGGTGCCGACCGAGCGGAGGATGTCCTCCAGGATCTCGGGCGGGCACTCGAAGCCGAACGCCGCCGGGTTGCCGGTGTTGAGCTTGAGGATGCGGTGACCCGCCGCCTCCAGCCGCATGGCCTCCTCGAGCACCGGGCCACGGATCTCGTAGCAGACGTTGGCGAGCTTCGTTGACTGGATCACCTGCATGTCCGCCACCTTACGGGCGCGTTTCGGACCGTGCCCGGTGTTCTTCCCCACGTCCGTCGGCGGACGGTGTGGAGTGCGTCACGCGTAGTGACGCACCGTGGCCCGCCGCCGGGCGCCGCCCTCGGGGCGCCCGGCGGCGGGCCAGCGGGCGGCAGCGTGGCTCGGTACGCTCCGGGCGCATGACCACCTCGGCGTACTTACCCCCGCCCGCCGCCTCCCCGGCCGCGGCGCCCGCACCCTCGTCGCGCGGCCCCTTCGCGCTGCTCAACGACGAACCGGTGGCCGGACCCGACGACGATCTGCTCGGCGCCGGCCGGGCGGCCCGCCAGCTCGCCGGGCTGCTGGTCGCCTCCCGCGGCTCCACCCCGTTCACGCTGGCCGTCGACGCAGGCTGGGGCATGGGCAAGAGCAGCCTGATGCGGCTGGTCGACGCGGAGCTGGCGCACGCCCCCGACGTGCACACCGTCTGGTACAACGCCTGGACCTCGCAGGGGGCCGACGCGCTGGAAGGGCTGATCAAGTCCGTCCTGATGCGCTTCGACCGGCGCGTGCTGCGGCGCGCGCTGCAGCGGCTGTCCGAACGGCGGGCGCTGCTGCGGGCCGTACGGGCGGTGACGACCCTCGCCGCGGGACCGCTCGGGGTGGGCGGTCTGGTCGACGAGCTGTGGCGGACCCTGTCCGTCGACTCCCAGGCGCGCAACGAGATGCGCGGGGCGATCGGTGAGCTGGTGCAGGAGTGGTCGGAGTCCGACGGCTTCCGGCCGCGCCGGCTGCTGGTCGTCTTCATCGACGACCTCGACCGCTGCCCGGAGGAGACCGTGCTCGCGGTCTGCGAGGCGGTGAAGATCTATCTGGACGTACCGGGCCTGGCGTTCGTCATCGGGTGCGACCGCTCGGCGCTCGCCCCGGGCGGGCTGTTGCGCGATGCCTCCCCGGCCGCCTCGGCTTTCATGGAGAAGATCTTCCAGACGAGTTACCGGATTCCGGTGGCCGACCAGCAGGGCGTGCGGGAGTACATCCGGCGGTGCGCCCGGACCGTCGGGATCGACCAGCTCCTGGACGACCGGCTGACCACGCTGCTCGCGGAGCGCTCGGCCCGCAACCCCCGCCGCATCAAGCGCCTGGTGAACGGCTTCGTGCTGGAGGCGACGCTCAACCCGATGTGGGACGAGTTCGCGCCCGAGGCGGTGGTCAGGACGCTGCTCCTGCAGTACTTCTACCCCGACTTCTACCGGATGGTGGCCGGGGCGGCCGGCTCCGGTACGGGCGATGTGATCGCCGAGTTCCGCACCTACCAGCGGGTGCGCGCGCTGCTGCGGGCCCCCGGCCGGATCCCCGAGGCCGAGCTGCCGACGGTGACCCGTTTCCTGCGCGAGCACGACCTGCCGGAAGAGGATGTGAGGCGGTCGGGTGTGGTGCTGAGCCGGCTGGAGCGCCAACTGCCCAGCGGATTCCCCGAGATGGTGGGCGACCAGGAGTTCACCTCGCTGATCGACGGCCTGGTGGCGCTGCCCCGGTCCGGTGAGCTGCTGCGCCGGCTGCGCGAGGGGGCCGCACTCCCGGCGGAGGTGCGGCCGGAGCCCGTCGCGTACTCCGGGCCGCCCCCGGCCCGGGTGCCCTCCTCGGCGCGGAGCGGGGCGCGGACCGCGCCCTCCCGCGCGGACCTGTTGCGGGGGGTGCGCATCCTGTGGGTGGACGACCATCCGCGGAACAACGACTCACTGGCCGGCGCGTTCCGGGCGGCGGGCGCGGTGGTGCGGATCGCCGAGGACTCCCGCGCCGCCGACGACGCGCTCGCCGTCGAGACGCCGACGCTGATCATCTCCGACATCGAGCGGGGCGGTAATCCCCGGGAGGGCCTGGAGCACGTCGCGCGCCTGCGCCGCGACGGCCGCTACACCGGCCCGGTCGTCTTCTACGCGGGCCGCGTCACTCCGGAACGCGAGGCGGTGGCCCGGGAGCTGGCGGCGCATATGACGAGCAGCGGCAGCGAGATCGAGCGGCTGATCGTGCGCGCGGCCGAGGCGGGGTAGGGCGCGCACGCCGCTGCCATGGCACACGTCCCTGCCATGGCACGGGTCACACAGCGACGTAAGCGCCGAAAGTGCCGCAAACAGGAAACCGGTAGTCCGGCATACCGGTGCATTCCGCCCCGAGTGTGGTGCTGATTCCTGCGTGCGCGCCCCGCTCAGGGGGCACCGTTTGAATGATGAAAAGAGCGGGGCGCTAGCATATGAGCACCGCCTAGCTCGAAAGATAAGCCTGTGACTGTCAATGACGACTCGTTCACCAACTGGAAGAACCGCGAGGAGATCGCGGAGTCGATGATCCCGATCATCGGGAAGCTGCACCGTGAGCAGGACGTGACGGTCCTGCTGCACAGCCGCTCCTTGGTGAACAAGTCGGTGGTCAGCATCCTCAAGACCCACCGGTTCGCCCGGCAGATCGCCGGCGTGGAACTCTCGGTCACCGAGACGCTGCCGTTCCTGCAGGCACTCACCTCGCTCGACCTCGGCCCGTCCCAGATCGACATCGCCCTGCTCGCCGAGGCGTACCGCAGCGACGACCGTGGTCTGTCGGTGGCGGAGTTCACCGCCGAGGCCGTCGCCGGCGCCACCGGTACCGACAAGATCGAGCGCCGCGAGCCGCGCGATGTCGTCCTCTACGGCTTCGGCCGCATCGGCCGCCTCGTCGCCCGGCTGCTGATCGAGAAGACCGGTTCCGGCAACGGCCTGCGGCTGCGCGCCATCGTCGTCCGCCAGGGCGGCGACCAGGACATCGTCAAGCGCGCCTCGCTGCTGCGCCGCGACTCCATCCACGGGCAGTTCCAGGGCACGATCACCGTCGACGAGGCGAACAGCACGATCATCGCCAACGGCAACGAGATCAAGGTGATCTACGCCAACGACCCCTCCGAGGTCGACTACACGGCGTACGGCATCAAGGACGCCATCCTCATCGACAACACGGGCAAGTGGCGCGACCGCGCGGGCCTGTCGAAGCACCTGCGCCCCGGCATCGACAAGGTCGTCCTGACCGCGCCGGGCAAGGGCGACGTCCCCAACATCGTGCACGGCGTCAACCACGACACGATCAAGCCGGACGAGCAGATCCTGTCCTGCGCCTCCTGCACCACCAACGCGATCGTCCCGCCGCTGAAGGCGATGGCGGACGAGTACGGCGTGCTGCGCGGCCACGTGGAGACCGTCCACTCGTTCACCAACGACCAGAACCTGCTGGACAATTACCACAAGGCCGACCGCCGCGGCCGCTCCGCGCCGCTCAACATGGTCATCACCGAGACCGGTGCCGCCTCGGCCGTCGCCAAGGCGCTGCCCGAGCTCACCGCCCCGATCACCGGCAGCTCGATCCGGGTGCCGGTGCCGGACGTCTCGATCGCGATCCTCAGCCTGCGGCTCGGCCGGGAGACCACCCGCGAGGAGGTCCTCGACCACCTCCGCGACGTGTCGCTGAACTCGCCGCTCAAGCGCCAGATCGACTTCACCAGCGCCCCCGACGCGGTGTCGAGCGACTTCATGGGCTCGCGGCACGCCTCGATCGTCGACGCCGGCGCGACCAAGGTCGACGGCGACAACGCGATCCTCTACCTCTGGTACGACAACGAGTTCGGCTACTCCTGCCAGGTCATCCGGGTCGTCCAGCACGTCTCCGGCGTGGAGTACCCGACCTACCCGGCTCCGGAGGCCTGAGCCCGGGAACCGCTTCATCCGCCGGCCCTCCCACCGCCCCTCGGCGGCGGGAGGGCCGGCGTCGTCACTCCGCCCGTCCGGTCAGCACATGCTGCCCTTTCGTACCTTGCCCCGGTGAATCCCCGGCACGTATCCAGAAAGGGTCGACGAACTCGCGCCGGAAGAGGGACCCCCGTGCACCATCACGAGCAGGCCGGACATGCCGCAGCGGGCAGCGGCCGTACCCCGGTACACAAGCCCGCGCCCGCCCCGTCCGCACCGCCGCGCGCCGGCGTGCCCGCCCTGCCGGCCGGCGCCGGCAACGCCGCGGTCGTCCAGATGCTCCGTCAGGCCGGCCACCCGTGGTCCCAGGAGCAGCATCGGCACGGCGCCGGATGCGGCCACCGGCAGGCCGGTCCCGAGCCGGCGGCGCAGCCCGCGGTGCAGCGCTCCGCCGTCCACGAGGTGCTGCGCACGCCCGGCCGGCCGCTGGACGCCGCCACCCGGGCCGACATGGAAGCGCGGCTGGGCGCGGACTTCTCCGACGTCCGCATCCACCACGACGCCGCCGCGCGGGCCTCGGCCGCCGAAGTCGGTGCCCATGCCTACACCAGCGGCCATCACGTCGTCATCGGGGAGGGCGGTGCGGACAAGCACACCCTGGCCCACGAACTCACCCACGTCATCCAGCAGCGCCAGGGCCCCGTCGCCGGTGCCGACAACGGCAGCGGGCTGCAGGTCTCCGACCCGTCCGACCGCTTCGAGCGCGAAGCCGAGGCGAACGCCGTACGGGTCATGGTCGCCGGCCACCCGGCCGCCCAGAGCCTGCAACGCCGCACGGCGCCCGCTCCCGGGCCCGCCGTCCGCCCCGCCGTGCAGCGCGCCTACGACCACGACAACCCGGCGAACCCGCAGAACGTCATGACCACCGAGCACTGGGAACGCCGGGCGGGGATCATGGGCGCCGACGGCAGGGCCACGAAGGACATGGCCACCGCCAAGGTCGGCCTCGCCAACGCGGCCAAGAAGAACAAGAAGGCCAAGGCGGGGAAGGGCCGGACGATGGAGGAGATCGTCGCGACCGTCGGCCCGGACCTCCTGCGCCAGTTGCAGAGCAAGCCGGCGACGGCGGGGAAGCTGGAGCTGTACCGCTCCATGAGCCTCGAAGAGGCGGTCGGCATCGTGGAGTACTGGGGCAGTCCCGCGCGGGCCGCCGCCCTGGCGTACGTGGCGGACGGCCAGGGCTCGGCCAAGGAGTTCAAGACCCAGCACAAGGGCATGACCATCGGTGCCCACCTCGGGGACCGGGCCCAGGCCGAGGCGTACCACGGCATGGGCGGCGAGGCGTATCAGGTCATGCTGAAGTTCACGCTGAAGCCCGGTGCGCACGAACTCCTCTTCCAGCCGCAGCACATGGCCCTCGGGCCCTCCTACAACAGCGAGCTGATCCGCGGCGCCCACGACGGCGACTACCAGAACGCCAGCGCCAACGAGGGCGCGCTGCCCGGCTACATCGGGGTGAAGGCGGAGGAGAACGAGCCGTTCAGCATCGCCGTCGCGCAGGGGGCCAAGAGCAAGAAGGGCCGGGAGGCCGGACCGAGCCAGCTGCTGTTCCAGCTGTTCGTCGCGGACGTGGACGTCGTGGGCAACAAGTCGGGGACGCCGCTGCCGGGGGAGGCGGCCGTGGCAGCCGTGTGACGCGCACTGCCGCGGCCCGGCGGCGTCCCGGCCCTATCCCCGGCCGCGCCCCGTCGCCGTCCGCCGTACCGCCCGCCCCGCCAGGACATCCGTCCGCCGGCCGTCCTCCATCACGAACCGGCCGTCGATCAGCACATGCGGGATGCCGGTGGGCAGGGTGCGCGGGGCGTCGAAGGTGGACCCGGCGGCGACCGTCTCCGGGTCGAAGAGGACGAGGTCGGCGCGGTAGCCGGCCCGGACGAGGCCGCGGTCGGGGAGCCGCAGACGCGCGGCCGGGCGGCCGGTCAGATGGGCGACGCACTCCTCCAGGGACAGCACCCCCAGTTCGCGGACGTACCGGCCGAGGTACTGGGGGAAGGTCCCGTACGCGCGCGGATGCGGCTTGTGGCCCTGGAGGATGCCGTCGCTGCCACCGGTGTGGACCCGGTGGCGCATGATCCGGCGGACGTTGTCCTCGTGGCCGACGTGCTGCAGGATCGTCGAGCCCAGGCGGTCCTCGGTCAGCAGGCGCCGGGCGGTCGTCCACGGCTCCTCGCCGCGCTCCGCCGCGCTGCGGGCGACGGTCTTGCCGACGTAGCCGGACAGCGCCGGGTCGGCGACCCCGGAGATCTCGATGGTGTCCCACTCGATGGGCACCCCGTGGCAGCCGTCTGCGCCCTCGACCTCCATGACCCGGCGGATGCGCCCGGCCGTCGCCTCGTCGCGCAGGCGGGCCAGGATCGCCTCCGGGCCGCCCTCGCTCGCCCAGCTCGGCAGCATCGCGACCAGGGTCGTGCAGCCGGGGGTGTAGGGGTACGTGTCGAGGGTGAGGTCGGCGCCGGCGTCCAGCGCGCCGTCCAGGAGCGCCAGCAGCTCGGGCGCGCGGCCCTCGTTGACGCCGAAGTTCATGGTGGCGTGCGCCAGGTGCAGCGCACAGCCGGCCTCGCGGGTGAGCGCCACCATCTCCTCGTACGCCCGCAGGGCGCCGGCCCCGTAGGAGCGGTGGTGCGGGCAGTAGTAGCCGTCGTAGCGGGCCACCACCCGGCACAGTTCGGTCAGTTCCGCGTCGGAGGCGTACATCCCCGGGGTGTAGGTCAGACCCGAGGACAGCCCCACCGCGCCCTGCTCCAGGCCCTCGGCGACCAGCTGCTTCATCCGCGTCAGCTCGTCGGCGCCGGCGGGGCGGTCGTCCCAGCCCAGGGCCAGCATCCGGACGGTGCCCTGCGGGACGAGGTAGGCGGCGTTGACGGCGATGCCGTGGCCGTCGAAGCCGTGGTCGAGCCGGTCGAGGTAGCCGCCGACGGTGCGCCAGGTGAAGTCGACGGAGGTGTCGCCGGGGCCGCCGCCGTTCCAGCCGGTGATCTGGGTGCGGACCTCGGCGAGGGTCCGGTCGTCGACCGGGGCGTACGACAGGCCGTCCTGGCCGAGGACTTCGAGGGTGACGCCCTGGGCGGCCTTCGCCTCGTGCGCCGGGTCGCGCAGCAGCGCGAGGTCGCTGTGCGCGTGCATGTCGATGAAGCCGGGGGAGAGGGCGAGGCCGTGGCCGTCCACCACGCGGGCGGCGCCCGGGCGCGGGCCGCCGTCGGTCTCGCGGTGGATCACGGCGATCCGGCCGCCGGCCAGGGCGACATCGGCGCGGTAGGACGGACCGCCGGACCCGTCGAGGACGCGGACGTCGCGGAGCACGGTGTCCATGGCTGGGACTGCCTTTCTCGGTGCCTGCGGGCTTCCGGTCCTGGCCCGGCCCTTCTAGAAGAAGGTGCGGAGGTAGTCGGTGACCGTGCCGTCCTCCTCGACCAGCGGGATCAGCTGCCACTTGTCGAAGGACGTGCAGGGATGGGACAGGCCCAGCCCCACCCAGTCACCGACCTCCAGGTCGCCGGGCCGCTCGGTGGCGACCCAGGCGTGCTGGTCGGACAGGCCGGTGACGGTGATGCCGTCCGCCGGGCGCAGGGTGCCGTCCCGGCCGGACCGTACGACCTGGGCCCGCGGCAGATGCAGGTCGTGGGCCGCGTCGCGCTTGCCCGCGTTGAGGAACGCCTGCTCGGGCGTGGGGCGGGAGACGACCTGTGCCCAGAGGCGGAACGCGGGCCGCAGGGCGCCCTCCTCCGGGATGCGGCGGAAGGGGGTGACCGCGCTGTAGTGGCCGTCGTCGTGCGAGACGTAGGCACCCGAGCGCAGCAGCTTGAGGACCGGGGCGGACAGCTCGGGGACCTCGGCGAAGACCTCGGCCACCGCGTCGAACCAGGCGCTGCCGCCGGCGCTGACGATGATCCGGTCGAGGTCGGCGAACCGGCCCGACGCGTCGAACTCCACGGCCAGGGCGACCAGTCGGCGCAGCCAGGCCGTGACCCGCTCGGGGGTGGCGTCGGGCACCTCGCCCTCGTACCCGGCGACGCCCACCAGGCGCAGGGTGTCCACGCCCGCGATGGCGTCGGCGAGTTCCAGGCACTCGGCC
Organism: Streptomyces angustmyceticus; assembly: GCF_019933235.1. Lineage (NCBI taxonomy): Bacteria > Bacillati > Actinomycetota > Actinomycetes > Kitasatosporales > Streptomycetaceae > Streptomyces > Streptomyces angustmyceticus. The sequence continues at coordinate 2,966,777 of NZ_CP082945.1, read as the reverse complement.
CCGGTCCGCACGCCGGTACGGGCGCCCTCGCCCGCGCCGAGTTCGACGACGACGTCCACGGGGCGGGTGGCGCCGGCCTCGCGCAGCGCGGTGTCCATCAGCTCGATGCCGCGCAGCGAGTCGACGTAGCACACGAAGCGGAAGCCGGGGTCGGCGGCGAGCTCGGCGGCCAGCCAGCGCAGCGCGGCCGCGTCCACCAGCTCGTTGGCCAGGAAGATCCGGTCGATGCCGAAACGGCGGTAGACGCGGACCTGGTGGGGGACGGCGGCGGTGATGCCCCAGGCGCCGTGCGCCAGCTGGCGGGCGAAGAGCTGCGGCGCCATGCAGGTCTTGCCGTGCGGGGCGAAGGCCAGGCCGTGCCGCTCGGTGTAGGTCTCCAGCAGGGCCAGGTTGTGGGCGACGGACTCGGCGGAGAGGGCGAGGACGGGGGTGGTGAACCCGTCGCGGAAGAGGTTGCGGCGCTCGGCGGCGAGCTCGCCGACGGTCCGGCCCTCGGCGTCCGGGGGGAGCCCCTTGAAGCGGTGATCGACCCGCTCGCCGGCGAGTTCCGCGAGTCCCTGCGCGAGCCGTTCGCCGGCCATGGGGCCTCCTCAAAAGTCCGCGTTGCACTGTCTGCAACAGTCATTGCGCATATCGCTGACCGCTGTCTAACATCCGAGCCATCGCCCGGTCAACGGTGCCCAACGCGGCCGGAAGCGGCGGGAAACGGCCCGCACACCGCGCCGCACCGGGGCCCGGATCCCGTGCCGCACCCGGCCCGCACCCGCGCGCCACCCGGTCCGGGCAGGCACCACAGCGAAGGAGCGGAACCGATCGTGACCAGGCCCTCGAACGCCGGCGGCACCCCCGCCCGGGACGGCACGCCCGCCCCGGACGTCGACGTCGTCTGTCTCGGCGAGTCCATGGTCACCTTCCTGCCGACCCGGCCCGGCCGGCTCGCCGACGTACCGTCCTTCGACCGCGCCATCGGCGGCGCCGAGTCCAACGTCGCCTGCACCCTCGCCCGCACCGGCCACACCACGCGCTGGATCTCCGCGGTCGGCGCCGACGGCTTCGGCGACCACCTGCTGACCGCCGTCGCCGGCTGCGGCGTCGACGTCAGCCACGTCCGGCGCGACCCGCTGCGCCCCACCGGCGTCTACTTCCGCACCGCGGGCGACCGCGCCGGCGACACCCACGAGGTCGCCTACTACCGCGCCGGCTCCGCCGCCTCCGCCATGACCGCCGCGGACCTGGACCCCGCCGCGCTCCGCTCCGGCCGGATCCTGCACCTGTCCGGCATCACGGCGGCGCTCTCCGCGAGCTGCCTCGGCCTGATGCGCGAGCTGACCGCCCGCCGCCCCGGGCGCCCGCTGCTCTCCTTCGACGTCAACTACCGGCCGGGCCTCTGGCGCGAGGCGGCCGGGGCAAGGGAGCTGCTCGACCTCGCCCGGGGCGCCGACCTGGTCTTCGTCGGCGACGACGAGGCCCGGGACGCCTGGGGCCTGCACGGGGCCCGGGCCATCAGCGACGCCCTGCCGGAACCGGCCCTCCTGGTCGTCAAGCAGGGCCGCCGCGGCGCCACCGTGTTCCGGCGCACCACGGCGACGGGCGAGCGCGCCGGTGCCGCCCCCACCACCTTCGTCCCCTCCCTGAACGTCGATCTCGTGGCGGCCACCGGCGCCGGCGACGCCTTCGCCGCCGGGTTCCTCTCCGCCACCCTGCGCGGCCTGCCGGACCGCACCCGCATCCGCCACGGCCACCTGTGGGCCGCCGCGGCCCTCACCCACCCCGGCGACCTCGCCACCCCGCCCGGCCGCGCCCACGCCGACCGCCTGGCGGACCTCGACGACGCGGCCTGGGAGAGACTGCACCTCGGCCCCGGCTGGACCGAAGCCGGCGCCGGCGGCCACCGGGCCGACGAGGAGGTACGGACACCGTGAACGAGCGACGCGAGACAGCCCCCGACGAGAGGCGCGCCCCCGGCGACGGCAGGGACGGGCGAAGCGGGGCACGCGCATGAGCCAGACCGTCGACCGCGCGCTGAGCATCCTGCCGCTGCTCGCCGAAGGACCCGCCGACCTCGGGCAGGTCGCCGACCGCCTCGGCGTCCACAAGTCCACGGCCCTCCGCCTGCTGCGCACCCTGCACGAACACGGCCTCGTCTACCGCCAGTCCGACCAGCGCTACCGTCTCGGCGCCCGGCTCTTCAACCTCGCCCAGCAGGCCGTCGAGAACCTCGACGTCCGCGAGATCGCCCACCCCCACCTCGTCGAACTCAACGAGAGGTGCGGCCACACCGTCCACCTCGCCGTCCACGAGGAGAACGAGGTCCTCTACATCGACAAGGTCGAGAGCCGCTACCCGGTCCGGATGTACTCCCGGATCGGCAAGCCCGTCGCGATCACCGTCGCCGCGGTCGCCAAGCTGCTCCTCGCCGACCTGCCCGAACCCGAGCGCCGCGCCCTCGCGGAGAAGCTCGACTACCCCCTCTACACGTCCCGTTCGACCCCGAACGCCACGGCCTTCCTGGCCGAACTGGCCAAGGTCGGCGATCAGGGCTGGGCCACCGACCTCGGTGGCCACGAGGAGTCCATCAACTGCGTCGCGGCACCCATCCGCGGCACGGACGGCCGCGTGGTCGCCGCCATGTCGGTCTCCGCGCCGAACGTCGTCGTCACCGCCGAGGAACTCCTCACGCTGCTCCCGCTGGTGCGCCGCACCGCCGACACCATCAGCCGGGAGTACTCCGGAACCGCCATTCCCCAGTGACCACCGGCCCCGTGAGCGACCACGGGTCCCGCACAGGAAGCCTGAACACCATGACCGAGAAGATCGCGCTCACCCCGGCCACCCACACCACCCCGCCCGCGAAGTTCTCCCACGGCGTCAAGAAGGGCAACATCCTCCAGGTCGCGGGCCAGGTCGGCTTCCTCCCCGCCGTCGAGGGCCAGGCCCCCACCCCGGCCGGCCCCACCCTGCGCGAGCAGACCCTGCAGACCCTCGCCAACGTCCAGGCCATCCTCGAAGAGGGCGGCGCGAGCTGGGACGACGCGATGATGATCCGCGTCTACCTCACCGACGTGGACCACTTCGCCGAGATGAACGCGATCTACAACGCCTACTTCGAGGAGCAGGGCCTCAAGGAGGCCCCCGCCGCCCGCACCACCGTCTACGTCGGCCTGCCCAAGGGCCTGCTCATCGAGATCGACGCCCTCGCCGTCCTGAGCTGAGGCCGAAGAACCCTTGCTCCGCCTGCCGTTAGCGCCACCCCGAGCGCACTGTTCGCCGCACGGCACGGCGCCCCGTACCGACGGGGCGCCGTGCCGCGGACCCCCCTGCCTGGAGATGCCTTCCAGGGGCCACCCGGACCTGCCCGGAAACCGCCCCTGCCTGACAACGGAGTCACCCCATGTTCCTCGCCGCCGCGCCCGCCGCCCCCGCGCCACCACCCCACACCGGTGGACTGACCGCCCTGATACCGGGCACCGCGGGGCTCCTCACGGTCGCCGCCCTGGGCATCGCCCTGCTCCTCGTCCTGATCATCAAGGTCCGGCTGCAGCCGTTCGTCGCACTGCTGACGGTCTCCATCGCGGTGGGCCTGGCCGCCGGCCTCTCCGTCACCGAACTCTTCGGCACGGTCCAGAAATCCGACGCCGTCTCGATGATCGAGACCGGCATGGGCGGCATCCTCGGCCACGTCGCCATCATCATCGGCCTGGGCACCATGCTCGGCGCGATCCTCGAAGTCTCCGGCGGCGCCGAGGTGTTGAGCTCCCGGCTGCTCCGCCTCTTCGGCGAGCGGCGCGAACCGCTCGCCATGGGCCTGACCGGCCTGATCTTCGGCATCCCGGTCTTCTTCGACGTCGGCATCTTCGTCCTCGCCCCGATCGTCTACGCGGCCGCCAAGCGCAGCGGAAAGTCGATCCTGCTCTACTGCATGCCGCTGCTGGCGGGCCTGTCCATGACCCACGCCTTCCTGCCGCCGCACCCCGGCCCGGTCGCCGCCGCCGGCCTCTTCAAGGTCGACCTCGGCTGGATCATCCTCATGGGCGTCCTCTGCGGCATCCCGGCCGTGCTTGCCGCCTGGGGCTACGCGGCCTGGATCGGCAAGCGCCTCTTCGTCCCCGTCCCCCAGGACATGGTCGAGGCGGCGGACGAGGCCAAGGCCGCGGTCGCCGCGCAGAAGGCGACGGCCGGCGCCACGCCCGACGAGAGGCCGGTCCCCCTGGCCACGGTCCTCACCATCATCGGCACCCCGCTGCTCCTCATCCTCCTGGCGACCTTCTCCTCCATCGCCCTGGCCCCCTCCACCGGCCGCTCGGTGATCGAGTTCTTCGGCCACCCCTTCGTCGCCCTGACGATCGCCCTGCTGATGTCCTACTACCTGCTGGGCATCCGCCGCGGCTGGTCCCGCACGTCCCTGGAGACGGTCTCCACCGCCTCCCTCAAGCCGGTCGGCAACATCATCCTGGTCGTCGGCGCGGGCGGCATCTTCGGCGCCGTCCTCAAGGGCAGCGGTGTCGCCACCGCCCTCTCCGACACCTTCCACGACGTCGGCCTCCCCGTCATCGTCCTCGCCTACCTCCTCTCCCTCGTCCTCCGCGTAGCCCAGGGCTCCGCCACGGTCGCCATCGTCACCACCGCCGGCATCGTCGTCCCCCTCGTCGAGGGCCAGGACCTGTCCCAGCCCCACCTCGCCCTGATCATCATGGCCATCTCGGCAGGCTCGATCTTCGCCTCGCATGTGAACGACGGCGGCTTCTGGATGGTCAGCAAGTACTTCGGGATCACGGAACGCGACACCCTCAAGTCCTGGACCGTGCTGGAGTCCGTCCTCTCGGTGGCCGGATTCGCGGTGGCGGCGCTGGTGAGCCTGGTCGTGTAGGCGCGGGTCGCGACATCTTGTCTCCTTTACGCACAGGGGGCGCCCGGCATCCGGCGTCCCCTGCGCGTCATGCCACGCGCCCGTACGCCCGTGCCCCCTCGCGCGGCAGCACCGCCCACAACCGCGTCCCGTCGCCGGGCTCGGACGACTCCCCGAACCCCCACTCACCGTCACAGGCGCGCATCACACAGGCATGGGCTGGATGCATGCCCGTACGCTCGGGGCGCGCGAATCTCGGGACTTTATTCACCGCATCGTCCGACAGCTCTGAGGAGGGCCACATGGCTCAGATTGCCTGGGAAGACCCCTACTGCGCGGAAGGCAACAACTGCTTTCGCATAGGTACCGACGGTCAGGGCAACGCTTATATCGCGGTGGCGGGTGCTGAGGATGCCTACGTGACCGACACCCGCGAGGCACTCCGCACGCTCATCCGCGAGATAAAGGCCGGCAAGGCGGATCACTTGCTCTAGGGAGGCCGTATGAAAGACATCAACTGGGAAGAGCCCTACTGCGGCGAAGGCAACAACTGCTTCCGCATAGGGACCGATGACCAGGGCAACGCCTACATCGCCGTGGCGGGCGCCGAGCACGCCTACGTCAGCGACACCCGCGAAGCTCTCCGCACGCTCATCCGTGACATAAAGGCGGGCAAGGCGGATCACCTGCTCTAGGGAGGTCGCCATGCGAGACATCCGCTGGGAAGAGCCGTTCTGCGCCGAGGGCTCGGCCTGCTTCCGCCTCGGCATCGACGAAGAAGGCAACGCCTACATCGCCGTAGCGGGCGCCGAGCACGCCTACGTGACCGACACCCGCGAAGCTCTCCGCACGCTCATCCGCGAGATAAAGGCCGGCAAGGCCGACCACCTGCTCTAGGCGTACGTGCCCGTAGTCGTGTGGGTGCGGCGGGCCGCGCCGCAGTGGCGCGGCCCGCCTCTCGTCCCGGCCGTGGCCGGATCAGCTTCCCTTGCAGTACTGCCCCTCCTTGCCGATCGCCCGGTACGGGCAGTCGGCGATCTCCAGGAGGCGGAGGACCGCCTCGCGGTTGCGGGTGGTCTCCTTCGGGATCACCGAGTCCTTCGGGTAGAAGCCGCCGCCCAGGAAGGACGTCGGGTACATCTCGAAGGTGTACGCGAACACCTTCTGGTCGCCCCACAGCCAGTCGTCGATCGAGCCGTCGGTGATGTACAGGTCGCTGGACTGCTCGGGGGTGTAGCCGTTGGTGGTGGCCATGTCCTTGCCGATGGCGGCGAAGGCGTCGTGGTCGTCCCGGGTCATACCGGGGCCGGTGTCGTCGTCGGTGAAGCCGAAGGGCCACAGGACCAGTTCGCTGTAGGTGTGGAAGTCGATGGCGGCCTTGATCTGCTGTGTGCCGCCGACGATCCGGCTGCGGACGAACTTCGCGACGACCTGGACCTCGGGGGCGGAGGCGGGGGACGCGCCGCGGTAGGTCTCGGAGGAGGTGCTGGACGAAGAGCCGCCGCAGCAGCCCCACTTGAAGTCCCAGTTGCGGTTGAGGTCGGTGCCGATGTTGCGGGAGCCGGTGTTGGGCTGGCGGTTCTTGCGCCAGCTGCGGAACGAGCCGGAGGCGATGTCGTACGCGCCGCCGTCCGGGTTGAGGTCCGGGATGATCCAGACCTCACGGGAGTCGAGCAGCTTGGTGATGCGGGGGTCGCTCCCGTACTTCGAGGTGAACTCGTTCAGGAGGTAGAGGGCCATCTCGACGGTGAGGTGTTCCCTGGCGTGCTGGTGGGCGGTGAAGAGGACCTCGGGCTCCGCCTCGTCCTTGGTGACGTTCTTGCTGAGCTTGAGGGCGAGCAGGGCGCGGCCCTCCTGGGAGGTGCCGATGACCTGCTTGCTCAGGATGGCCGGGTACTTGGCGACGAGGGCGTCGATCTCCTTCGTGGCCTCGTCGTAGGTGTGGTACTTCGCGTAGCCGCTGGGGAAGTCCTTGACCGCGGCGCCGGCGGGTGCGGCGGGCGCGGTGGCCGGCGGGTCGGGCAATCTGCGCAGGGCGTAGCCGAGTTGGCGGACGGCGCGGGCCTGGGCGCGGTCCGCCGTGATGACGACCTTCCCGGCGTGGACCTCGTCGACGGTGGCGCCGGTCGCGGTGAGGGCGGTGCGCTGGGCGGGGGTGGCGGGGCCGGTGACCTCGTACTGATGGGGGAGTCGGGGGTGCGCCGTGGTGCCGGCGGCGGGCCCGGCCGCGGGGGCGGTCCGGTCCTGGGCGGCGGCGATCGGGGCGGCGAGGGCGAGGGAGAGGAGCGCGGCGAGGACGGTGGTCCGTCCGCCGCGGAGACGTGGTCGCATGCGGTCTCCTGTGGGGTGTGAGCGAAGCGACGGCGTCAGTGTTGGTGCGTTGGCATGACCGGGACAAGGCGTCGTACGGCCAGATACGGCGCCGCCGGGCGGGCGTCTCCGTAACGGACGGAACGGGCAACTTCCCATCGTTTCCGCCGGATTGATTGCCACCTCGGGCCGTGGCGCCAACAATGCGCACGACAAAGCCGCAGGCGCCCGAAGGCGCTTCGGCGACATAAAGCGGAGAGGACCCCCACATGAACAGACCTCTCGTCGGCGCCCTGGCCACGGCCGTGCTGGGAGCCGCAGCCCTGGCGGGCACCGTCGGAACGGCCCACGCGGCGCCGCAGCACGCGGCGCCGCAGGCACAGCGCCACCTCGCACCGCAGCACCCCTCGCAGCAGCGGACCAAGGCGGTGGACTTCGCCGGCACCGTCGCGCTGAGCAACTGCTCGGGCTCGGTCGTCCGGATGCCCACCTCGCAGCCGAACGACCCGGCCCTGGTGATGTCCAACGGCCACTGTCTGGAAAGCGGCATGCCGGACCCCGGCGAGGTCATCGTCGGCCAGCGGTCGAGCCGCAGCTTCACCCTCCTCGACAAGTCGGCCGGCCGGGCGGGCACGATCCGGGCCACCAAGGTCGCCTACGCCACGATGACCGACACCGACGTCACGCTCTACGAGACCTCCTCGACCTACGCCCAGATCGAGCAGAAGTACGGGATCAAGGCGCTGGAGCTGGCCACCGGCCACCCGGTCAAGGGCGCGGCGATCAGTGTGGTCTCCGGTTACTGGAAGAAGATCTACACCTGCAACATCGACGGCTTCGTGCCCACCCTCAAGGAAGGCGGCTGGACCTGGAAGGACTCGGTCCGCTACACCCCGCAGTGCAAGACGATCGGCGGCACCTCCGGATCGCCGGTGATCGACAACGCCACCGGCAAGGTGACGGCCATCAACAACACGGGCAACGAGGACGGCGAGAAGTGCACCGTCAACAACCCGTGCGAGGTCGACGAGAACGGCAACGTCACGGTGCACCAGGGCACCAACTACGCCGAGGAGACCTACGGGATACCCAAGTGCTTCGGCGCCGGCAACAAGCTGGACCTGAACGCGGCCGGGTGCACGCTGCCGAAGCCGGCGGCCACCCGCGGGTGACATGACGTGAGGCGCGACGCCGGGTCCCGCGCACGGGGTGCGCGGGACCCGGTGGTGTCGCGCGGGACCCGGCGGCATGGCGATATCTGCCTTGAATTCGCCGGTGGAACCGGGGCCGGCGGCCGGGTGCGGCGCGGAACCCGACCGTGCGGGGCCCGGTCGGTTCGGCGGCGGGAGGGCGAGGCCGCGGGCCGAGGCCGGTGACGCGGTGTTCCCGCGTCTGCCGTACCGCGTGGTGAGGCCCATGATCTGTCAAGAGTTGCGCCGGAAACGGACGTTCCGCTGAGCGTCGTACGGGCGGTATGCGCCATTTCCCTACCGGGTGATGGTCATGACGAGTAGCCCAGAACGTGTTCTCTGGGGCGTATCTCTGTGGATAAAGTGCTGAGCGTATGGCGCCTCTGGCGCAGAGCTGTGCCGATCCGCGGTCCCGGGGCCCCCGGCGGCCGGAGGGAGTGGGGGAGCGACGTGCCGACCGCGATTGCCGTCACCAGCCCGGACCTCGCGCTGCCCGCGACCGACCGGCAGACCCCGGCCGCCGTCGTCCTGCGGGCCCCGCAACTCCAGTCGCTGGACGACGCGCTGACGGAGACCAGTGCCGTCCTGGAGCACCACGGCCACCTCGTCGTGCTGTACTCCTCGGCCTGCCCGCCGGAACACGTCCGCCGCCTGCACACCCTGCGCGCCGTCCTGGAGAGCGACCGGATCGCCATCGTGCCGCTGCCCCTGCCCCCGCTGGGCGTGGCGCTGCTCGCCCGTCAGTTGCGGCAGTTGTCGCTGTGCGAATTCACCCCCGGCGTGCTGGCCAGCGCCGCCCGGCTGCTGTCCCACTACCTGCACACCGGCGCCCTGCTGGGCAGCGTCAGCGGCCTGGACCGCATCGAGGTCGACCTGCGGGCGCATGTGAAGTCGTGGCTGCCCGGGGCGCACTTCGCGGTCCTGGCGCACCCCGAGCCCCAACTGCAGCACCTGGACCGGCACAGCACCGAGGCCAAGCTGCCCGCGCCCGGCTTCGCCACCGAACTCGCGGTCGCCCGCGGCCAGCTCACCTCCGAGTGGGTGACCGGGGCGCTCGCCCCGGCCTGGCGGGTGCGGGGGGTGTTCGAGGCCCGGCTGCCGGACGAGTCCGCGCGGTGGTGGGGGACCCAGAAGCTCATCGAATTCGCGGCGGCCATACCGGATGTGGCCGTCCTGCGGCAGTTGGTGGCCTCGGTACGGCGTGCCGAGTGCGGCTGGTGCGGCCTGGAACTCCTCGGCGACCACTGCGCGTTCTGCCGGTCGCCGCTCGCGAGGGAACGGGCGGCGGGAGGTGGCGGCTCGGGCCAGGAGCCGGCAGCCATAGAAGGGCCCGAACACCGGACGGCGGCGGGCGGCGCGACGACGCAGGCCCTTGCCGCGGCGCCGATGCCTGCTCCTGCTCCTGTGCCTGCTCCTGCTCCTGTGCCGGCCCCGGCTCCACCAGCGGCATCGGCGTCGTCCCCGACTCCGGCTCCGCCCTCGGCCCCGGCTCCGCCCTCGGCGTCGGCCCCGGCATCCGCCCCCGCCCCGATCGTCGAGCCGCCGTCCCCCGCGACGCGCCCGGCCTCCGCTGCCGCCTCCGCTCCTCCGGCCTCCGCTCCTGCCCCCGCCCCGCCCCCCGGCGGTCCCGGGGGGCAGCCCGTCGCGCCCGCCCCGGTGCCGTCCGGGCCGCCCGTCTCGCCCTGGGACGAGCGCGGACTCTCGCCGGTGGCGCCGCCCGGTGTGGCCGGTGTGCTCGGTGTGCCAGGGGTGACGGACCTACGGGGTGACGGGCCCGGTGAACCGGGGCAGTGGGACGTGCGCGGGCCGGATCTCACGGCGGGCGGCGCGGGCGCGCCGCCGAACCCGTACGGGTCCGGGCGGCCCGTGCCGGGGAACCCCTACGCCTCCGACGTCCCCCGCGCCCCCGGCCACTGGGACCTGCCCGGCCACCCCGATTTCGCGGGTCCCCCGGAGCACCCCGGGTACCCGGACCTGTCCGGCCGGCCGGAAGTCCCCGGCACCCCGCGGACGGTGGCCCGCGTGCGCTGAGCCCACCCGGGCCGTCCGTGCCCCCGCCCCCCCGAACGCGCCCCCGGCGGCCGCCCCCGGCCGCCACCGCCCGGCGCCCGCCCGCCGGTTCGCCCGGTGCCGTCCGCCCGCGCCGCCCGTCCACCCCGCCCGCCCTCTCTCCCCGTCCCGATCGAGGTCCCTCCCCCATGAACTCACGCCAGCGCCGCGGAGTGATCCTGCTGCTCCTGTCGGTTCTCTGTGCGGTCGGCGCGTTCGTCGGCGTACTGTCGGTGATCAACAACGTCGAGTCCAAGGTCGGCCCCGAGACGACGGCGTACCGGCTGAAGACGGATGTCGCGGCCTATAAAGCGCTGGATCCCGGGCAGTTCGAGAAGGTGAAGATGCCCGAGCGGTGGCTGCCGCCCACCGCCGTGACCGACCTCGACAAGGTCAGCGGCAGGATCGCGGTGACCCCGCTGAAGAAGGGGTCGCTGCTGCAGGACGACATGATCGTCGAGCGGCCCGCGCTGAAGGCCGGGCAGCAGGAGATCGCCATCATGATCGACGCGGCCACCGGGGTGGCCGGCAAGATCAACCCCGGCGCCCGGGTGAACATCTACGCCACCTTCGAGGGCAAGCGCCCCGAGGACAAGCCGGTCTCCAAGGTCATCGTCTCCGGCGCCCAGGTGATCGACGTCGGCAAGCTGACGCCGCTGGAGGCCAAGGACCCCGGCGACACCACCGCGGGCCGCCCGGCCGGTGACGCCGTCCCGATCACCTTCGCGCTGGACACCCGGGACGCCCAACGGGTCGCGTACGCGGAGTCGTTCGCCTCGCACGTACGGCTCGCCCTGCTCGCGCCCGGCAGCGAGGCCACCGTCCCGCCCGGTCAGCGCACGTACACCCTCGACGGCGACAAGTGACCCGGAGGCCCAGGTGACCATCCGTATCCTCCCGGCGGTCGGCGACCCGGACGCCGCGCGCGCGGTGTCCTCGCTGCTCAACCAGCTGCCGGACGCCGATCCCGCACCCGCCGTCGCCGACTCCACGGCGCTGCTGAACGCGCTGGCCGGCGCCGCGGCGCAGGGGGCGGGCGCCTCCCCCGGGGGCGCCGCGCCCGCGGCCGGTCCGTCCGCCGTCGAGGCGCTGCCCGAGGTCGTGCTCGTCCACGAGCGGATCGGGCCGATGCCGGCGCTGGAGCTGATCCGCGAGGTGGCGCTGCGCTTCCCCGCCGTCGGCGTCGTCCTGATCACCATGGACGCCGGGCCCGCGCTGTTCTCCGCCGCGATGGACGCCGGCGCCCGCGGCATCGTCGGACTGCCGCTCGGCTACGACGAGCTGGCCGCCCGGGTGCAGGCCGCCGCCCAGTGGTCGGCGGGCGTACGGGTGCACCTGGGGGGCAGCCCGGAGACCGCCCCCGGCCCGGCGGGCACCCTGGTCACCGTGACCGGAGCCAAGGGCGGAGTCGGCACCACCGTCACCGCGGTGCAGCTCGCGCTGGCCGCCCGCGCCGCGGGCCGGAGCGTCGCCCTGGTGGACCTGGATCTGCAGTCCGGCGACGTGGCCTCCTACCTGGACGTCCAGTTCCGCCGCTCGATCGCCGACCTGGCGGGCATCGCGGACATCTCCGTACGGGTGCTCCAGGACGCGGTGCACGACCACCACACGGGGCTCGGGCTGCTGCTGGCACCCGAGGAGGGGGAGCGCGGCGAGGAGGTCGACGACCGGGCGGCCCGCCAGGTCATCGGCGCGCTGCGGGCCCGCTACGAAGTGGTGCTGGTCGACTGCGGCTCCCAGATGCAGTCCGCCAACGCCGCGGCCGTCGAACTCGCCGATGTGGCCCTGCTGGTGACCACCCCGGACGTGGTCGCCGTACGGGCCGCCAAGCGGCAGGTGCGGCTGTGGGACCGGCTGCAGATCCGCCAGGCGGAGGACACCACGACCGTGGTCAACCGCCTCACCCGCAATACCGAGATCCAGCCGCCGCTGGTCGCCAAGGCCACCGGCACCCAGGTCGCCAGGACCCATGTGCCGGCCGCCTTCAAGGAGCTCCAGCCCTGTGTCGACGCCGGCCGGATGCAGGACCTCGACGGCCGGTCGACGGTCCGTCAGGCGCTATGGTCGCTGGCGGGCGAGCTCGGCCTGGGCGAGTCGCCGGCCGTGCGGCGGGAGGGCCGGGGCAGCCACCGGGCGCGCCCGACGCTGACGGGGCGCAGGCGCAAGGCCATAACGCCGGGGGCGGCTCCCGGTTCGGGGACGGGTCAGGGTCCGGCTCCGGGGCCGGCCTCCGGGGGCGGGTCGGGGTCCGGCCTGCGGTTCGGCGCGCGGCGCGGCTCCGCGGCGGCGGCCGGCGGCCCGGGTCCGTTCGATCCGGCCGGTCCGTACGAGGAGGGCTGAGCGGTGCGGCGCCCACTGGGCGGCAACGACCGCGGGCAGGTCGCCGTGGAGTTCATGGGGATGCTCCCGCTGATCCTGGTGGTCCTCGCGCTGCTGTGGCAGCTGGTGCTGGTCGGCTACGCGTACGCGCTCGCCGCCCACGCCGCCGACCGCGGCGCGCGGGCCGGCACCGCGACGGAGGGCGGCGGCGCGGGCGCCTGCCGGTCCGCCGCCGAGCACGAACTGCCCGGCTCCTGGCGGGGCGGCGCCGGCATCGACTGCGGCGACGGAGGAGACGTGTGGAAGGCGACGGTCCGGATCGAGGTCCCGGTGCTCTTCCCCGGCGCGGGCAGCTTCCCGTGGAAGGTGCGGGGCTCGGCCGGCGCCGCCAAGGAGGACCTCCGGTGAGCGCCGTACGCCCGCCGGCCCGGCCCCGGTCCGTCGCTCACCGGCTCCGGCTCCCCGCCCGGCTGCGCGGTCACGGCCGCGACCGGGGCACGGTGTCCATCGAGTTCCTCGGCTTCCTGCCGCTCCTGCTGGTCGTCGGGCTGGCCGTGGTCCAGCTCGGGCTGGCGGCGTTCGCCGTGCAGCAGGCCGGTACGGGAGCGCGCGCCGCGGCCCGGACCGCCTCGATGGACGAGACCGACCACCCGCCCGACCCGGCCGCCGCCGGCCGGGCCGCGATGAGCGACTGGGTCGACGCGGGGATCAGCGTGGGCGGCGACGGCGGCGGCTCGGTCCGTGCGACGGTGCGGGTCACCATCCCCTCGATCGTCCCCGGCGTCGCCGACTTCGGCACCGCCTCCCGCAGCGCCACCATGCCCCGCCCGCAGGAACCCGCCGCCCTGGGCGGTGGCCCCGCCGCGGACACGTACGAAGGAGCACCCCCGCGATGAGCCTGAAAGCCCGGATCGTCGCACCCGAGCCGGCCGGCGAGGCGCGCCAGGACGGCAACATGGTCGCCGTCTACCGCGCCAAACTCCTGGAGGAGATCGACCTCGCCGAGATGTCCTCGCTGGCCGCGGCCGAACGCCGCGGCCGGCTGGAACGCGTCCTGGGCCACATCATCAGCCGCGAGGGCCCGGTCCTGTCCACCGCCGAACGCGCCCAGCTCATCCGCCGGGTGGTGGACGAAGCGCTCGGCCTCGGCGTGCTGGAACCGCTGCTGGAGGACGCCTCGATCACCGAGATCATGGTCAACGGCCCGGACCAGGTGTACGTCGAGCGGGCCGGCCGGGTCGAGCTGCTGCCGGTGCGCTTCGCCTCGCACGAGCAGCTGATGCAGACCATCGAGCGGATCGTCTCCACCGTCAACCGGCGGGTCGACGAGTCCAATCCGATGGTCGACGCCCGCCTGCCGTCCGGCGAACGCGTCAACGTCATCATCCCACCGCTCGCCCTGAACGGCGCCACCCTCACCATCCGCCGCTTCCCGCGCGCCTACACCCTCGCCGAACTCATCGGCATGGGCACGCTCGACGAGCAGATGCTGTTGCTGCTGGCGGGGCTGGTGCGGGCCAAGTTCAACGTGGTGGTCTCCGGTGCCACGGGCGCGGGCAAGACCACCCTCCTCAACGCGCTGTCCGGCCTGATCCCGGACGGCGAGCGGATCATCACCGTCGAGGACGCCGCCGAACTCCAGCTCCAGCAGAGCCATGTCATCCGGCTGGAGTCCCGGCCGCCCAACGTGGAGGGCAAGGGCCGGATCACCATCCGCGACCTGGTGCGCAACTCCCTGCGCATGCGCCCCGACCGCATCATCGTCGGCGAGGTGCGCGGCGGCGAGACCCTCGACATGCTCCAGGCCATGTCGACCGGCCACGACGGGTCGCTCGCCACCGTCCACGCCAACAGCGCCGAGGACGCCCTGATGCGGCTGCAGACCCTGGCCTCCATGTCGGACGTCAAGATCCCCTTCGAGGCGCTGCGGGACCAGATCAACAGCGCCGTCGACTGCATCGTCCAGCTCACCCGGCACGCCGACGGCTCCCGCCGGATCAGCGAGATCGCCATCCTCGACTCGCGCGGCCACGAGGACTACCGGATCGCGACGGTCTGCCGCTTCGACGCCGAACCGATGGGCGCCGACCGCATCGTGCACGGGCGCTTCCGCTACTTCCCGCTGCCGCGCCGGGTGGCCGAACGCCTCTTCATGGCGAGCGAGCCCACCCCGCCCGCCTTCGGCGTCGCCACCGACGACGCCCAACTCGCCACCCGGAAGGCCCTGTCATGACCGGCGGGAACGACCTCGCCCTGCTCGCCATCGGCGCTACCGTGCTGTGCGGGGTGCTCGCCATCGCCGGCGTACGGACGTACGCCGCGGGCCGCGCCCAGCGCCAGGCCGTCGTCGACCGCCTCGACGACGAGCGGCGGCTGCCGACCGACGGGCGCCGGCGCCGCTTCCCGTCCGTCGACCGCGCCCTGCGGGGCACCCGCTTCGGCCGCCGGCTCGAACTGCGGCTGGCCGCCACCGGCCTGGACGTCACCCCCGGCGAGTTCTTCGTCGCCATGCTCGGCGCGGTGCTCGCCCTGTGGCTGATCGCGCAGGCCGCCCTCGCCCCCTTCTTCGGCCCGATCGCGGGGCTGGTCGCCGTCTGGGCGGCGTTCGCCTTCCTCAACTGGCAGCGGCAGAAGCGCATCGAGCGGTTCATCAACCAGCTGCCCGAACTCTCCCGGATCCTCGCCAACGCCACCCAGGCCGGGCTCGCCCTGCGGACCGCGCTGGCCATGGCCGCCGAGGAACTGGAGGCACCGGCCGGCGAGGAACTGGCCAAGGTCTCCGACAAGCTCTCCGTCGGCCACTCCGTCGACGAGGCGCTCGGCGAGCTGGCCGAACGCCTCCCGTCCCGCGAACTGGTGGTGCTCGTCACCACCCTGGTGCTCTCCAACCGTGCCGGCGGCACCGTCGTCGGCTCGCTGCGCAACCTCACCACGACCCTGGAGGAGCGCAAGGAGACCCGCCGCGAGGTCCGCACCCAGCTCTCCCAGGTCGTGGTCACCGCCTATGTCGTCCCGCTGCTCGGCATCGGCACCCTGCTGCTGATGAACCGGATCGCCCCGGGCGCCATCGACCGGATGACCTCTTCCTTCCTCGGCCAGTTCGCGGTCGTCGCGGCCTTCGTCCTCTACGGGCTCGGGTTCTTCTTCATCCGCCGGCTGTCCAAGATCGACGTCTAGACACCGCCACCGGCACCGCTGTCGGTCTCCCCAGGGGAACAGGAATGGGAATCGGAATTCTGCTGGCCGCGGCCTTCGCCCTCTCGGTCGCCGGCATCTGCTGCGGTATCGCGCTCTACCGCCGCGAGGCCCGGCTGCCGCCCGACCTGGCGCTGTCCCTGGAGGTCGGCGCGACCCGCACCACGGTGGTCGGCTCGGCCGTCGACCGCACCGGCATGCGCTACGCGCCGCTGGTGCTGCGGCTGATGGGCGACAAGCGCACCGCCCGGGTCCGCCGGCGGATCGACCTGGCCGGCAACCCCGGCGGGCTGACCGTCGACCGGTACGCCGCCCGGCGCGCGGTCTACGGCGCCCTCGGGTTCGTCGGCGCGCTGGTGATGTTCCTGCGCGGACAGCCGCTGCTCGGCGTCGGGATGGTGCTCTTCGGCCTCTTCTGGACCGAGGTCGGCATCTGGGCCGCGATCCGCCAGCGCAAGGACACCATCGAGCGCACCCTTCCGGACTTCCTGGACGTCCTGGCGGTCGTGGTCAGCGCGGGCCTGAGCTTCCGTCAGGCGCTGGACCGGGTCGCGGAGAAGTACGAGGGGCCGTGGGCCGACGAACTCCGGATCACCCTGCGGCAGATGGACATGGGCGTCAGCCGCCGCGCGGCCTTCGAGGAACTGCGCAAACGCAACGACTCCGAACAGGTCGCCCAGTTCGTCACCGCCCTCCAGCAGGGCGAGGAACTCGGCTCGCCGATCGTCGAGACCCTGATCCAGATCGCCAACGACATGCGCCGCACCGACGCCCAGAACGCCCGGCGCCGCGCCGCCCGCGCGGTCCCCAAGGCCACCATGGTCGTCACCACCTTTATGGTTCCGGCCACGATGATCCTGCTCATCGCGGGGTTCTTCCTGGGCTCGGGCACCAACTTCGGCTCGCTGATGGGGAAGTGAACCGTGCCACACCGCCTTGCCCCCGCCCCGCCGCCGGCCGTCCGCCGCCGCCCGGCCGGGCGCGGGGCACCGGCGCCGGGGCTCCCCGGAGCGCCCCTTCGGCCGCCGGCCGCGCCGCCCGGGTCCGCGGCCGTCAACACGGCGTACGACCCTTGCGGGTGCACATCCCCGGGCGTTCGGGCCCCGGTGACGGCCGCGTTCGGCACCGGTGGCCCGCGCCCGGCCGGATGCGGACGCCGCACCGCTCGCTTCCCGACAACTCCTTCGCACGAGCAACGAGTTGTGTCACAGTGGGTGGGCGGACGGTTTCGCTCGCACTATGGTGCGGACGGGCCGTCCGGTCCACATGGGCAGGGGTGCGGGGCATGGTTCCGAAGGGGGAACGGGGGTGGGTGGGGTGCGACTGAGTGGCCGAAATGCGCCGTTGTGCCCGCCGTATGTGATCCGAAATGAGGATTGGGTAAGGAATCCCTGTTCCGGGCACGCTGTTCCGGCGTACTTTTCTCGTGTCGTGAGCGCGGTCGACCGCGCCGGCATCACGGGGGCAGACCAGCCGGACCAGAGCGGTACGGCCGCCCATGGAGGGGAACACGATGGCGAAGCGTATTTTGGGGAACGACCGGGGACAGACCTCGATCGAGTACCTCGGCATCATCGCGGTGGTCGTGGCGATCGTCCTGGTCCTGTCGACCACGGACTTCGGCAGTCAGATCGCCAACGCCATCGCCAACAAGATCTCCGACGTCGTCGGCATTTAGGCCCCGCCGCTGCCGTCGCGCCCGTGCCGGCCACCGACGTGCGCCGCCGGCGCGACGCCGGACAGGCCTTTCCGCTCTACATCGTGGCGGTCGGGGGCCTGCTCTTCCTCGCGCTCGCCTTCTTCGCCGTCGGGCAGGCCGCGGCCAGCCGCAACGGCGCCCAGACCGCCGCCGACGCGGCCGCGCTCGCCGCCGGCCAGAAGTACCGCGACCTGCTGACCGAGGACCTGCTCGACGGCCTCCGCGACGGCAGTTACGAGAGCAACCCGGCCGCCTGGAAGGACCTGCTCGACGCCCGCGGTGCGCAGTCCGCTCCGGCCTGCGCCAGCGCGGGCTGGTTCGCCGGCCGCAACGACGCCCGGCTCTCCGGCTCCGGTTCCGGCTGCCTCCCGGGCTCCTGGCCCACCTCGTTCGCCGTCCAGGTCACCACCCTGAAACCGGTGGGCAATTCGGTCATCCCGAAGACGAGCAGCACCCATGCCGAGGCCGGGGCGAAGTCCGTCGTCGCGCCCCGCTGCACCCTCGACCCCGCCGAGGACGGCCCGGACGCACCGGACGGCAAGGACGACGGAGGCGGCAAGGGCGGCAAGGACGGCAAGGGCAAGGACGACGCCGCGCCCCTCGACCTCACCTGCGACACAAAGCACTGGAAGCTCGACCCCGACGACCTCCGCGACCTCCCCGGCGCCGCCGACCTCTTCTCCGTACGCCTCGCCCGATGACCGGCCGCCCCCGCACCCCGACCCGCACACCGAGACGACCAGACGACGATCAAAGGAATCGCATCCAATGAGCATTCGGCGCACCACGAAGGCCGCCAGGGGCGCGGTCGCCATGGCGAGCGCTGTCGGCCTGGCTCTGGTCGTGGCCGGCTGTGGTGGTGGCGGCGGAGCGAAGGGGACGGACGGCGACAAGCCCCCGGCCCGCAGCACCGCCCCCAAGGACAGCGGCCCCGGCAGCCCGGCGGCCGATTCCGACAAGGTGATCGGCGAGATGAAGGGGCCGGACGGCGTGGTGGTCACCCTGCACTCCGTCGTCCGCGACTCCGGCGGCTTCGTGACCGTCAATGGCACGGTGGCCAACCACGGCAACCGCGCCTTCAACGCCATCGACTGGCGCTCCAACGAGACCGAGCTGCGGTCCCGTTCGTCCATCTCCGGGGCCACCCTCGTCGACAAGGCCGGCAAGAAGCGGTATCTGGTGCTGCGGGACACCAACGGCGAATGCCTGTGCACGACCGGCCTCAGCGGTCTGATGCCGGGGGCCAGCCGCCCGATCTTCGCGCAGTTCCCGGCGCCGCCCGCCAAGGTGACCCAGGTCGACTTCCAACTGCCGACCATGCCCCCCGCCAGCGTGCAGATCACGGACTGAGCGGGCACCGATGACCGCGAACCGGATGCCCCGAGAAGCCCGTACGCGCCGAGCGCCCCGCACGGCCGTCACCGCCGCCGTCGCCCTGCTGCTGACCGCGGCGCTGACGGTCCCCACCGCCCACGCCGACCCGCCGGGCCTGACCGAGGACTCCAGCCCCCCGGTCCGCATCGACCCCGACGACCCCGACCTGCGGATGGTGCAGGGCGCCAAGCTCGCCCCCTCCAAGGTCCTCAACATCAAGTCCATCGTCGAGACCGACGACGGCTCCGAGCGCCGCCAGGACACCAACGACAACGTGACCTTCTCGCTCCAGGCGGAGGTCCTCTTCGGCAAGGACAGCGCGAAGCTGTCGTCGGACGCGCTGTCGCGGATCGGCACCATCGCCGCGGAGATCAAGAAGCAGAACGCCACCCGCCTGCGGGTCTTCGGCTTCACCGACAACCTCGGCTCGGCGAGCCACGGTCTGGTCCTGTCCAAGAAGCGGGCCAGTGCCGTCCAGGAGGAACTGGCCAAGGACCTCGGCTCGTCCGTCAGCTTCCAGATCCGCGGCTACGGCGAGCAGTACCCGATCGCCGACAACGCCACCGAGGCCGGCCGCAGGAAGAACCGCCGGGTCGAGGTCAGCTTCCCGCGCGCCTCGTGACCGGGCCCGGCCGCCGGCCCGCGACCGCCCGCCGGTCAGCGGACGGGCTCGACCCCGAGCCGGACGCCCGGACGAACACCCCAGCACGCCATCGCACCCGCCTCCGCCTCCAGCACATGCCGGGCGCGGAGGCGGGGCAGCCCCAGCCGGCCCGGCCGCATGGTGCGCACGGCGAGCACGGTGAAGTCCCGGCTCAGATAGGCGACATCGATCGCGAACCGCATCCCGACGGTGTGCACACTCCCCGCCGGGGTCAGCAGCAGCGCCCCCTCGATGCCGTCACGGCCCAGCAGTCCGCGGGTACGGGCCCGGTAGGACGCCGCGATCTCCACCGGAACGCGGGCCGGTACGCCGCGCAGCACCCCCGGACCGTTCTCCCAACGCGCCATGCACAGCGTTCTATCAGCTCCCGCGCGCCCGGAACCCGCCGCGGCCCGGGACCCTGGCTCTAGGGTCGGCATGTGTCCGTGATGCTGATGATTCTCGCCGCCGTCTACGGGGCCGCGGCCGGGCTGCTGCTGCCGCGGCCCGCCCACCGGATGGCCGTCGGGCCCGAGGAGGAGTGGCGCGCGGTCTGCCCCGGCGGGCACGCGATCACGGGCGTGGCACGGGGCTGGCTGGGGCGCGGGCACTGCCCGCACTGCGGGGCGTACGGGCCGGGAGCGCTGCCGACGGCGGCGGCCACCGCACTGGCCTGCGCTGCCCTGGCGGCGGCCACCGGGCCCCGGCCGGAACTCGCCGCCTGGCTGGTGCTGACCCCGCTCGCGGTGCTGCTGGTCACCGTCGACTGGCGGGTGCGCCGCCTCCCGGACGAGCTGACCGTGCCGCTCGCCGTGCTGGGGGCGCTGCTGCTGGGGCTCGCCGGCTGGCTCACGGGGGAGGGCGGGGCATGGCGGCGGGCCCTGCTGGGCGGCCTGGTCCTCGGCGGCTGCTATCTCCTGCTCCATCTCGTCAACCCGGCCGGGCTCGGGATGGGCGACGTCAAGCTGGCGGTCGGGCTGGGGGTCGCCCTCGGGTGGTACGGCTGGCGCACCCTGGTCACCGGCGGGGCGGCCGGGGTGCTGGCCGGTGCGCTCTACGGCGCGGGACTGCTGCTCCTTGGGCGCGGCGCACGGGACACGGCGATGCCGCTGGGGCCCTTCATGATCCTCGGCGCGTTCTGCGGGCTGCTTCTGGGAGCCGCCGCGGCCGCCTGAGGCGCGGGCCCCCGCCCCGAACCGGAAGGATTCCCTCCGCCGGCCCCGCCCCCGCTCGCCGGGCCTTGCCTGACCCGGATGCCACGCCGCCGCGCGCCGGTGCACGAACCATCCCTCCCGCGGGGTTATGGTGGAAACCCCCCCTCGGGCCGGTCCGTATCCCCCCCACGGACCGGCCCGCTTTTTTGTGCCGGTCCGCGGGACCTGGGGAGGAGCGCCTAGCGCCGCGCCCAGATGTTCACGCCGTCCGTCGTCTTCGCGTACGCGTCGATCTCCGCCAGTTCGGCGTCCGTGAGCGCGGGGGCGTCGAGGGCGGCGATATTGGCCTCCAACTGGGCGACGCTGCTGGCGCCGATCAGGGCGGAGGTCATCCGGTCGTCGCGCAGCACCCAGCGCAGCGCGAGCTGGGCCAGCGACTGGCCGCGCCGGGCCGCGATGTCGTTGAGGCCGCGCAGACGGCGGACGACCTCGTCGGACAGCAGGCCCGGGTCCAGGGACTTGCCCTGGGAGGCCCGCGAGCCCTCGGGGATGCCGTGCAGGTACTTGTCCGTGAGCATGCCCTGCGCGAGTGGCGCGAAAGAGATGCAGCCCATGCCCTCGGCCTCGAGGGTGTCCAGCAGCAGATCGTCCTCGGTCCAGCGGTTGATCATCGAGTACGAGGGCTGGTGGATCAGGGCGGGCACCCCCATTCCGCGCAGAATTCCGGCGGCCTCGCGGGTCTGCTCGGCGTTGTAGGAGGAAACCCCGACATACAGGGCCTTGCCCTGCTGGACGGCGGACGCCAGCGCGCCCATCGTCTCCTCCAGCGGGGTGTCCGGATCGAAGCGGTGCGAGTAGAAGATATCGACGTAATCGACACCCATCCGCTTCAGTGAGGCATCCAGCGACGAGAGGAGATATTTCCGCGAACCCCATTCGCCGTAGGGGCCCGGGTGCATCAGATATCCGGCCTTCGTCGACAGAATCATCTCGTCGCGGTAGCCGCGGAAGTCCTGCGCGAAGATCTTTCCGAAGTTCAGCTCGGCGGACCCGGGGGGCGGTCCGTAGTTGTTGGCCAGATCGAAGTGGGTCACACCCAGATCGAAGGCGCGGCGCAGGATGTCCCGCTGGGAGCTCAGGGTGCGGTCATCCCCGAAGTTGTGCCAGAGTCCAAGGGAGATAGCGGGGAGTTTGAGTCCGCTGCGACCCGTCCTCCGGTACTTCATCGAGTCGTAGCGGGAATCCGCTGCGCGGTAGTCGGTGCCAGTCATGCTCATCTCCCTATCACGTACTTGTGACCTACCTGATTGGGCTGTCGAGACAGCCGAGAAGTAAAGTTGCCCACTTGAGGCGACGGGGCGACCGCCACTGGCACGGAGGGGCTGGACCACACATGCTGCGATCTTCCGGGATGCGCATCCCTTATCCGCCTGCACTGCGCAATCTGGTCTACCGGCTGTATGCGCGCAGAGTGGAGGGTCGCCTGGATCACACCCAGGTGCCCAAGCACATCGGCGTCATCCTGGACGGCAACCGGCGCTGGGCGCGGGCCGACGGGCGGACGACCGAGCAGGGCCACCAGGCCGGCGCGGCCAAGATCAGTGAGCTGCTCGGCTGGTGCGAGGAGACCGACGTCGAGGTGGTCACGCTCTGGCTGCTGTCGACGGACAACCTCGACCGGCCCGAGCAGGAGCTGAAGCCGCTGCTCGGCATCATCGAGAACACCGTCCGCGATCTCGCGGCCGACGGCCGCTGGCGGGTGCACCACGTCGGCAACCGCGACCTGCTGCCGACCGCCACCCAGCAGGTGCTCAAGGAGTCCGAGCAGGCCACCCGCGACAACACCGGCGTTCTGGTGAACGTCGCGATCGGCTACGGCGGCCGGCAGGAGATCGCCGACGCGGTGCGCTCGCTGCTGCTGGCCCACGCCGAGCGCGGCACCTCCTTCGAGGAACTCGCCGAGATCGTCGACATCGACCTGATCTCCGAGCACCTCTACACCCGCGGCCAGCCGGACCCGGACCTGGTGATCCGGACCAGCGGCGAGCAGCGGCTGTCGGGCTTCATGCTGTGGCAGAGCGCCCATTCGGAGTACTACTTCTGCGAAGTTTTCTGGCCGGCGTTCCGGAAGGTCGACTTCCTGCGCGCCCTGCGCGACTACGCGGCACGGCACCGGCGCTACGGCTTCTAGAAGGCGCCCGGGACCCTCCCCGGCGTTACGCCGGGCGAGTTACTCACGCCCAGTGAGCCCGTTACATCCCTGAAGTTCCCGACGCCCCCCGTGTTACGGGGCGTCACCAGGCCCCGTCGGCGCCATGTGCCGCTGACGGGGCCTCTTCTGACGCGGCCTCCCCTCCCGTACCACTGGTGAGCGGCCGCCGCCCGGCGAGCAGGCGTCACCCAAGGTTCATCGCCTGTGCGTCATATGCCGGGGCATGGCTACGCAGGTTCGAGGGAATATCCCTTCCAGGTCGGCGTCCGGAACAAGCCATCGGGCGCCGGATCTCAGCGGACGGCATGGGGCCGTCCGCCCGGGAGGCCCTTTGCACATCTCGGAGGTCCGTGCGCACCGCACGGTCGACGCGGAGGGCCGGCGTTCGGCCCGCGCATTGTGGCCCGAGCCCGGTCCGGTCAGGAGATGGCCGGGTGTCCCGGGGACGCCGTCCAGCGGTTGCTGGAGCGACACCGCCCCCGGGAGCACACCGCCCCGCGACGCCGTCGCACCCCAACCTCATCCGAGGGGGTTCGTCCATCCGTGGTGAACATCAAGCAGCGCCGTGAGCACGACCGGCGCACTTATGTCCTCGACACCAGTGTCCTGCTGGCGGATCCAGGAGCCATGGCCCGCTTCGACGAGCACGAGGTCGTGCTGCCGGTCGTGGTGGTCACGGAACTGGAGGCCAAAAGGCACCACCCCGAGCTCGGCTACTTCGCCCGGCAGGCGCTGCGCCTGCTGGACGAGTACCGGGTGCAGTTCGGGCGGCTGGACTCGCCCATCCCCATCGGGGATCTCGGCGGGACACTGAGGGTCGAGCTGAACCACTCCGACCCCGGAATACTTCCCGCGGGCTTCCGGCTCGGCGACAACGACTCGCGGATCCTCGCCGTGGCGCGCAACCTGCAGGCCGAGGGGTACGACGTCACGGTCGTCTCCAAGGACCTGCCGCTGCGCATCAAGGCGTCCTCGGTCGGGCTGCTGGCCGAGGAGTACCGCGCCGAGCTGGCGATCACCGACTCCGGCTGGACGGGGATGGCCGAGCTGACCGTCTCCGCCGAACAGATCGATGACCTCTTCGCCGCCGAGACCGCCCATGTCCCGGAAATCGCCGAACTTCCGGTGCATACCGGACTTGTGCTGCAGTCCGAGCGCGGCAAGGCGCTCGGCCGGGTCACCGCCGAGGGCGCGGTCCGGCTGGTGCGCGGCGACCGGGAGGCGTTCGGCATCCACGGCCGCAGCGCCGAACAGCGGATCGCGCTGGACCTGCTGCTCGACCCGGACGTCGGCATCGTCTCGATGGGCGGCCGGGCCGGTACGGGCAAGTCGGCGCTGGCGCTGTGCGCCGGGCTGGAGGCCGTATTGGAGCGCCGGCAGCACCGCAAGGTGATGGTGTTCCGCCCGCTGTACGCCGTCGGCGGACAGGAGCTGGGCTACCTGCCGGGCAGCGAGGCGGAGAAGATGAGCCCCTGGGCGCAGGCCGTCTTCGACACGCTGTCCGCGGTGACCAGCAAGGACGTCATCGAAGAGGTGGTGGGGCGCGGAATGTTGGAGGTGCTGCCGTTGACCCACATCCGCGGGCGGTCGCTGCACGACGCGTTCGTCATCGTGGACGAGGCCCAGTCGCTGGAGCGAAATGTCCTTTTGACGGTTCTGTCCCGTATCGGCGCCAACTCCCGGGTCGTACTGACCCACGACGTCGCCCAGCGCGACAACCTGCGGGTGGGGCGGTACGACGGTGTGGTCGCGGTGGTGGAGAAGCTGAAGGGTCATCCGCTGTTCGCCCACGTCACGCTGAACCGCTCGGAGCGTTCGCCGATCGCGGCACTGGTGACCGAATTGCTGGAGGACGGCCGGATCTGACCGGTTGTGAACACGGCGCCGCCCGGCGAAGCGAAGGAGCTTAGCCGGGCGGCGCAGTGCTGCGAGTGGATATCCGAAAATAGTTTGCCGTAAACGGGGTGTGAGCTTTCACACCCAGCGGGGAATTGCCTCGCGGCATCTCGTTCGGGCAGAGTCTGGGTCCTGTCAGGCCCCGCATACGGCATCAAGCACCCCCAGCGGTGTGTAGAACCAACGAACTTCATAGCGAATCGCCGTATGCCGCCCGAGCACCACGCGGACCCCGAGGGGGACGTACCGGGCCAGTGCCTCCCGTGGCCAGCCGGACCCGCCCGCTCAACAGGGCCCGGAACAAGGGGAGACCAGCGTCAGGGGCACGATTGCGCCCGCGAGGTCACCTATGCGGGCGATGCTGGAAGGAAAACGTGTGAGCCGGATCTCGGTCCGGGGATTCGCCGTGGCATCCGCCACCGCGGTCACCACCGTCGGCGCCGTAGTCGGCGTCGCTGCAGGCAACGAGCCCGCCTCGGTCGGCAACACCGAGGCCACCGCTGCCGACGCGACGATCGCCGACATCCCCGCGGGCGCACAGGCCCAGGTGCAGACGGCTTCCCTGACGCAGCAGGCGGACGACCAGTCCACCCAGGCGGACACGGCAGCGCTGAAGTCCGCTCAGGAGTCGGCCCGCAAGGCTGCCGCTGAGACCGCGCAGAGCAAGAAGGACGCGGCGGACGAGGCGAAGGCCAAGAAGGAAGCCGACGCGCGCAAGAAGAAGGAGCTGGCGGCGTCCCGCTCCTCCACGCGCGGCGACCTGGGCGACCTCCTCGGCAAGGGCTCGTACTCGGTCTCCGAGACACAGGCCATCGCCCGGCAGATGATGGCCGGCGACCAGTTCCAGTGCTTCAGCAACATCGTGGACCACGAGTCCGGCTGGAACTACAAGGCCACCAACGCCGGCTCGGGCGCCTACGGCCTCGTCCAGGCGCTGCCCGGCTCCAAGATGTCCTCGGCGGGCTCCGACTGGCAGACCAACCCGGCCACCCAGATCAAGTGGGGGCTCAACTACATGAACGACCGCTACGGCAGCCCCTGCGGCGCCTGGTCGTTCTGGCAGGCCAACAGCTGGTACTAGGCCCGTCGGCCGCACCACCGCACTTCCGAAACCCCCGAACGCGGCAGCGTCGGGGGTTTCGTGCGTCCGGCGCAGGTAACGTCGTCCCCGGCAGGTTGTAGGCGCATGGGAGGGGAAGAGGAAGGCACATGTCCAGATTGCCTCAGTGGGTCGGTGGCCTCGGCGCCGGTCTGACGCGACTCTCGCAGCGGCTGGAGGAACAGCGCCGCCGCGCGGAGGGCGCGGTGGGGGTCCCCCCTGAAGGGAGCCCCGTGGGCTCGCCGGGGGAGGCGGGCGACCCGGAAACGCTGAGGCGTGCCGGACATGCGGACGCCTCCGCGGCCGCCGGCGCGGTGGACGACGCGACGGCGCGCGACGGCGCGGCGGGCACGCTCACCGTTCCCCGTACCCAGCTGCCGGAAGCGACCGACGGGGTGCCGCACCCCGCGACCGAGCTCGTCGCACCCTCCCCGCACGCCGTCCCGCCCGCGCCGGAGACCGTTCCTCCGCCGCCCTCCTACGCCCCGGCCGTCGCGGCCCGCCCCGAGCCGGTCGACGCGGTGCCGTGGGGCGTCCGGGTCGCCGCCGAGGCGAGCTGGCGGCTGCTGATCCTGGCGGCCACGCTCTGGGTGCTCGCGCGCGTCATCACCACCATCGAACTGGTGGTGCTGGCCTTCGTCGCGGCGACGCTGATCACCGCGCTGCTGCAGCCCACGGTGGCCTGGCTGCGCCAGCGGGGGCTGCCGCGCGGACCGGCCACGGCGCTGACCTTCATCGGCGGGTTCGTCATCATGGGCCTGGTCGGCTGGTTCGTCGTCTGGCAGGTCCAGGACAACATCGACTCGGTCTCCAGCCGGATCCAGGAGGGCATCACCGAGCTCAAGGGCTGGCTGCTGAAGAGCCCGTTCCATGTGACCGAGTCTCAGATCAACCACATCGCCAAGAACCTGCAGGACGCCGTCGGCGCCAACACCGAGGCCATCACCTCGGCCGGCCTGGAGGGCGTCACCGTCGTCCTGGAGGTCTTCACCGGCATCCTGCTGGCGATGTTCACCACGCTCTTCCTGCTCTACGACGGCCGGCGGATCTGGAACTGGCTGCTGAGGCTGGTCCCGAGCGCGGCCCGCGGGGGAGTCGCGGGCGCCGGGCCGCGGGCCTGGCGGACGCTGACGGCGTATGTGCGCGGCACCGTCGTGGTGGCCCTGATCGACGCGATCTTCATCGGTATCGGGCTCTACTTCCTCAATGTGCCGCTGGCCGTGCCGCTCGCCGTCTTCATCTTCCTGTTCGCCTTCATCCCGCTGGTCGGCGCGGTGGTCTCGGGCGCGCTGGCGTGTGTCATCGCGCTGGTCGCCAACGGAGTGTTCACGGCGCTGATGGTGCTGGCGGTCGTGCTGGCCGTCCAGCAGATCGAGGGGCACGTCCTGCAGCCGTTCATCCTCGGCCGGGCGGTGCGGGTGCATCCGCTCGCGGTGATCCTGTCGGTCGCGGCCGGCGGGCTGATCGCGGGCATCGGCGGCGCGGTGGTCGCGGTGCCGCTGGTGGCGGTCACCAACACGGTGGTCGGCTATCTGCGTTCGTACTCCACGGAACAGGCGCTGCGGATGTCGGTGGCCCCCCGCGGTGCCACCGCGATCTCGGTGGCACCGACCCCGCCCCCGACCCCGCGCCCGACGGAGCAACCCCCGGCGTGACCCGGCCGGGTGCCGGACGCACAGAACCCCGCAGACGTGAGGTCTGCGGGGTTCTTGCCTGCGGGTCTCGCGCGCGGTCCGATTACTCGGCGAGCGCGGCCTCGGCGTCCAGGGTGGCGCCGACGGCCTGCAGGACGGACGCGATCTTGACGGCCTCCTGGATCGTCTCGCGGTCCACACCGGCCTTGCGGAGCACCTGCTCGTGCGAGTCCAGGCACATACCGCAGCCGTTGATGGCCGAGACGGCCAGCGACCACAGCTCGAAGTCGACCTTGTCCACGCCCGGGTTGCCGATGACGTTCATCCGCAGACCGGCGCGCAGGTTGCCGTACTCCGGGTCCGACAGCAGGTGCCGGGTCCGGTAGAAGACGTTGTTCATCGCCATGATGGCGGCGGCCGACTTGGCGGCGGCGTACGCCTCGGCGGAGAGGTTGGCCTTCGCCTCCGGCTCCAGCTCGCGCAGCACCTTCGGCGAGCGCGAGGCGATCGCGCAGGCCAGCACGGTGCCCCAGAGCTGCTGCTGCGGCAGGTCGCTGTTGCCGATGACCGAGCCGAGGTTCAGCTTGAGGTCCTTGGCGTAGTCCGGGACCGCGGACTTCAGTTCGTCGAGAGCCATGTCAGATCAGCCTCCAGTTCGCTAGCGGAGTGTCACTCGCCCGAGAGCAGCGCGACCGGGTCGAGGGTGTCGTCGCCCTTGGACCAGTTGCAGGGGCACAGCTCGTCGGTCTGCAGGGCGTCGAGGACCCGCAGGACCTCCTTGGGGTTACGGCCGACGGAGCCGGCGGTCACCATGGTGAACTGGATCTCGTTGTTCTGGTCGACGATGAAGACGGCGCGCTGCGCGAAGCCGTCCTCGCCCTCGATGCCCAGGTCGCGCATGAGCTCGTGCTTCGAGTCGGCGAGCATCGGGAAGGGCAGGTCGGTCAGGTCCGGGTGGTCCTTGCGCCAGGCGTGGTGCACGAACTCGGAGTCGCCGGAGAAGCCGAGGATCTGGGCGTCACGGTCGGCGAACTCGTCGTTCAGCTTGCCGAACGCGGCGATCTCGGTCGGGCACACGAAGGTGAAGTCCTTGGGCCACGCGAAGACGATCTTCCACTTGCCCTCGTAGGTCTTGTGGTTGATCTGCTCGAACTCCGCGCCCTTCTCCAGCGAGACGCAGGCGGTCAGGTCGAACTCGGGGAACTTGTCACCGACAGTGAGCACGTACTCTCCTTGTTGTGCAGAAATTCCCTTTTGGGGTCTTTCCTTGAGGCTTGGACGGGTCTCACAGTGCCACAGGAGGCATTGATCAGTGAAATAGCTAGACTGGTTGATGTTGATCGGAGGTGGTTATCAGTGGCTTCACCGGCAAGTCAGGGCGGCCGGCCCCGCCAGCCCAGCCTGGCCCAGCTGCGGGCGTTCGCGGCGGTGGCCGAGCATCTGCATTTCCGCGAGGCGGCGGCCGAGATCGGGATGAGCCAGCCCGCGCTGTCCGGGGCGGTCTCCGCGCTGGAGGAGACGCTCGGAGTGCAGCTGCTGGAGCGTACGACGCGC
Source organism: Streptomyces angustmyceticus (assembly GCF_019933235.1). Lineage (NCBI taxonomy): Bacteria > Bacillati > Actinomycetota > Actinomycetes > Kitasatosporales > Streptomycetaceae > Streptomyces > Streptomyces angustmyceticus. The sequence continues at coordinate 2,937,603 of NZ_CP082945.1, read as the reverse complement.
AAGGTGCTGCTGTCGCCCGCGGGGGAGCGGGTGGCCGCGCGCGCCCGGACGGTCCTGGAGGCCGTCGGCGATCTGATGGAGGAGGCGGAGGCGGCCCGCGCGCCGTTCACGGGCGTGCTGCGGCTCGGCGTCATCCCGACCGTCGCCCCGTATCTGCTGCCGGCCGTCCTGCGGCTGGTCCACGAGACCTACCCCGACCTGGACCTCCAGGTGCACGAGGAGCAGACCGCCTCCCTCCTGGAGGGGCTGGCCCACGGGCGCCTCGACCTGCTGCTGCTCGCCGTGCCCCTCGGCGTCCCCCAGGTCACCGAACTCCCGCTCTTCGAGGAGGACTTCGTCCTGGTCGCCCCCAAGGAGCACTGGCTCGGCGGCCGCGGCGACATCCCCCGCCAGGCCCTCCAGGAGTTGGACCTGCTGCTGCTCGACGAGGGCCACTGCCTGCGCGACCAGGCCCTGGACATCTGCCGGGAGGCCGGCCGGGACGAGAACACCCCCGTCACCACCAGCGCGGCGGGCCTGTCCACCCTGGTCCAACTGGTCGCCGGCGGCCTCGGGGTGACCTTGCTGCCCCGCACCGCGCTGCGCGTCGAGACCGGCCGCAACGACCAGCTCACCACCGGCTACTTCGCCGACCCGGCACCCTCGCGGACTATCGCCCTCGCCATGCGGTCGGGCGCCGCCCGCCAGGGCGAGTTCGAGGAGTTCGCGGCAGCGCTGCGCGGGGCCCTGCGGGGGCTGCCGGTGCGGATAGCGGAGGGGTGAGGGTCAGGGGCGGGCGACGTCGAGGATCGCCGCGACGTCGAGGGTGATCTCGGCGCCGAGGGACTCCGGGAGCGTGAGCTGCTGGCCGGGAGCGTGGACGCGGTGGCAGCGGTACTCGTTGGCGAACGGGTCGGTCAGGACGTGGACGCGGTCCTTCTTGCGGTCGATGACCACGTAGACCGGGATCTTGGCGATCGCGTAGGCGGCGACCTTCTTCTTGAGGTCGGTGGCGTAGTTGGAAGACGTCACTTCCAGCACCATGCGGAAGACGGCCGGGTCGTAGCAGTTGTCCGAGAGGAGGTGGTCACGGTAGTCGGCGTCGACGACGGCGAGGTCGGGAACGGCGTAGTCCTCGGGGCCGTCGGGCAGCCATACGCCCATGGCCTGCGCCACTCGGGTCTCCGCGCCATGAGCCGGAGCGAACGCAAAGGTGAGGTCGGTCAGCGAATCGGCGTGTGGGCCGTCGGCCGGCGGCGTCACGGTGAGCTCTCCCCCGATGATCTCGATGCGGTAGCCGGGAAGCTTCTCGGCGAGCCGCTCTGCTTCCCGCAGCAGCGCGGACTTGCCGTCATGAGGGTGCTCGACTGCTGCGGCAGACATGACGTGCCTCCAGATGGCGTGTATCGAGACCATCATCGTAGGCAGAGGCGTAGGTGTCCGTCTCGTCCGAACGCGTTCACCCGTTCGTGGCGCCTCCCCGCGGAGCGGGCGCCGGATGACCGCTCCGTGGGGTCGTGAGGAGGCCGCCGAGTTCAGGCCGTGGTTTCCCGCGTATACGTCAGGAACGCCGCGCCGCTCTGGAGGACCGTGTGTTCGGTCAGTTCCCAGGTGCGGGGGTCGAAGGCGGTGGTGCGGGCGAAGAGCGGGATGCCGCTGCCGAGGGTGAGCGGGCTGAGCTTGACGATCAGCTGGTCGATCTCCGGGTAGAGCGCGCCGGCCAGTTCGCTGCCGCCCAGCAGCCAGATGTCCTTGCCGTCCGCGTCCTTCAGCTCCCGCGCCTTCGCCACCGGGTCGGTGGCCACCAGCTCCACCGCCGGGTCGGGGCTCTCCGTCATGGTCCGGGAGAAGACCAGGTGCCGCAGGTGGGGGTAGGCGTCGGTGAGGCCGGCCCGCAGGCCGATCTCATACGTGCGCCGGCCCTCCAGGACGGTGTCGAAGCGGGTGCCCTCGTCGGTGATGCCGAGCGCCGCCCTGGCGGGGGCGGGGAGGATCTCCGGGAGTTCGGCGGCCAGATGCTTGAGGTAGTCGTCGGCGATCGGCCAGAAGCCGTCCGGGCCGGTGGGGTCCGCACCGTCGGGGCCGGCGAGGAAGCCGTCGAGGCTGGAGGCGATGCAGTAGACGAGCCGGCGCATGAAGGGTCCCCCTGGGGCAGTTGATGGGCACTGCGGTGGCGGAATGATCTCGCAGATTCACTCCGTGCGCAGCCCGTCCGGGCGCATCATCCGCCACAGCGGCGGCAGGCTCAGCAGCGTCACGAGGAGGATCACGCCGCCGCCGACGCCGGCCGTCCCGGCCACCACCGGCCAGTCGACCGTCACCGCGCTGTCGATCATCGTCAGCAGCAGCGCGCCCAGCGCCAGCCCGCAGGCCAGCGCCAGGCCCAGGCCGAGCGCCACCGGCAGGGCGGTCTGCCACAGCACCGACCAGCCCAGGGTGGCGCGGCGGGTGCCGTACGCGTCGAGGGTGGACAGCAGCCTGCGGCGTTCGTGGAGCTGCTCGACGGTGGAGATGATCAGGCCCGAGCCGATCAGCAGCAGGGTGAGGGCGGCGCCGGCGAACAGGCCCTGGCGGACGCTGGTGTACTGCGCGTCGTGCGGGTTGTCGACGGCGGAGTACTCGGCCATCGCCGGGCTGATGCGGGCCGCGGTGTTGCGGATGTGCTCCACGGCGTCCGGGGTGCCGCGGTCGAAGTCGACCTTGAACTCCATGGTGGGCCGGTCGAGCCGTCCGACGTCGAGCGCGGAGGGGGTGGCCAGCAGGTCGTACGGGATCCGGTCGGGGCTGCGGCCGTGGTCGAGGAGCCGGGCGCCGCGGGCCGCGGCGGGGATTGTCCAGGGGCGCGGGTCCTGCGGATCGTGCGCGGTGAGCGCGGGGTTGAGGTCGATCCTCGTCCCGGGAGCGAGGGCGCGGTCGCGGCCGGCGGCATCGGTGAGGAAGACCTCGCCGTCCCGGCAGGAGTCCAGCCGGGCCACCGTGCGCAGCGCGGCGCAGCTGCCGACGGCGAGCGTCGAGGGCCTCGCGGCGGACGCGGGGCGCCCGGCGTCCGCCAGCCGGCCGACGTTCGCGTCGATCGTGCCGCGGACCGCCGTCACCCCGGGGGTGGCGCGCAGCGCATCGAGCGCCCGCTGGGTCCGCGGCCAGCTGTCGGCGTTGCCCCACAGGCCGATCCGCGGGACCTTCCCGGACTTCGCGTACGCCTGGGCGTATCCGGCCTGCATACCGGTCATGAGCATATGGATCGCGATCGCGCCGGCCACCGCGACGGTGATGGCGCCGACCGCGCGGGTGGCCGGGCCGCTGTTCCACTGCAGGCGGCGGACGGCGAGCTGCCAGGGGACCGGGCCGCCGTGCAGCCGGCCGACGACCGCGTCCACCAGCCAGGGCAGCAGGGCGGTGACGCCGAGCAGCAGCGACATCGCGCCGGCCGCGAGGGCGGCGGTGTGCAACGGGGTGTCGTGCCACGGCCGTTCCCGGGCCAGTGGCACCAGCAGCAGGACGCCCACGGCGGGCAGCGCGACCCGCCACCACAGCCGGCGGCGGAGCGCGGGCCGGTCGCGGACGATGCCCAGCGGCTCGACGGTGACGCCGCGCTGGGCGACGAGCGTCACCACCACGGCCGCCGTCGGGACGAGCACGGCGATCAGCGCGGCGGCGAGGGGCGACGGGGCCACGTCCGAGGGGAAGACGTTGACGTCCCACAGCGTGATGGCCGCGGCGCACTGCCGGCCGGCCAGGAACAGCGCACCGCCCCCCGCCAGCCCCAGCAGCGCACCGAACAGCGCCTCGCCGGAGGCGATCCGGCGGGTGGTGCGGACATCGGCGCCGACCAGCCGGAGCGCGGACAGCCGGCGTTCGCGGCGCTCGTTGCCGAACCGCACGGAGGTGCCGATGAAGACCAGTACGGGCGTCATCAGGGTCACGCACGTCATGACCACGAGGAGCGCGACGGGCGCCCGTGCCGGCGGCGGGTGCCAGCCGGTGCCGAAGTGGTCGACGCGGTCGCCGTCGGCCGCGGAGAGCGTGTTGGTCCGGGCGACGTAGGCGAGTTCCCGCGGGCCGAGCAGACCGGCGTCGCCGATCACGCCGGCGACCGGGTAGTCCAGCCGGTCGCGCAGCAGCGCGCCGCGGGGGGAGTCCAGCAGTTCCTTGAGCGCCGGGGAGACCAGCATCCTTCCGGGCCCGGGGAGTTGGCGGATACCGGGCGGCACGGGCGGATGCGCGCCGTCCGGGCGCACCAGGCGGCCGCGGATCGGCGTACCGCGGAAGGTGGTGTCGACGGAGGCTTGCAGCAGGGTGCGGTCGGAGGGCGGCGGCGGGTGGAGCCGGCCCGGGCTCTCGCGGGCCTCCTCCCGGCCGTGCCGGGCGTCCAGCAGGGGCGGCACGGAGGAGCAGAGCAGCAGGACGGCCACGCCCAGGGCGACGCCGGTGGCGGTCAGCGCGGTACGGATCCAGCCCTCGCGGCCGCCGCCGGCCGCGAACCGCATCCCCATCACGAGGTCCCGGGCCCAGGCCCGGGGGCCGGTGGGCGCGGACGGACCAGGGGCGGCGGACGGGCCAGGGGACGTGGCCGGCCCCCGCGAGGCGGCCGGGGCCGTCGGGCGGTCGCCGCCGGCGGGGTGGGTGCCGGTGTGCGGGCGCGGGCGGCTCACAGCAGGCCCGCCTGCATGTCCTTCACCCTGCCGTCGCGGACCACGACCTCGCGGTCCGAGTAGGCCGCGACCCGGGCCTCGTGGGTTACCAGGACGACCGCGGCGTTGGTGTCCCGGGCGGCGTCGGTCAGCAGGGTCAGGACGCGTTCGCCGTTGAGCGAGTCCAGGGCGCCGGTGGGCTCGTCGGCGAAGACGACCCGCGGCCGGGTGACGAGGGCGCGGGCGACGGCGATCCGCTGGCCCTGGCCGCCGGATATCTCCCCGGGCCGCCGGCCGCGCACCGTGTCGGCCTCCAGCCGCTCCAGCCACTCGTGGGCCCGGCGTTCGGCTTCCTTGCGCTTGGTGCCGTTCAGCCGCAGCGGCAGCGCGACGTTCTCCAGCGCGGTCAACTCCGGCACCAGCCGGCCGAATTGGAAGACGAAGCCGAAGTCGGTGCGGCGCAGGGCGCTGCGCCGGGCGTCGCTCAGCCCGGTCAGGGAGTGCGGGCCGTAGCGGACGGTGCCGGAGTCCGGGGGGATGATCCCGGCGAGGCAGTGCAGCAGGGTGGATTTGCCGGAGCCGGAGGGGCCCATGACGGCGACGACCTCACCGGGGTGGACGGAGAACTCGACGTCGTCGAGCGCCGTGGTCCGACCGTAGGTCTTGCACAGCCCTTCCGCCGCGAGCAGGGAGCCCTCCGGCGTCACGGGCGGACCGCTTCGGCCAGCTTGCCGAGCCGCGCGGCGGTCAGCTCCAGCCACCGCAGATCGGCTTCGAGGTGGAAGAGCGCGTGGTCGCAGATCAGCTGGTCGGCGAGGTCGCCGGTGCGCTTGCGCTCGGTCAGTCCGCGCATCAGCCGCAGGTGCTCGGTGCGCTGGCTGTCCAGCAGTTCGGCGGCGTCGCGGTCGGTCAGCAGGGCCAGGACGATCTTGGTGTAGAGCGTCGACTGGAGGTACGGCTCGGGCTTCTCCGGGCGGGCCAGCCACTGGGCGACATCGGTGATCCCGGCGTCCGTGATCGCGTACCGCTTGCGCTCGGGACCGGCGCCGGGCTCCACGGCGTCCACCTCGACCAGGCCGTTCTTCAGCAGCCGGGACATCGTGGAGTAGACCTGCCCGTAGTGCAGCGGACGGTCCTGCCCGAAGTGCTGGTCGAAGGCCCGCTTGAGGTCGTAGCCATGGCGGGGGCCGGACTCCAGAAGACCCAGCAGCGTATGACCGATTGACATGCCGGTCACTCTACTCGGGGGTGTACCGGTGGTGTATACGCGCCCGGTATAGCGGGGGCCGCGTACGGCACGGGCCCGGCCGCCGCGGTCACCGGCACGGAGGCGGCACCCGGCCGGCCGGGACCGCGCCGCCTACTCGTTCCCCGGTTCCTTCGGCGGCCGCCCCCGCCGTGGGATCGCCCCCGCACCGCGGGGCAGCCGGCCCGCGTCGGACAGGGCCTTGCGGAGCAGGAACTCGATCTGCGCGTTGGCGCTGCGCAGTTCGTCGTCGGCCCAGCGTGCCAGCGCGTCATGGATCAACGGGTCCAGCCGCAGCAGCACCTGCTTGCGCCGCTGCGGCCGTCGCGCGGGGGCCCGCCCGCTCTCGGCGTCGGGCCCCTCCGGGGTGCCGGCGCTCATGCCGGGGCCCCGCTGCGCCCGGACCCGGGCGCGCGCCTCGTCACGGTGTGCCCGCTCACTGGTAGAGGGAGCCCGTGTTCAGGACCGGCTGGGCGGCCCGGTCGCCGCACAGCACCACCATCAGATTGCTCACCATGGCCGCCTTCCGTTCCTCGTCCAGCTCGACGATGCCCTGCTCGCTGATCCGGTCCAGCGCCTGCTCGACCATGCCGACCGCGCCCTCGACGATCTGCTGGCGGGCCGCGACGACCGCGCCGGCCTGCTGCCGCTGCAGCATCGCGGAGGCGATCTCGGGAGCGTAGGCGAGGTGGCTGAAGCGGGACTCGATGATCCGGACGCCGGCGGCCTGGACCCGCGCGGTCAGCTCCAGGGCGAGCTTCTCGGTGATCTCCTCGGCGTTGCCGCGCAGCGACAGGGCGTCCTCGTCGTGCGCGTCATAGGGGTACTCGATGGCGATGTGCCGGACGGCGGCCTCGGTCTGGGTGGCGACGAACTCCAGGAAGTCGTCGACCTCGAAGAGCGCCTGAGCGGTGTCCTCGACCTGCCAGACCACGATCGAGGCCAGCTCGATCGGGTTGCCGTAGGCGTCGTTGACCTTGAGGACCGCGGTCTCGTGGTTGCGCACCCGGGTGGAGATCTTCCGGGCGGTGGTCAGCGGGTTCACCCAGCGCAGTCCGTCGGTGCGGATGGTGCCGACGTAGCGTCCGAAGAGCTGGATGACCCGGGCCTCGCCGGGCGCGACCATCTTCACGCCGGTCATGCAGAAGAACGAGCCGATCAGCAGCGCGACGCCGCCGATGATCATCGGCACGCCGGCCGCCTTGTCGCCGCCGTCGCCGAGCACCCCGCCGCCGATGATCAGGGCGATGCCCAGCGCCACGCCGAGCACGGTCAGCAGCAGGGCGAGGCCGCCCGCAATGCTGTGCGCCGGGGTCTCGCGGACCTGCGGGCGGGGCATCTGGGGGGCGTCGACGGCGAGGTCCTCGCCGGGCCCCGCGGAGCGGTCGGCCGGAGTCTGATCGGACATGGAATCCCCGTTTCTCCCTGTACGGCACGTGATGTCTGCCGCAGTGGATGATGTCACTGGCCTAGCAAGGTGATATCACTTTAAGCCCTGGCGCAGCGGGCTGTCCAGTGCCCGTACGAGGCTCCGCCGGCGGAAAGATCCCAGGTGGGGGCGCGGCGACGCAGAACACCCACCCCTTGGTTCCGCACGGCCGGGTGCTGTTTGTCACGTCGGGAAAAGCCTTGATCGATGAGTATTTGTTGACAGATGCGGTGTTAGCTTCAACAGCTGAGTTAGCTGGGGGCGGAACGACTGGAGTTGCTGAAGCGATGGGCCGAGCGGACGCGAGACGGGCGCGGCAGGGGAGTGCCCGCCGGGCCAAACAGAAGGACGGGAAGTCCGGCATACGCCGTTTCTTCACCTGGAAGAAGCTCCTCGGGGCCTTCCTCGGGGTGTGCCTGCTGGGCATCCTCGGCTTCATCGGCCTGTATCTGTACGTCGACATCCCCAAGGGGAACAACGACGCCAAGCTGCAGAGCAACGTCTACAAGTACGCCGACGGCAAGGTCATGGCGCGCACCGGTCTGCGCAACCGGGAGAACGTCCCGCTCAGCCGGATACCCAAGGACGTGCAGCGCACCTTCGTCGCCGCGGAGAACAAGACCTTCTACGACGACTCCGGCGTCGACCTCAAGGGCACCCTGCGCGGCATCCTGAACACCCTGCGGGGCCAGGGCAAGCAGGGTGGTTCGACGATCACCCAGCAGTACGTCAAGAACTACTACCTGAGCCAGGAGCAGACGGTTTCCCGCAAGCTCCAGGAGATCGTCATCTCGCTCAAGGTGGACAACAAGTACAGCAAGGACAACATCCTCGCCGGGTACATCAACACCAGCTACTACGGCCGCGGCGCCTACGGCATCCAGGCCGCCGCCCAGGCCTACTACGGCGTGGACGTCGAGAAGCTCACCGTCTCGCAGGGCGCCTACCTGGCCTCGCTGCTCCAGGCGCCGAACCAGTACGACTGGACCCTGGCGACCGACGCCGGCAAGGAGCGGGTCAAGCAGCGCTGGGCCTACACCCTCGACAACATGGTCGAGATGAAGTGGCTCTCTCCGGAGGAGCGCCGCAAGCAGACCTTCCAGAGGCCGAAGGACCCCAAGCCGCTGAGCGGTGTCAGCAGCCAGACCAACTACCTGGTCGAGCAGGCCAAGCAGGAGCTCTTCGCCCAGGGCGTCGACGAGAAGCAGTTCGCGGCCGGCGGCTGGACGGTCACCCTCGGCATCGACAAGAACAAGCAGAAGGCGCTGGAGCGGGCCGTCAAGCGCAAGCTGCTGGCCGACCTCGACCCCAAGAAGCGCAAGGTCGACGCGGACGCCCAGCTCGGCGCCACCTCGGTGGACCCCAGGACCGGGCACATCGTGGCGATGTACGGCGGCGAGGGCCCGCCCAAGCACTACCGGAACAACGCCACGCGCACCGACTACCAGGCCGCCTCCACCTTCAAGCCGCTGATCCTGGCCTCCGCGATGGAGAACAACGCGGTCACCCAGGACAGCGTCCCGATCACCCCGAACACGGTCTACGACGGCCGTAACCGCCGTCCGGTCGTCGGCGGCACCATCCCCTTCGCGCCGCCCAACGAGGACGAGCAGGAGTACGGGAAGATCAGCGTCCAGACGGCGACCAACAACTCCGTCAACGCGGTCTTCGCGCAGATGGGCGCGGACGTCGGCCTGGACAAGGTCAAGCAGACGGCGGTCAGCCTCGGCATGGCGGACACGATGGACGTCAAGCCCGCCATGACCCTGGGCACCATGGGCGCCAGCCCGCTCCAGATGGCCGGGGCCTACGCCACCCTCGACAACCACGGCAAGAAGGTCACCCCGACGCTGGTCACCCAGGCCACGCACAGCGTCAACGGCGCCGAGACCAAGGTCCCGCTGAAGGACCCGATCGGCGACCAGGTGCTCAGCCGCAGGACCGCCGACACCGTCACCTCCGTCCTGACGGGCGTGGTCAACGACGGCACCGCCTCGCAGGCCGTGAAGAACACCGCCTACAAGGCGGCGGGCAAGACCGGCACCTCCGACGACGACAAGTCGGCGTGGTTCGTGGGCTACACGCCCAAGCTGGTCACCGCCGTCGGCATGTTCGGCGAGTCCCCCCAGGGCGGCCGGCAGGTCACCCTCAAGAACGCCGGCGGCGACGGCCGCGTCAACGGCGGCGGCTACCCGGCCCGGGTGTGGGCGGACTACACCGAGGCGGCGCTGAACGGCAACACCGGCGCGGACTTCGACCTGGAGACCGACATGGGTGCCGGGGTCCCGCCGACCATCACCCCGACGCCGAGCGAGTCGACGTCGCCCAGCCCGACCCCGTCGAAGACGCCGAGCGGTTCGCCGTCGCCGACCCCGTCGAAGCCGAGCGGCAGCCCCTCGCAGTCCCAGAGCGGCCGGCCCAGCCCGCCCGGCCCGTCCGACTCCAGCTCCGGCCCGCCGAACGGCGGCGCGGACGGCGGTGCCGGCGGCGGCAACGGCGGCCCGGCCGGCGGCGACGGCGGCACCGGCGACGGCGGGAACCGCACCGACAGCCTGCCCGGCTTCGACTGACGCACCCCGCACCGCGGCCCCCGCCTCGCACGAGGCGGGGGCCGCGGTGCGGTACGGAGCGGTGCCGCTCAGCCGCCGTTCACCTTGTGGGCGATCCGGTCGCCCACGTTCTTGTCGATGTTGCGCCAGTACTGCAGCGCCCGGTCCAGCACCGGACGGCTGACGCCGTTCAGCAGATGGCCGGACACATTGCCGACGAGCCGGTCGCGGGCCGCGTCGTCGAGGACCTGGCGGACCATCGTGCCCGGCTGGCCGAAGTCGTCGTCGTCCCGGCGCAGCGTGTACGCCTCGCGGACCATCTGCCCGCCGGTCTCCCAGCCCGCGGGCTCCCCGTAGCGCAGGGTGTCCGCAGCCGGGCCGCCGTAGCTGTTCGGCGCGTAGGGCCGGGCCGCGCGGGAGGGCTCGTACCGCATCGGGCCGTCCTTCGCGTACGAGTGGACGGGGGCGTGCGGCCGGTTGGGCGGCAGCTGCGCGTAGTTCGGGCCGATGCGGTAGCGGTGGGTGTCCGCGTACGAGAACAGCCGGCCCAGCAGCATCTTGTCCGGTGACGGACCGACGCCCGGCACCATGTTGGACGGTTCGAACGCCGCCTGCTCGATGTGGATGAAGTAGTCCTCCGGGTTCTTGTTGAGCGTCATCCGCCCGACCTCGATCAGCGGGTAGTCGCCGTGCGGCCACACCTTCGTCAGGTCGAACGGGTTGAACCGGTAGTCCGGGGCGTCGTCGAACGGCATGACCTGCACATACAGCGTCCACGACGGGGCGTTGCCGCCGTCGATGGCCTCGAACAGATCGCGGCGGTGGTAGTCGCCGTCCTCGCCGGCGATCCGGTCCGCGTCCTCCTGGGTGAGGAAGTCGATGCCCTGGTCGGTCTTGAAGTGGTACTTGATCCAGAACCTCTCGCCGCCGGCGTTGACCCACATGTACGTGTGCGAGCCGTAGCCGTTCATGTGGCGGTAGGTCTTGGGAATGCCGCGGTCGCCCATCAGCCAGGTGACCTGGTGGGCGGACTCCGGCGACAGCGTCCAGAAGTCCCACTGCATGTCGTTGTCGCGCATCCCGTTGTCCGGGCGGCGCTTCTGGGAGCGGATGAAGTCCTGGAACTTGATCGTGTCACGGACGAAGAAGACCGGGGTGTTGTTCCCCACCAGGTCGTAGTTGCCGTCCTCGGTGTAGAACTTCAGGGCGAAGCCACGGGGGTCGCGCCAGGTGTCGGGGGAGCCCTGCTCGCCCGCGACGGTCGAGAAGCGCGCGAGCATCTCGGTGGTCTTCCCCGGCTGGAAGAGATCCGCCTTGGTGAACTGGCTCACGTCATTGGTGACTTGGAAGAAGCCGTAGGCGCCCGCGCCCTTGGCGTGCACCACCCGCTCGGGGACCCGTTCGCGGTTGAACTGGGCCATCTTCTCGATGAGGTAGTGGTCCTGGAGCAGGATGGGGCCGTCCGGGCTCACGGTCAGCGAGTGCTCGTCGCTCTCCACCGGGACGCCGGCGTTGTTCGTCGTGCGCGGGACGTTGTGCGCGGTGCTGGTCATGGAGGAGTGCCTCCTGTTTCGACGACGGGAAGTAGGGGTCGGCCGGTCCCGTAGCGGGGCAGCCCCAATTTGGGGGTTCAGTCCCTTACGTCCACCCAAGCAGTCAACTACCCCGACGGCACGTCGGCAAGAGTTGGACCCCGTCCGATCTCAGACGGGGTCCAACATGTGGGATGTGCGGCGCTCCGGGCCGCGCGGCGTCAGCGGCGCACCGCCCCCGGCGGCATCGACAGCTCGAACCAGACGACCTTTCCCATGCTCAGACGGGTCGCGCCCCAGCGCCGGGCCATCCGGTTGACCAGGTACAGGCCGCGCCCGCCCTCGTCCGACGGCCGGGCCTGGCGCAGCCGCGGCAGCTGCGGGACGTCGTCGCCCACCTCGCAGCGCAGTACGTCCGTTCGCAGCAACCGCAGCGTGATCGGCCGCTCCGCGTACCGCACCGCGTTCGTCACCACCTCGCTGACCAGCAGCTCCAGCTGGTCGGTCAGCTCCTCCAGACCCCAGCGCGCCAGCGCCCGCCGGGCCAGCCGGCGGGCCTGCCCGGCGGTCTGCGCCTTCGGGTCCAGGTACCAGTAGGCGACATCGCTCGGGGCGATCCCGTCGAACCGGGCCGCCAGCAGCGCGATGTCGTCATCGCGGTCGCCGGGGCCCAGCATGTCCAGGACCTCGTCGCACATCGGCTCCAGCGGCGGCGGGTTGGGCCCCGTCAGCCGGGCCGTCTCCGCCAGCCGCTCCCGCAGCTGCTCGATGCCGGTCCACACGTCCCGGATCCGCGACTCGACCAGGCCGTCGGTGTAGAGGACCAGGGTGGCGCCCGCCGGGGCGTCCAGCTCCACCGCCTCGAAGTCCACCCCGCCGACGCCGATCGGCGCGCCCGACGGCACCCGCAGCACCTCGGCGCGCCCGCCGCGGTGCAGCATCACCGGCGGCGGATGCCCGGCGTTGGCGATGGTGATCCGGTGCGCGACCGGGTCGTAGACCGCGTACATGCAGGTCGCCATGCGGTCCGTGCCCAGCCGCTGGGCCTGCTCGTCGAGGTGGTGCAGCACCTCCTGCGGCGGCAGGTCCAGCCCCGCCAGCGTCTGCGCGGTGGTGCGCAGCTGGCCCATGATCGCGGCCGAGGTCATCGAGTGCCCCATGACGTCGCCGACCACCAGTGCCACCCGGCTGCCCGGCAGCGGGATCGCGTCGTACCAGTCGCCGCCCACCCGCGCCGTCTCGGCGGCCGGCAGGTAGCGGCTGGCCAGCCGGACGCCGGTGGGCTGCGGCAGCGAGTCCGGCAGCATGGTGCGCTGCAGCGCGTCGGCGATGTACGCCTCGCGGCCGTAGAGCACCGCCTTGTCCACGCCCAGCGCGGTGTGCGTCGCCAACTGCGCGGCCACCAGCAGGTCGTCCGGCTCGAACGCCGGGCGGTCCGGGCGGCGCAGGAACACCGCCGCGCCGATCACCCGGCGACGGCCGCGCAGCGGCGCCAGGATCACCCGGTGGCCGCCGGGCAGCCGCGGATCCGGCCCCAACAGCTCCGGCAGCGCCGTCCGCGCCGCCTGCGCCTCGCCGAACAGCGGCCGTACGCCCCGCAGCACCTCCGCCAGCGGGCCGCCGGGCTCCACCTCGGCCAGCTCCGCCGCGCTGCCGCCCATCGCCGGCCCCAGATCGGGCTGCGCGGGCAGCACCGGCAGCCGGCCGCCGTTGGTGTCCGGCTCCTCCGGGATCCGGTCGGTGCGCCGCAGCCGCAGCACCACCGGGCCGGTCGGGCGCTCGTCGCCCACCGGCAGCGGATCGCGCAGGTAGACGAGGATCGCGTCGGCGAACGTCGGCACCGTCGCCCGGCACAGGCCGAGCACGATCTCGTCCAGGTCGATACCGCGGGCGATCCGCCGCGTGGCCGCCCCGATGAACCGCAGCCGGTCGCCGCCCGCCTGCCGGGCCGCGGCCACCTCGCCGCTCTCGCCCGGATGCGCCGAGCGGGCCGGGGGAACGGGCGGCGGGACCTGCGGAGCACCGGCCGGTCCGGGCACCTGGGACGCGGTGACCTCCCCGGCCGCCGGACGCGACGTCTCGCCATGGGCACCCGGGCCGCCGGACCGGCCGCCGTGCGGCGCCGCAGGCTGCCCCGGCACCGTCCCGCCCGGGTCGCCGGCGTGCGGCCGCGACCGCCCGCCGCCCTCCCGCGGCCGTCCGATGCCCTCGCCGCCGTGCCGCGGCCGCTGCCCCTGGTGCGGCTCCTCGCCCGGCTCGGGCGCCTCGGCGCGGCTCACCGCGCCCTGCGCCGTACGCCGTCCGGCACGGGCCGTCTCGCGCCCCGCGTCCGCCGCTCCGCCCGGCCGTCCTTGCGCAGGCATGGCCACCTCCCCGTACGTGTCGCCGTACGCCTCCCCGTACGGGAGCGCGATGTCCCGTGCGGCGGCATGGCCGCTGCTGTGAGCGGCGCTGTGATCACTGGTGCGCCCGCCGGTGTGGCCCGCCGCGGCGCCGTCCGCGTCCGCCGACGGGTCCCGCCGCGCCGCGCCGTGGTCCACGGCAGGCTCGTCCTCGTGGCGGCCCGCCGGCGGACCGGCCGAGGCGGCCACGGCGACACCGGCGAAACCTATGTCGTCACCGCCGCGCACCGCGAACCCGGCGCCGGGCGACGGGGCGAACCCCGCCGCCGCGGGCTGCTGCAGGGCGCTGCGCGGGTCGGGGACCGCGCCGAACGACGCCGTCCCGGCCGTCCCCCGCGCGGGGGACGCCGAGGGCGCGGCGGTCGGTGCCGACCGTCGCGATTCGTGGGAGGTGGGGTGCTCCGTCACGCGTGGGATTCCATCCGTCCGGGGCTGTGCGCCGAGCGCGCCGCGTGATGAGCGCGCCGCCCGTACGGGACGCGCCCCACGCGCTGCGTCTCAGGCGCGTCGCAGGTGCAGAAAGAGCTGGATCTCGGGTGGTACGTCCGTACTCGACGGGGCGTATGCGTAGGCATCCTCCCCGACGACGTCGAAACCCGCGTCGTGCACGACCCGGCGCAGGTCGTCCCGCAGGTAACCCGATACCCGGATCGAGTTGCCCAGGAACGGAATGGTGAAGTCGTCCACATCCGCCTCGACCATGGACAGGGCCAGCAGCCCCTCCGGTCGTAGCAGATCATGGAGCAGGGCCAGTGCGTAAGGGATTTCCGCACGGGGCAGCATCAGCAGCGAGAAATAGGCGGCGACACCGTCGAAGGAGCCGGGGCCGCCGAGCCGGCCGCCGCGCAGATCGGCGATGTCCAGCCGGTGGAAGGCGGCGTCCGGGACGTTCGCCCGGGCCAGGGCGATCATCGAGGGGGAGAGGTCGATTCCCACGACGCGGTGTCCGGCGTCGGAGAGCTGACGGGCGGTCGGCAGGCCCGTGCCGCATCCGAGATCCAGGACGCGCGAGCCCGCGGGCAGGGTGTCGGCCAGCCAGGTGCCCGAGGCGAGCTGGCCCTCCTTGTGGGGAAAGGCATCGTCGTACCGGTCACCGATGGCGTCGAACGCCTCGGCCTGGCCGGCCCGGTCCAGTGCTAACCGGTGCAGCCCTTCGTAATCGTCGTAGTGAGTCGCGCTCACGACCTCGCCCCTCCTGCGACCGCGGTCAAGTTCGTTTTCCCGTTCTGGAGTTGCGCCTGTGCAGTCTTGCGGAGGACGATCCTACGTTTGAAGACCCGGGGCGCAGCAAGGGGGCTCGGCCCCGCTCCTCGCCCCGCAGGATCGCGCTGTGCCCATAGGCGCACCTTTCCACGGTTCGCCCCCTTCAGTCGCCCGATTTCCCTTCGCTCCCTCACGACCGCAAACGATCCGGTGCGCGGTCCCAGTCGTCCGGGAGCCCGGGAACGTCCCAGGCCGGGTCGGGGCGCCAGTCCTCCCAGCCGTCGGCGTAGGGCCCCCGCCAGGCCGTGATCTGTGCGATCGCGGCCCGGCCGGCCGATCTGACCTCGGCGGCCTGCGCGTCGGTCATCAGCCCGTCGCGCTGCGCCTGCGCGAACTCGTCCTCGTCCCGCCACTCCCAGTGCCGGTCCGGATAGACGCAGATGTCGAGGAAGTGGTCCTCGGAGTCGATGCCGCCCGACCAACGGCGGCGCGGCTCCTCCAGATTGACGTACCAGTTCTTGAACTGCCAGCCGCGCTCCCAGAACAGCCACACCGACCACGGGTCGCCGGGCCGCGCCAGCTTCAGCACACCGGTGCCGAACCACTGGTCGTGCACGGTCCGGCGCGGTTTGGTGTAGCGGGTGGACAGCGGCTCGCGGTGCACCGGGGTGCCGTCGGCGAGCACCGGCTTGACGCAGGGCGTGCCCGGCGCCATCCACACCGCGAGCAGCTCGTCGGTGTCCTGCACCACGGTCATCGGGCGGCAGATGTGGAACCGTCCGGCGTCGGCGTTGTCGCGGTAGCGCCACAGGACGTGGTCCCCCGGCGCCCAGTGGGAGGCTCCCGCCGCACCACCGCCCGCCCGCCCCGTCCCGGCCGTCCCGCGTCCGCCGGGCGTCTCGCCTTCCGTCGTGTCCACCATGTCCGCTGTCATGCGCAGATCTTAGAGGCGCGGCACGACGCGCGCCGTGACATGAGACGCACCGGGCGTTACGGGCAGGACAACGCGCCCGCCCCCGCGACCCCGCGCCGTAACAGGAGCCCCGGCGCGGGCGACGGGGGCCGGCCGGTTCAGGGACGCGTCATCCGCAGCACGTCCAGCGCCTCGTCCAACTGCTCCTCGCTCAGCAGCCCCCGCTCGACGTAGCCGCCCTCCAGAACCACCTCGCGGATGGTCTTCCGCTCGGCGAGCGACATCTTGGCGACCTTCGCCGCCTCCTCGTACCCGAGGTACTTGTTGAGCGGGGTGACGACCGACGGCGACGACTCGGCGTACTCCCGGGCCCGTTCCGCGTTCGCGGTGATCCCGTCGACCGTACGGTCCGCCAGCAGCCGCGCCACGTTGGCGAGCAGCCGGATCGATTCGAGCACGTTGCGCGCGATGACCGGCAGCATCACGTTCAGCTCGAAGTTGCCGGCCGCGCCCGCCGCCGCCACCGTCGCGTCGTTGCCGGTGACCTGCGCCGCCACCATCAGCACCGCCTCCGGGATCACCGGGTTGACCTTCCCCGGCATGATCGACGAACCCGGCTGCAGATCCGGCAGCGCGATCTCCGCGAGCCCGGTCCGCGGCCCGGACGCCATCCACCGCAGATCGTTGGCGATCTTCGTCAGCCCGACCCCGATCGTCCGCAGCTGCCCGCTGGTCTCGACGATCCCGTCGCGCGCCCCCTGCGCCTCGAAGTGATCGCGCGCCTCGGTCAGCGGCAGCCCCGTCACCCGCGCCACCTCCGCGATGACCGCGACCGAGAACCCCGGCGGGGTGTTGATGCCCGTCCCCACCGCCGTGCCGCCCAGCGGCAGTTCCGCCAGCCGCGGCAGCGACGCCCGCAGCCGCTCGACGCCGTGGCGCACCTGCGCGGCGTAGCCGCCGAACTCCTGCCCCAGCGTCACCGGCGTGGCGTCCATCAGATGCGTCCGCCCCGACTTCACGACCCCGGCGAACTCCTCCGCCTTGCGCTCCAGCGCCTCCGCCAGATGCTCCAGCGCCGGGACCAGGTCGTTGAGCACGGCCGACGTCGCCGCGATGTGGATCGACGACGGGAAGACGTCGTTGGACGACTGGCTGGCGTTGACGTGGTCGTTGGGGTGGACCTCCCGGCCCAGCCGCTCACTCGCCAGCGTCGCCACGACCTCGTTGGTGTTCATGTTCGACGACGTCCCCGAGCCCGTCTGGAACACGTCGACGGGGAAGTGGTCGTCCCACTGCCCCTCCGCGACGGCCGCGGCGGCCTCCTGCACGGCCTCCGCGATGTCCTTGTCCAGCACCCCCAGCTCGCCGTTCACCTTGGCCGCCGCGCCCTTGATCCGCGCCAGCGCCTCGATGTGCGCCCGCTCCAGCCGCTGCCCCGAGACCGGGAAGTTCTCCACCGCACGCTGCGTCTGCGCCCGCCACTTCGCGTGCGCGGGCACCCGCACCTCCCCCATGGAGTCGTGCTCGGTCCGAAAGCCGCCGGGGTCGCCGAATGCGCCGTTGTCACTCATACCTCTCTCAGTGCCCAGGAACCCCGATCTGTTCCCGGAGGCCGGCCGGATGTCACCTGGCTGCGGGGCAGTGGCGGCCGGTCCCTGGCCCGGCCCCGGGCGCCCCGCGTGCCACCGGCGGGGCCCCGTGCCAGGCTCCTGCGGCGGCGCGGCGCCCGTCGGCCCCGCGTCCCGGCAGCCGGCCCGACGGTTCACCGCCGTGGAACCGGAGCAGCGCGCAACGCACAACCTCCCCTCGCACACCCGTCCTTGAGCGACTGCTCAAAACGTTCTACGCTGCGTTTGAGCAGTCGCTCAAACATGTGGGAGGGGGATGTCGCATGGGGCTGTACGTGGAGGCCCGGATACGCGCCGGGATCGGCGAGGTGTGGGACCGGAGCCAGGTGCCGCAGCAGCATCAGCGCTGGGACCTGCGGTTCGGGGAGATCGACTATCTGCCGTGCGCGCCGGGGGAACCGCAGCGCTTCCGGTACGCGACCCGGGTGCTGCCGGGGCTCACGGTCGACGGGACCGGCATCTCGGCCGGCGAGCGCAACCGGCCCGACGGCACCCGGACTTCGGCCCTCCGCTTCGCCTCGGCGCACCCGCTGTCGCTGATCGCGGAGGGCCGCGGCTACTGGCGGTACGTCCCGGACGGCGAGGCGCTGAGGTTCCTCACCGGATACGACTACCGGCCGCGCTGGGGCCGCTTCGGCCGGGTCGTCGACCGGCTCCTCTTCCGGCCGCTGATGGGCTGGGCCACCGCCTGGTCCTTCGACCGGCTGCGGCTGTGGTGCGAGCGCGGGATCACCCCCGAGCGGTCGCTGCGCCAGGCCCTCGCGGAGCTGTTCGTCCGTGTCGCCGCCGTCGTCGCCACCGCGGCCCTGGCCCCCGTGGCCCCGGTGGCCACGATCTCGGTGCTCGCCGCGACCGTCCCCGCCGTGGCGGCCGCCGCGCTGCTGCTGCCGCCCCTGCCCACCACCCCCGCGGCCCGCCGCTGCCTGCGCCGCCCGCCGGAGCGGGCCGCCGCACGCGGCCGGAGCACCGCCCCCACCGCCCTCCTCGCCACCCTGGAGCAGCCATGACCTCGATGTTCCAGCGCGCACTGGGCGCCGACTTCGACCGGCTCCACCCCGAGATCCGGCGGCGCTTCTCCGTCGGGCTCGACAGCGGCGAGGCGTGTATCGGCCGGGGCACGATGGACCGGATCTGGCACGGCCGCAGCTTCGTCCGCCCGTTCCTGGCCCTCGGCGGCAGCCGCAACATCCTCGTCCCGCGGACCGGCCGGGACATCCCCTTCGTCATCGAGAACGTCCCGTACACCGACTCCTTCGGCCGCGAGACCGTCACCTTCGTCCGGACCTTCGCCTTCCCCGGCCGCCCCCGCCGCTTCGACGCCACCATGGTCTTCTGCCCCGAGCGCGGCTGCGTCGTCGACTACCTGGGCACCCACCAGCACCTCGCCACCGACCTGCACTTCACGGCCGACGCCACCGGCGCCCTGGTCATCCGCTCCGGCGAGCACCGCTTCCGGGAGGGCCCGGTCGACGTCCGGGTGCCGGACCTGATCGGGGGCGACGCGGTGGTGCGCGAGTCGTACGACGAGCCGGCCGGACGCTTCCGCATCCAGGTGCGGGTGGGCAACCGGCGGTTCGGGCCGCTCTTCGGCTACGAGGGGTCGTTCGACGCCGAATTCGTGGACGCCGCCGAGCGCGGGGTACGCGCCGGGCTGCGGCCGGTGCGCGAGGAGGCGCGGGCGTGAGCGCGGACGACACCCGTACGAAACTGCTCGCCGGCGCCCTGCGCACGCTCACCGAACAGGGCCTCGCCAAGACCTCGGCCCGCGCCGTCGCCACCGCCGCGGGAGTCAACCAGGCCCTGGTCTTCTACCACTTCGGCAGCGTCGACGAACTCCTCGCCGCCGCCTGCCGCTACGGCGCGGAGCAGCGCGTCGCCCACTACCGCGAACGCTTCGCCCGGGTCGGCAGCCTCGCCGAATTCCTGGAACTGGGACGGGAACTGCACGCCGAGGAGCGTGCCGCCGGCCATGTCGCCGTCCTCGCCCAGCTCCTGGCCGGCGCCCAGACCCAGCCCCGCCTCGCCCCCGCGACCGCCGCCGGACTCGCCTCCTGGATCGAGGAGATCGAAGCGGTACTGACCCGGGTACTGTCCGGCACGCCCATCGCCGCCTTCGTGGACGTCGCCGGCCTCTCCCGGGCCCTCGCCGCGGGCTTCGTCGGCCTGGAACTGTACGAGGGCGTGGACCCCGAGGGCGCGCTGGCGGCCCTGGACGCCCTGGAGCAACTGTCCGGCCTGGTCGGCGTCCTGGAGGACCTGGGCCCGGTCGCACAGCGCGCCGTACGCGCCAGGATCCGGCGCAGCACGGGGCGGCGTGGCCCCTGACATGAGGTCAGGGGCCACGGCGGGGGCAGGCCGCGTTGCCGCGGCCCAAGGGCCCGAGGCATCTACTTGCCGTCGCCCCCCTGCGGCGCAGGCTCCCGCGGAGCCTCCGGCGGCATCGGCCCACCGTCGTGCTTCCCTCCCTCGTCCTCGGCGGCCACCGGGCCGCCGGGGTGCCGGAACGGGACTCCGCGCCAGCCCTCCGCGTCGGGAGGCCGCGTCTCGTACGTGTCGACGGCGGCAGAACTCATCCACCGACCTCCCTTTTCGCGCGGGGCGTGCCGCCGGCCTGCTGATCGGTGGCCTTGTCGTGTGGATGCGCTGCCGGCTCCACGTTGCGATCGGACGCCGCCGAGCAGTCGCCACTGGCCCGTGCCTCTGCACGTTGCTTCACCAGTGCGGCACAGACATCGCACCCTTCGGCCGGTTCGGGAGCGTCAGGAGGGAGCGGCAAGCACACCGGCCGCGCCATCGTTTTCCTTGTGTCACTCAATATTGGATGCCTCCCCGGTGGAATCAATACCGTGGCAAGCAATGGTGCTCGGCGATGCGGTTTCCGCCTAGCCGGTTTCCTGTTCACGCAAGAAGTCGTCCCGGATGCTTTCCAGCGTGGAGCGCGCCTCGTCACCGGAAATCGCCATGGCTGCGAATCCCTCGAACTTGCGGATGTAGAGGGCGACGTCGCGAGGATCGGTGACCGCTAGGTCAGCATGGACGGTCTCGACCGTAACCGTTCGGTCGTCGCGGACGACGAAGGCGTGATTGGCTATGTCACGCTGCCGCGCCGACAGGGGAACGATGCGAATATCCAGGTGAGGCAATCGCGAAAGACTGGCGATCCGGTCCATCTGTTCTGCCATCCTGGAAGCCGACACGATTCGCCACCGCAGTACAGGTTCCGTGATGACGAAGTGGAGTTCCTTGGACGAGTCGTAGAGCACCTGTTGGCGCTCTACGCGCGCGCTGATTGTTTTGGTGAGTACCTCCGCGCCGAGGTTGTGGCGGGCGAGAACGGCCCTGATGTACTCCGGCGTTTGCAGGAGACCGGGCACCAAGGCCGGCTGGAAGAGCCGCAGTACCGTCATGTGGGCTTCCAGCGCTCGTGTCTGCTGCTGAGCCTTGTGCACACCCATGCGGCGGATGAGACGCCATGCCGTGGCCTCGGTCGCCGCTGCTCGGACGGCCTCCAGGTACTCTTCCTTGACCTCATCGGACACGCCGATGGCCGTGAGGACGCGCTCAACGTCCACGACCGACGGTGCGGCCTTCGCGGTCTCGATCTTGCTCAGCTTGCTCGCGGACATGACGGCGCTGCGGGCGACAGTCTTGGCTTCCTTCCCGGAAGCGCGTCGTAGCGCCCGCAGCGCGGCCCCCAGCTCTCCTCTTTTCACGTGCCGTGCTGCGCCCACCATCCGGAGAACGGCACGGCGTGCGCCATCGCCGTATCACGGTGCGCGCGGAACTCCTCTGCACGTTCTGGTTCCAGGACGTCGGCTCCGAGGAAAGCCCCGTCCTCCGAATAGTTCATGACCGCCGGTTTCAGGCTGTCCATCAGCCAGAAGTCGGGAATCCCTTCCAAGGGGTTCGGCTGGTCGGTGGTGTCGAGGATGAAGAACTCTTCGCCGCCCGCTGCGTTCTTCTGGTAGCCCCAGCCCAGTTCGAACCGCAAATACGGGGTGAGGGGGCGAGTGAGGATGTGCACGCGATAGACGCGCTTGCCCTTGGTGGTGTGAGAACGGAGTTCTGCCACCCATGCATCGTTGTAGTCGGCCGGCTGCGGTTTCCCGGCAAGGAACGTTCTATAGGCGTTCACGTTCCCCGACTTGCTGTAGTCGTTCAGGGTTTCCAGTCGGAACGCCTCCCGTTCGAAGGCGCCGAACATTTCGCCGAGAGTCTTAGGCGCCACGAAATCCCTTCCGGACCAGGTCGATGACGAGTTGTTCAGGGATCTCGACGAGATTTTCGTGTGCGGGAACCCTTAACCCGTGGTCACCGGGGGTCTCCCCCTGTACCAGCAGAGTTCCTCGGTCGGTGGCATAGATGGTCGGGCAGTCCTTGAGGTCGCAGGTACTCACAAGCTTGGTGACCTTCATGCGTTCCCTTCCTGGCCTGTTGCGTCGCGTCGTGGTTGATGCTCGTGAGCAACCGACCGCAGGCGCAAGGGGTTCGAGTTTCCAAGACAGGAAAACAGGGCGGGGCCCGGACACTGCGGATTCCGGCCCACTGCGGGACGGCGTCAAGAACAGAGCCCCTGACATCACGTCAGGGGCTCTGCGGGGGTTCCGCCGGTGAGACCGGGTGCGTCAGCTTCCCTGGCGTACCGGGATGCTGGTGAAGGTGGGCGTCGGCGCGGGGTCCTGGAAGAAGTCGTTGCCCTTGTCGTCGACGACGATGAAGGCGGGGAAGTTCTCGACCTCGATCTTCCAGACCGCCTCCATGCCGAGCTCCTCGTACTCCAGGACCTCGACCTTCTTGATGCAGTCCTGGGCCAGGCGGGCCGCGGGGCCGCCGATGGAGCCGAGGTAGAAGCCGCCGTGGGCGGCGCACGCGTCGGTGACCTGCTGGGAGCGGTTGCCCTTGGCCAGCATGACCTTGGAGCCGCCGGCCGCCTGGAACTGCTCGACGTAGGCGTCCATCCGGCCGGCCGTGGTCGGGCCGAAGGAGCCGGAGGCGAAGCCCTCGGGGGTCTTGGCCGGGCCCGCGTAGTAGACCGGGTGGTTCTTCAGGTACTCCGGCATCTCCTCGCCCGCGTCCAGCCGCTCCTTGATCTTGGCGTGCGCGATGTCGCGGGCGACGACGAGCGTGCCGGTGAGGGAGAGGCGGGTCTTGACGGGGTGCCGGGTCAGCTCGGCCAGGACCTCGTCCATGGGGCGGTTGAGGTCGACGGCGACCGCGTCGAGGTCCGCGCCGGCGCCCTCGGTCAGCTCGTCGTCGGTGGTCTCCGGCAGGAAGCGCGCGGGGTCGGTCTCCAGCTGCTCCAGGAAGACGCCCTCGGCGGTGATCTTCGCGACGGCCTGCCGGTCCGCGGAGCAGGAGACCGCGATGGCGACGGGGCAGGACGCGCCGTGGCGGGGGAGGCGGACGACGCGGACGTCGTGGCAGAAGTACTTGCCGCCGAACTGGGCGCCGATGCCGATCTTCTGCGTCAGCTCGAAGACCTTCTCCTCCAGCTCCTTGTCGCGGAAGCCGTGGCCGGTGGGGGAGCCCTCGGCGGGCAGCTCGTCGAGGTAGTGCGCGGAGGCGTACTTGGCGGTCTTCAGCGCGTACTCGGCCGAGGTGCCGCCGACGACGATCGCGAGGTGGTACGGCGGGCAGGCGGCCGTGCCCAGCGAACGGATCTTCTGCTCCAGGAACTTCATCATGGAGGCCTCGTTGAGGACCGCCTTGGTCTCCTGGAAGAGGAAGGACTTGTTGGCGCTGCCGCCGCCCTTGGCCATGAAGAGGAACTTGTAGGCGCCGCCGTCGGTCGCGTACAGCTCGATCTGGGCCGGCAGGTTGGAGCCGGTGTTCTTCTCGTCCCACATGGTCAGCGGGGCCATCTGCGAGTAGCGCAGGTTCAGCTGGGTGTAGGCGTCGTAGATGCCGCGGGAGAGCGCTTCCTCGTCGCCGCCCTCGGTCAGCACCTGCTGGCCGCGCTTGCCCATCACGATCGCGGTACCGGTGTCCTGGCACATGGGCAGGACGCCCGCGGCGGCGATGTTGGCGTTCTTCAGCAGGTCGAGCGCGACGAAGCGGTCGTTGGCGCTGGCCTCCGGGTCGTCCAGGATCTTGCGGAGCTGGGCGAGGTGGGCGGGGCGCAGGTAGTGCGAGATGTCGTGCATCGCCTCGGCGGCCAGCTTGCGCAGCGCCTCCGGCTCGACCTTGAGGAACGTCCGGCCGTCGGCCTCGAAGGTGCTCACGCCCTCCGCGGTGACGAGGCGGTACGGGGTGGTGTCCTCACCTACGGGGAGAAGGTCGGTGTAGGCGAATTCCGGCATCGAAGGTCATTCCTTACTCGGAGAGGTCCGGCTGGCTTCTACGGCAGCGCCTCCACAGCGTAGAACCCCGGCGCGCGGACGCCGCTGTGAGGTAAGGCTCAGTCGCCGCCGGCGCCGCCTTCCGGGAAGGGCGGGACTTTGCCCACAGGCCCTAGTCGCGATCTATCGCGTTTCGATACGCTGAGCCGGTGGACGCAGACAACGGGGGACGACCGGGCCCCGAGAACCCGCCCGGACCGCTGGAGCAGCAGGGCCGGCGGCAGGACCGGCAGCCGGTGAACATGACCAAGACGGCGACCGCGCCGCCCGCGGTGGCCGAGGGCGACCTCCGGGCGTCCGACGCGGACCGCGACCGGGTCGCCGAGATCCTCCGCGAGGCGCTGGCCGAGGGCCGGCTGGACCCGGAGGAGCACGCCGAGCGGATCGACACGGTCTACCGCGCCAAGACGATGGGCGAACTGGAGCCCGTCATCCGCGACCTCCCCGCGTCCGGCGCCGGCCGCGCCCGGCAGGACCGGGACGCGTACGCCCCCGGCGCCGGCACTCCGGGCCCTGACCAGAACCTCGTCGCGATCTTCAGCGCCTCCGCGCGCAAGGGCCGTTGGCGGGCGCCCGCGCGGATCAACGCCTTCGCGCTCTTCGGCAGCGTCGAGATCGACCTGACCGAGGCCGTCTTCCCGCAGCGGCAGGTCCAGATCAACGTCACGGCCGTCTTCGGCAGCGTCGAGATCCGGGTGCCGGAGAACATCACGCTGCGCAGCAGCGGCTCCGGCATTCTGGGCAGCTTCGAGGTCGAGTCGCACGACTCCGAGGACGCCGACGCCCCGCAGGTTGTCGTCAACGGCTTCGCCGTGCTGGGCAGCGTGGAGGCCAGGCCCAAGCGCGGTGCCTGGATCCGCGACCTGCGCGACCGTCTGCGCGACGGGCACCGCGAACTCCGCCACGAGCTGCGCGAGGAGCGGCGTGAGCGGCACCACCAACTGCGCGAGGACCGGCGCGAATGGCACGAGCGGCTGCACGCCGAGCGCCGTGAGCGCCGTGACCGGTTCCGCAAGGGCATGGGGGGCTGAGGCCGGGGAAGGCGCGCGGACACCGCCGCGGCGCGGGTGCCCCGCCCAGCAGGGGCGTCACCCGCGATTTTCTCCTTGTCGCACGATCGCCACGGTGTGCATAAGCGTGCGTACAGCGGGTAGGGCTGGTGCATCGTCTCTCGTACGGCTGCGGGGTGCGAAAAGGCCGTGCGCAGCGAGACGGGCAAGGGTGATTCTCTCGCCGAAGCCGTCGTCAGGAGTTGACCGTGCTGCTACCGCAACAGCCCCTGCAGGATGCCGCTGTCGTCCCGTCCCAGCAAGTGCCTGCTCGTGACGAGGCCGGCCCCTGGCATTCGGAGGCGGTGTGCCGCCGGGACGAAGCCGGGCTGTTCTTCGCCCCGTCCAAGGAGCCGACCGCCGCGCGCCTGGCCAGAGAAGAGGCCGCGAAGCGGGTCTGCGCCCGCTGCCCCGTGATGGTCGAGTGCCGGGAGCACGCGCTGCTCCAGCCCGAGCCGTACGGCGTCTGGGGCGGCCTGACCGCGGCCGAGCGCCGGGTCGTCCTGACCCGCCGGCGGCGCCGGGAGAGCGAACTCCAGCGCGCCGCGCACATGCCTGCGGCGGGCTGAGCGGCCGCGCGAGGCTTCGGCCCATAGGACGCACCCCCCAGCAGGACGCACCCCAGGGCGTATGGGCCACTTCGCCCCCGCCGGAGCTTCTCCGGCGGGGGCGAAGTGCGTGGGCGGGCGGGCCGGTTGCACAGGCCGGCCCGCGCGCCGCTAGCTGGGGCGCTCGAAGTCCACCGAGCTGTACGCACGCAGCTTGGACAGCCGGTGCTGGGAGTCGATCTGGCGGATGGTGCCGGACTTGGAGCGCATCACCAGGGACTGGGTGTAGGCGTTCTCGGCGCGGTAGCGCACCCCGCGCAGCAGTTCGCCGTCGGTGATGCCGGTGGCGACGAAGAAGACGTTGTCGCCGCGGACCAGGTCGCCGATCTCCAGCACCTTGTCCAGGTCGTGCCCGGCGTCCAGCGCCCGCTGCCGCTCCTCGTCGTCCTTGGGCCACAGCTTGCCCTGGAAGGCGCCGCCCAGGCACTTCAGCGCACAGGCCGCGATAATGCCCTCGGGCGTACCGCCGATTCCCAGCAGCAGGTCCACGCCGGTGCCCTCGCGGGCCGCCATGATCGCGCCGGCGACGTCGCCGTCGGCGATGAACTTGATCCGGGCCCCGGCCTCCCGGACCTCCTTGACCAGGCCCTCGTGGCGGGGCCGGTCCAGGATGACGACGGTGACGTCCTCGACCGCGGACTTCTTCGCCTTGGCGATCCGCTTGATGTTCACCGCCACCGGCGCCGTGATGTCGACGAAGTCCGCCGCCTCCGGGCCCGTGGCGAGCTTGTCCATGTAGAAGACCGCGGACGGGTCGAACATCGAGCCGCGCTCGGCCACCGCCATCACGGACACCGCGTTCGCCATGCCCTTGGCGGTCAGCGTCGTCCCGTCCACCGGGTCCACGGCCACGTCGCACTCCGCGCCGGTCCCGTCGCCCACGCGCTCGCCGTTGTAGAGCATCGGGGCGTTGTCCTTCTCGCCCTCCCCGATGACCACGACGCCGTCCATCGAGACGGTGTGGATCAGGGCGCGCATCGCCTTGACCGCCGCGCCGTCCGCGCCGTTCTTGTCACCTCGCCCCACCCAGCGGCCCGACGCCATGGCACCGGCCTCGGTGACCCGGACGAGCTCCAGGGCGAGGTTGCGGTCCGGGGCCTCGGGGCTGACCTCGAGCTGGGACGGGAGATGATGCTCGCTCATCGAGCGCACCTTTCTGAACGGCGACGGCCGTGAGGGAATGAGGGTGGCTGTGCGGGGGTGCGGGGGTTTCCCCCGGAGGTTCACAGTATCTCCAGGCCGCCAAAATGAGCAGAGGGCCCTACGCATGAGCACCCGCCGGGCGGCCGGTCGCGTGGTTGTCCTCGCAGGTCAGGGCCTTTGCCGGGGGGCCTGTCGGGGCCGCGCCGGGGATGGGGGACCATAGGGGCGTGGCAGGTATGCGAGGCAGGCAAACGGTGCGGGACATGGTCCTGTCGCTGGCGGTGATCGGCATCCTCGTCGGGGCGATCTACATCTTCATCCCGCACGACGAGAGCGCGGACGCGGCGAAGAACGCGGTCAAGACGGTCGACTACCGCGTCGAACTGATCACGGCCCGGCGGGCGGCGCCCTACGCGGTCGCCGCGCCCGAGGGGCTGCCCAAGACCTGGCGCGCCACCTCCGTGTCGTACAAGGCGAGCGAGGACGGCAAGGGCGGCGCCTGGCATCTGGGCCTGCTCGACCCGGAGCAGCAGTACGCGGCCGTCGAGCAGAGCGACGCCGTGCCGCGGAAGTTCATCCAGGAGGTCACGCTCGGCGCGGCCAAGGCCGAGGGCAAGCAGGCCGTCGGCAGCAAGAAGTGGGACCGCTACAAGGGCGACAAGTACAACGCGCTGGTCCGCGAGGAGCCCGGGGTGACCACCGTCGTCACCGGCACCGCGCCCTACGGACGGCTCGCCGACCTGGCCGCCGCGCTGGTCGCGAAGAAGAGCTGAGCGCCGGCGAAACCGACGAGGCCGCCGCACCCGGGAGGGGTGCGGCGGCCTCGTGCGTGGTGCGGGCGGGTCCGCTCAGACGGTGGCGACGGCCTCGTCGAAGGCCAGCCGCGGGGAGCGCGGGAAGAAGGCGTCGGCGCCCGGCTTGCCGATGTTGATGACGAGGAACGCCTTCTGCTTGCCGTCGCCGAAGAACTCCTTGTCGATGCCGGCGAAGTCGAAGCCGGTCATCGGGCCGGCGGCCAGGCCGGCGGCGCGGACGCCGACGATGAAGTAGCCGGCCTGGAGGGTGGCGTTCTGGGTGCCGGCCACCTCGCGGCGCGCGGCCTCGGAGAAGAAGGCGTCCTTGATGCCCGGGGCGTGCGGGAAGAGCTGCGGCAGCTTCTCGTGGAAGTCCAGGTCCACGGAGAGGATCGCGGTCAGCGGCGCGCTGAGGGTCTTCGGGCCGTTGGCGCCCATGGCGTGGTTGACCAGGCGCTCACGGGCCTCCTGGGAACGGACCAGGGTTATCCGCAGCGGCGTCTGGTTGAAGGCGGTCGGGCCGAACTTCACCAGGTCGTAGATGGCCTGGACCTGCTCGTCCGTCACCGGCTCGTCCGTGAACGTGTTGGCGGTCTGGGCCTCCCGGAACAGGAGGTCCTGAGCGGCGGTGTCAAGGGCGAGAGACATAAGGGCACCTCGGTGAGTGAGCTGGGTCGGGTTCTGTGACAGTGCAGACACCAGTGATCATGTAGCCGCCACAGGGGTCATTCGGGAAATACTGTAGAGGAAATAGATTAAGCTTCAACTAAAATGCGGGTGTTGTGAGGGGGTTCACAAGGGTTCGCCTTGCCGAGGGGGCGAGAGGCCGAACCGGCAGTGCCGCGCGGGGCCGCCAGGGCTTCCGGAGACCCCGGGACCGGCCGCGAGGGCTTCCGGCGAACTCCGTCGCCGGGCGCGCTCCGCCCCCTATGCGCGCTCCGCCTCCGGCTCGTCCGGCTCCGCCAGCGCCGCGTCCAGCCGTGCCCGTGCGCCGTCCAGCCAGCGGCGGCAGACCTTCGCCAGCGCCTCGCCGCGCTCCCACAGCGCGAGCGACTCCTCCAGCGTCGTACCGCCCGCCTCCAGGCTGCGGACGACCTCGATCAGCTCGTCCCGCGCCTGCTCGTAGCCCAGCGTGGAGTCCACCGACTCCACGGGGGCCGCCGCCCCGGCCGCCGCGCCCTGCTCCGTGTCCGCCGCGCCGTCCGTCTTCGCCTTCGCCATGTCTCCCACCCTAAGAGTTGGTCCGTGCCCTATTCGGGGGGTGTGCCGGCGCCCGGGACGCCGTCCACCCGTACCCGGAACTCGCCCTCGGCCACCCGGGCCCGCAGCGTCTCGTCCGCGCCGACCTCGGCCGGTGCGCGCACGGCCGTGCCGTCCGGTTTCTGCAGGACCGCGTAGCCGCGCTCCAGCGTCGCCTTCGGGGAGAGCGCGACCACCCGGGCCAGGGTGTGCGACAGCTCCGAGTCGGCGCGGTCCAGCAGATGTCCCAGGGTCCGCCTGCCGCGCTCCAGCAGCGCCGTGACCTGCTCCTCGCGCTCCTCGACCATCCGCTGCGGACGCTGTATGCACGGCCGCTGCAGGGCCCCGGCCAGGCCGCGCTCCTCGCGCTGCAGGAAGCCGTCGATCGCACGCAGCGCCCGTTCCCGCAGCTGCCGGACCCGGGCCAGCTCCTCGCCCACGTCCGGGACCACCTTCTTCGCCGCGTCCGTCGGCGTCGAGGCGCGCAGGTCGGCGACCAGATCCAGCAGCGGGGTGTCCGGCTCGTGGCCGATCGCCGAGACGACGGGCGTCACGGCCGCGCTCACGGCCCGCACGAGCTGCTCGTCGGAGAACGGCAGCAGGTCCTCCACGCTGCCGCCGCCCCGGGCCACGATGATCACGTCCACCTCGGGCAGCGCGTCCAGCTCCTGGACCGCGGCGACCACCTGCGGGACCGCGTGCACGCCCTGCACCGGCACATTGCGCACCGCGAAGCGGACGGCCGGCCAGCGGTGCCGGGCGTTCTCCAGGACGTCCCGCTCGGCGGCGCTCGCCCGGCCGCAGACCAGCCCGATCAGCTGCGGAAGGAAGGGCAGCGGCCTCTTGCGGTCCGCGGCGAACAGCCCCTCGGCCGCCAGCGACTTCTTCAACTGCTCCAGGCGGGCGAGGAGTTCGCCGACCCCCACCGGCTTGATCTCGGCGGCCCGCAGCGAGAGCTGGCCGCGCGGGGCGTACCACTCCGGTTTCGCGTGCACCACCACCCGGGCGCCCTCGCTGACCACGTCGGCGACCTTGTCGAAGACCTGGCGGTAGCACGTCACGCTCACCGAGATGTCGTACGACGGGTCGCGCAGCGTCAGGAAGACCACCCCCGCGCCGGGGCGCCGCGAGAGCTGGGTGATCTGCCCCTCGACCCACACCGCGCCGAGCCGGTCGATCCAACCGCCGATGAGCCGGGACACCTCGCCGACCGGGATCGGCGTCTCCGGGGACGTAGAAACAGCCATACGAGCGAGACTAGCGGCGGGCACCGACAGTGGCGGCACTCGCGCGGTCCGTGGCCGGGGAACGGCTCCGCCGTCGCCGACCCGGCCCGCACCCCGGTCGTCCCCCGGCCGCCCCCACAGGTGTCCCCTCCGTCGCTCCCGTCACTCCCGCCCCCGTCCCCGTCTCCGGCGCTGCGTCACCAGCACCACCACCCCCGCCGCCAGCCAGGCCCCGCCCACGGCCCGCGCGGCGGCCGACGCCTCGACGACCACCGCGCCCACCACCGCCAGCCCCAGCAACGGGACCACCAGATGCCGCAGCACGCCCGGTGGCCCGCCCGCCCGGCGGATCCAGAACCAGCCGATCACCGACGCGTGCAGCAGCCCGAACGCGGTCAGCGCCCCCACGTTCACGACCGACGACAGCTGGTCCAGCCCGTCGTCCCTGCGGGCCGCCCACACCGCCGCCACCAGCGTCACCAGCGCCGCGCCCAGCAGCGCCCGGCGCGGCACCCCGCTGCCCCGGTCCACCGCCGACATCGCCCCGGGCAGCCGCCGGTCCCTGGCCATCGCGAACAGCAGCCGGCCGGCCGCCGCCTGCCCCGCCAGCGCCGCGAACGCCGCGCCCACGGCCTTGCTCGCCGCCACCAGGTCGTGCAGCCAGCGGCCCACCGACGCGTCGACCGTGGCGTAGAAGGCGCCGCCCTGCTCGGCCGGCCGGGCCGCCAGCTCCGCCGCGCTCATCGGCATCAGCAGCGCCGCCAGATAGGTCTGCGCCGCGAACAGCACACCGGCGACCGCCAGACAGGTGAGCACCGCCCGCGCCACCCGGTCCGGCCCCGGCCGGCCGCCCCTCCCGGGGGCCGCCGGACCCCCGACCTCCTCCGCGAACGACGCGATCGCGTCGAAGCCCAGATAGGACAGCACCGCCACCGACACCGCGGACAGCACCGCCCGCACCGAGAACCCGCCCGCGCCGGTCAGCGGCTCCGTCCAGCCCCGCGGAGCCCCGTGTACGGCCAGCACGACCACCGCCGACACCACGAACACCGCCAGCACCACGATCTCCATGGCCAGCACCGCGAAGCCCACCCGGGCCGCCGTCCGCACGCCCCACAGGTTCAGCAGCGTGGTCACGGCCACCGCCAGCGCCGTCCACACCCACGGGTGCACCGAAGGGACCAGCGCGTGCAGCGCGATCCCGGAGAACAGGTACGCCACCGCCGGAACCAGCAGATAGTCCAGCATC
Organism: Streptomyces angustmyceticus; assembly: GCF_019933235.1. NCBI lineage: Bacteria > Bacillati > Actinomycetota > Actinomycetes > Kitasatosporales > Streptomycetaceae > Streptomyces > Streptomyces angustmyceticus. Next base: position 2,906,445 of record NZ_CP082945.1, on the reverse strand, counting down.
GCCATCCATCCGGCGACGAACCCGGCGCCCTCGCCCAGACCCACCCGGGCGTAGGTGTAGACCGCCCCGGCCCGCGGGGCGACGCGCACCATCTGGGCGTACGAGAAGGCGGTGCACGCCATCGCGGCCGTCGCGACGAGGTAGACGGTGGTGACCGCGCCGTGCGAGGCGGCCTGGAGGGTGCCGAAGATCCCCACCGGCGCCATCGGGGCGATGAACAGCAGCCCGTAGACGACCAGGTCCCGGAAGGTCAGCGTCCGCCGCAGCGCCCCCGGCGCGCCGCCGCCCGGGATCCCCTCGGCGGCGGTGTCCGCCCCGCCGCCCGCCCCCGCGCCGCCCGCGCCGCCGCTCGTGCCCGGCATCCTGCCTCCTCGCTCGGTGCCGCCCTCAGTCTGGGACAACGGCGCGATCTTCCGGAGCGGGGCACGGCTTTACGATGGGACGCATGACTTCCTCGCCCCGCCCGACGCCCGCCGCCACCCCGGGCGAAGACGCATCGCACCGCAGCGGCCGGCGCAAGGTCCTGCTCGCCGCCCCCCGTGGCTACTGCGCGGGCGTGGACCGCGCCGTGATCGCCGTGGAGAAGGCCCTGGAGCAGTACGGCGCCCCCGTTTACGTCCGCCACGAGATCGTCCACAACAAGTACGTCGTGAAGACCCTGGAGAAGAAGGGCGCCATCTTCGTCGACGAGACGGAGGAGGTGCCCGAGGGCAACATCGTCATCTTCTCGGCGCACGGCGTCGCCCCGGTCGTCCACGACGAGGCCAAGCGCGGCAAGCTCGCCACCATCGACGCCACCTGCCCGCTGGTCACCAAGGTCCACAAGGAAGCCGTCCGCTACGCCAAGGAGGACTACGACATCCTCCTGATCGGTCACGAAGGCCACGAAGAGGTCATCGGCACCAGCGGTGAGGCCCCCGAGCACATCACCCTCGTCGACGGCCCCGACGACGTCTCCAACGTCGAGGTCCGCGACCCGGACAAGGTCGTCTGGCTCTCCCAGACCACCCTCTCGGTCGACGAGACCATGGAGACGGTGGACGCCCTGAAGGGCCGCTACCCCAACCTCCTCTCGCCGCCCAGCGACGACATCTGCTACGCCACCCAGAACCGCCAGACCGCGGTGAAGCAGATGGGCGCCGAGGCCGATCTCGTCATCGTCGTCGGCTCCAAGAACTCCTCGAACTCCGTGCGCCTCGTCGAGGTGGCGCTGGGCGCCGGCGCCCGCGACGCCCATCTGGTCGACTACGCCGAGGAGATCGACGAGGCGTGGCTGGAGGGCGTCGGCACGGTCGGCGTGACCTCCGGCGCCTCCGTCCCCGAGGTGCTCGTCGACGGCGTCCTGGAGTGGCTCGCCGCGCGCGGCTACGAGGACGTCGAGACCCTCAAGGCCGCCGAGGAGTCCATCCACTTCTCGCTGCCCAAGGAGCTCCGCCGGGACCTGCGCGCCGAGGCCAAGGCCGCCACCGAGGGCTGAGGAACTGCCGCTTCCGCTTCGTCACCCGGGGCACCGGTCGGTGCATCCCGGGGGCGCGCCGCCCCGCCGACGCCTAGCCTTTTCCCATGAAGGTCTTCGGTGTGGACATCGGTGGATCGGGCATCAAGGGTGCCCCGGTGGATCTGGAGCGCGGCGACCTCGCGGAGGAGCGCTACAAGGTGCTGACCCCGCATCCGGCCACCCCGGACGCGGTCGCGGACGGCGTCAAGGAGGTCGTGGACCACTTCGGGTGGTCGGGACCGGTCGGTGCGACCTTCCCCGGTGTGGTCACCGGCGGGACGACCCGCACCGCCGCCAATGTCGACAAGGGCTGGATCGGCACCGACGCCGCGGGACTGCTCACCGCGCGGCTCGGCGGCGAGGCCGGCGGCAGCCCCGTCACCGTGCTCAACGACGCGGACGCGGCCGGCCTGGCCGAACTCCGCTTCGGCGCCGGCCGTGGCCGGACCGGCACGGTCATCGTGCTCACCCTCGGCACGGGCATCGGCAGCGCCCTCTTCACCGACGGCCGCCTGGTGCCCAACTCCGAGCTGGGCCACCTGGAGCTGCACGGCCACGACGCCGAGAAGCGCGCCTCCACCAAGGCCAAGGAGGACGAGGACCTGAGCTGGCAGCACTGGGCGCACCGGGTCCAGCGCTACCTCGCCCATGTCGAGATGCTCTTCTCGCCCGAGCTGTTCGTGATCGGCGGCGGGGTGAGCCGCAAGGCGGAGAAGTTCCTGCCGCTGATCGAGGGCGTCAGCGCGGAGATCGTGCCGGCTCAGCTTCAGAACAATGCGGGGATCGTGGGGGCCGCGATGGCTGCTTACGCCGCTCAGGCTGGCGAGCCACCTGCCGCGGACGGTTCCCCGGCCGCGGCCGGGGCCGCCCCGCAGACCGCTCCTGCGGACCGCGCGCTGCGCTCCGCGGTCGACTCGCCGGTCGGCTGGCCCGACGGCGGGCGATGACCAGCACCCGGCGGAGGATCGCGAGCAGCGCGCAGATCAGCGTGCCGGCGTAGAGCCAGCCCGCGCTCAGCGCGAGGACGGTGAAGACGCCCATCAGCAGCCCGTCGAACCCGCCCGTGCCGCGCTGGATCGGCAGCGCACCGATCGTGAACGCGATCGGCAGCGTCACCGGCGCGATGACCAGGTCGTACGGCCTGACCCAGAGCGCCGCGGCGGCGCCCACCAGCAGATAGCAGACGCCGTACGGGGTCGGGGCGCCGCCGAGCAGCAGCCGGTCCAGGAAGCCGAAGGCCAGCAGTGCCAGCGTCGCCAGCAGCCAGCAGCCCAGCCCGGTGAGCTTGGCCGCCGGCATCCGCCGCAGCGCGGGCGGCGCGGACGGCAGCGGGCGCTGCGGGCGCGCCCGGTACACGGTCGCGGTCTCTCTGCCCTCCGGTGGGGCGGGGGCGCGTCCGGGCGCCGGGGGCGCGGCCGTCCGCGCCGGCGCCCGGGACGTCCCGGCCGGTGCGGGACCGCGCCCCGCGGCATGGACGCCCGCCGGTGCGGACGCCGGTACGGACGCGAACCCGGAGGCCCGCATCGCGGTGAGGAAATCGTCATCGGGGTCGGGGGCCACGGCCTCCGCGGGGCGCGGGAGCCGGGCGTCCTGGCCCGCGGGCGGCGGTGCGGACCGCGGCGGGCCGTGCTGGGGGGTGCGCGCTTCGTGTTGCTCCACCCGGCAACGGTAGGCCGCTAAGTGGGATTAACCGGTTACGGGACACGCCCTTTGGGCCGAGCCCGTTGCGATTCGTCCGGCGCCCGGAGCCGGACGGGCCGCGGCCGGTCCCGGTGGCGGCGGCCCGGCCCCGGCCGCGCCCCGTAGACTGGTGGATCGGCCCTCCCGGGGCCGTGCCCACCCCACCACCTCGCTCGGAAGTCGAGTCGCCACGTGTCGCTCACGATCGGAATCGTCGGTCTGCCGAATGTCGGCAAGTCGACCATGTTCAACGCCCTGACCAAGAACGACGTGCTGGCGGCCAACTACCCGTTCGCCACCATCGAGCCGAACGTCGGCGTCGTCGGCGTCCCCGACCCGCGTCTGGCCAAGCTGGCCGAGATCTTCTCCTCCCAGAAGGTCCTCCCGGCGACCGTCGACTTCGTCGACATCGCGGGCATCGTCCGCGGCGCCTCCGAGGGCGAGGGCCTGGGCAACAAGTTCCTCGCGAACATCCGCGAGTCCGATGCGATCTGCCAGGTCATCCGGGCCTTCAAGGACGAGAACGTCGTCCACGTCGACGGCAAGATCTCGCCCAAGGACGACATCGAGACCATCAACACCGAGCTGATCCTCGCCGACCTCCAGACCATCGAGAAGGTCCTGCCGCGCCTCCAGAAGGAGTCGCGGATCAAGAAGGACGTGGCCCCGAAGGTCAAGGCGGTCGAGGAGGCCAAGGCGATCCTGGAGAAGGGCGACACGCTCTTCGCCGCCGGCATCGTCCAGGGCTCCGGCAACGAAGAGCTCCTGCACGACCTCCACCTCCTCACCACCAAGCCCTTCCTCTACGTCTTCAACGTCGACGAGGACGAGCTGACCGACGAGGACTTCAAGGACCAGCAGCGCGCCCTGGTCGCCCCCGCCGAGGCCATCTTCCTGAACGCCAAGCTGGAGGCCGACCTCGCCGAGCTCGACGAGGACGAGGCCCTCGAACTCCTCCAGTCCGTCGGCCAGGACGAGCCCGGCCTGGCCACCCTCGCCCACGTCGGCTTCAACACCCTCGGCTTGCAGACCTACCTGACCGCCGGCCCCAAGGAAACCCGCGCCTGGACCATCAAGAAGGGCGCCACCGCCCCCGAGGCCGCCGGCGTCATCCACACCGACTTCCAAAAGGGCTTCATCAAGGCCGAGGTCATCTCCTTCGACGACCTGGTCGAAACCGGCTCCGTCGCCGACGCCCGCTCCGCCGGCAAGGCCCGCATGGAGGGCAAGGAGTATGTGATGCAGGACGGGGATGTGGTGGAGTTCCGGTTCAACGTGTAGCGGGTGATTTACCGCTACGGCGCTGATCTGGCGAATGTGCAGGTCAGGAGGGGTCGGCCCATCTGAGGGCCGACCCCGCTGTCGTTCCCGTTGCTGGATCCGTGTTCGTGGCCGTCGCCGAGACCGGCCAGTTCCAGGCTGCGGCCGACGAGCTGGGGATCAGCCAGCAGGCTGTCTCCAAGCGGATCGCGGCCCTGGAGAGGCACATCGAGGTCACGCTCCTGGTGCGGACCTCCCGAGGGTCCCGACTGAGCCTGGACGGGCAGGTCTTCCTGCCGCACGCCAAGAAGGTCCTGGCGGCCATCGAGCAGGCCGAGCAGGCCGTGCGCCCCGGCAGTCGTCCCTTGCCGCTGGCTGACGCGCCCTGGGCCAGTCCTGCGGACCTGGCCGGCCACCACATCTGGATCCCCGGGATCAGGCCGGGCACGGAGTGGGCGGCGTTCTACCAGGCGCTGTCCGAGGCCTTCGGCCTGAGCATCGACGGGCTCGGCCCCAACTTCGGTGACGAGGCCCTGATGGACGCGCTGGCCGACTCGGCCTCGCTGGCCACCCTCGTCGGCAGCGGGGACCGGTACCTGTGGCCCCAGACCCACGACCTGCGGCGCATCCCATTGCACGACCCGACCCCGGTCTACCCGCACGTGCTGCTGTTCCGCAGCGGAGACCAGCACCCCGTGCTGACCGTGCTACGCGACCATCTGCGCACCGCAGGCCCGCGAACCCCGCATAACGTGTGGGCGCCGGCCTGGGTAGACCGCTGACCAGACGACCGAATTAACAGACACGCCCTAGCAAGGAAGCAGCAGATACCCGCCGTTGGCCGGCTCGGTACGCCGCCTATGTAGGGGCCATGCACGAGTGGGCCGGCTCGACGTCATGCTGGGAAGTAGTGCCGCAGCCGCTCAGTGCGCGAGCGGTTCAGTCTGCGCTTGCGGCGCCATCAGCGCAGACGCACCCTTCAACGATGCCGACTTGCGGCAGGCTCACTTCCGACTTGAGGAAGCCTCCACCCAGATGGGAATGTGTGATCATCTGACTTGCGGTTCACGGGGGATGGGTTCGCATGGGTGTTGTGCTGCCTGGTTGGGCGGATGAGCTGCTTGACCTGATCGGTGTCTCGTGGCCGAATGTCGACGAGGACGACTATCGCGAAATGGCCAAAGCCATGCGGGAGTTCGCCGATGACATTGACGAAGGCGCCGACGAAGCACACACCGCCATCCAGAGTCTGGTGAGCTCGGCTGGCGGCTCTCTCGCCGTGGAAGCGCTCAACAGCCACTGGGGAAAGATCAATAGCAATCACCTCAAGGGCCTTGCCGACTGCGGCCGAATGGCGGGCACCGCGATGGACGGCGTCGCGCTCCTCATCGAGGGCGCGAAGATCGGCGCGCTGGTCCAGCTGGGCATACTCGCCGCGGAGGTGATCGCAGCCCAGGCCGCGGCCCCCTTCACCCTCGGGCTGTCGGAACTGGGCGCGATGGGTGCGACGCAGGCGACCCGCATGATCCTCAAGCGGCTGTTCAAAGAGGTTTGTCAGCAGGTTGCCGAGCAGGTCGTCAGCATCGCCCTCACTCCGGTCGAGGAGGCCCTGGGCGCGATGGTGGGTGACCTGGTCGTCCAGCTCGGCGCCAACGCCCTTGGTGTCAAGGATGGCGTGGACCTGGGCCAGGCCGCCAAGGCGGGCAAGGAAGCCTTCGCCCAGGGCGCGCAGGAGGCCAAGGGCGCCGCGAAATCAGCAGCGGACAACCCCATGGAACTTCTCAGCGCCGGCGGCAGTGGTGGGGGAAGCGGTGCTGGAGCCGGAGGCAGCGGCGGGTTCAGTTTCGACGCCGACGAGCACGACCGCGCCGTGACGAGTTTGGAGAGTGCGGGCGGTACCTTCCGGAACAAGGCCGGCGGCAAGATCGGAAGGGCCAAGAGCCACCATGGCCGTACTCGTGGCAAGGACGCCATCGCCGATGCCGCCAACACGGTGCTCGACAAGGTTATCGAAGGCATCGAAGACGGCGTCAAGAAGACCGCCAAACACCTCGACGACAACATGACCCGCGGCATCAAACAGATGGCCAAGAATCACAAGGACAACGACCAGGGTCTCGCCGACCACTTCAAGGGCCTTGGGAAGAACGATGCCAAGGGGCCGAAGGCTCCGGGAACCGGTGGGGCTGCAGGTGGTGGCAGCGGGCCGGGTGGGGGGAAGGGAGCGGGAGGCTCCGGCAGTCGGCCGCCGGGTGGGAGCGATGCCCCGCAGGGGCAACCCAGCAACCCTCCATGGCACGGGCAAAGCGCATGGGGGATGAAAAACCACCATGGTCGCGCTCTGGACGTGAGCGGACTCAATCACGACCAGAGGCTCAGGCTGCTTGAGGAGGAGTCGCGGCGACTAGCAGACGATGCGCACAATGCCCCGCCGGGACAGTCAGGTGTCGAGACGCCGGGCGCATATCGCATCAAGAATGGATGTGCCGGAAGCTTCTTGCATAACGGTGTGATCACGGGGCACACAAGCTCCACCAAATTCGGAGGACGTGTTGCCATCGATGTCCATCCTGAACTCAAGAGGATACTGGATGACATTGAGCAAGAGGGCAATATCAGTGCGGGGCACGGAAAGTGTGCTGAAGTCGCCCTGATATCTGACCGGTTGAGAGGATTGGACCATGACGGTACGCGGTTGACCAGCGAGGAAGCGCTGAAGAAGGAACTGGCAGGAGGAGTGATGCACACCAACAACATCGGGGACAGGAAGAGGGGTGGTGAGTTAATCGAGGGGCACGGGGATTACAAGCCACCCTGCGACTCTTGTAAGCGGATGCTGCCGCGGCTCGGTATCATCCCGCATGGAGGCTAGGTAGGCGTTTGAGGAGTGATGGAAACCGTGATCGGAGAAGAAGAAGTCAGATCGTGGCTGGCGGAGCACGGATGGTTCCCGGGTCGGGACATCGGCGAGGAGGCCGACCGGCTCATTGCGGACAGAATCCAAGATTTCACGGATCAAGGCGTGAACATTGCTCCGTTGCGGTGCGCCACAGCTTTTGTGCGTGAGTATGGCAACCTTGAATTCCCCTACCCTCGAAGCCCTGGCATCAAGATGGTCGTGACGCCAACATTCGGGTACGAAGGCGATGCTGAAGACATAGTCGAGCTGAGTCAAAATCTCGGCAGGCCGATTTTTCCTGTGGCGTACGAAACGCGGGAGCTCGGCATCGTGCTTATGGACGACACGGAGCGAATCTTTTACCTGCACGAAACGGGTTCGTACTTCGTGGCCGAGCGGCCCATTGAGGCGTTTGTCAAGCGTCTCGAAGGTAGTCGTCTGCAGGATGCGGAGGATTTCTTTGTCTAGCCCAGTCCCGGGTGTCGCGTCATCACTGCTCATCAATGACATGGTGCTCAGCCAGACCAATCTTGCAGGTAGCGGGGAACCCAATCTGCATCCGGCGGTCGACCGCTTCCTGCGCTTTTTGCCCGTGCAGTTGCGTGAACCATTCATGGGGTACTGTGCCGAATCGGCGCTTGTCTCAGACCAGTTGTGGCGTTTGGACGAGGAGCGGCCAGGTGGGAGCCATGTCACGCTGGAAGCCGCAGCGCCACACTTCACGAATGCCGTAATCCTCTCGCGGCTCATCCGTGAGCCCGGTGATCCAGAGCATGGACAACCGACGCTGCCCTGCCGTTCGTGCTCCGCGCTGCTCGACGAACTCGGCGTGAGGATCATGGGCCGTGACTGATGACAGGTGCGTGCTTCACACCGCAGGGTGGCAACCCGGTAGGGATACCGGTAACGACGGGATGCTCGCGATATTGGAGACCGTAAGCACGGTCGCGCAGTCCGGTCCTGGGCGATGGGGGGTCTTTCCGGCCGCAGAACAGAGCGTTCGCGAGTTTCACGGATTGACTTTCCGGCCCACGGTGCCCGGGCTGCAGGTGGCCGCCACGGGATGCACAGTGGATCCCCGTCTCGGCCGGTACACCCACAGCACGCTTGCCGGGTTGAGTGAGGCGCTGGGCATCAAACTGTTTCCCTTCGGTCGAACCGACTCCGATGCTCTGCTCGCCGTCGACGAGCAGGCTCGTCTCTTCTCCGTCGATCACGGCGGCTCGTGGCTCCTCGGTGTTTCACCGGCGGAGGGCATCACCGCTCTGCTTCAGGGGCAGCGGCCGGAACGTGTGGCAGAGGAGAAGCAGGAATGGCTGCTGCCCCCCATGGCAGAGGAAGACACCGTTGCCGACGCTGTGAAGACGGCCATGGTTCTGGTCTTCATCCTGGATCGCCACTCGGTACTGAGAACGGACATACTCCGGCTGCATGTGCGGGAGAAGATGGGGTTCGGTAGGGAGCCGCTTGATCTGGAATACCCGCTTCGGGACGGCGCCATGGAGGACGTCGCGCTGCGCGTGATCACGGAGCTGCGTGCCCGCTTGCAGGCGGCAGGCTTCGAGGCCCTTGAACTGGACATCACGTTGGCAGCGCCACAGGCCAGGATCGACGAAGCCAGTGCCAGTGCTGAGTCGGCGACACCGCGAGTCGACTGCGCCTTGATTACGGCGAACGGTGACCCTCGCGTGCTGCGGTTTGAATTGGCGGCACCGGCCGGTCGACTCGCCTTCGAGCAAGGGAACGTGGCGGCAGCCCTGGAAGAGATCAACAAGTACACGGAGTCACGACGATAGCGAGAGGAAAGCCGGGTTTCCTCCCTGGCCGGCCTTTGCCCGCCGCCGCTGTAGCTGTTCGCTCAGCCCCCGCCCGCTGCCGGACCGTGATGCAGACCGCTCCGCGTCCCGGACCAACTCGTCCTGATGAGGCGGGGACGATGCGGGGCCAGTTCCGAACGCTGCCGGTGGTGGGTCGGCCCGGGGGCTGGATCGACGCTGGATCGTATTCTGAATCGGACGATCACCGCAGGTGACAGCCGAGCCTCCGACATTCCGGTTCAATGTGTCGCGGGTGACCTACCGCTACAGGGCTGATTTGGTGAATGTGCAGGTCAGAGAGGGTACGGCTCTTCGGGGCCGGGCCCCTGGCTTTTCCCGTGTTGGGGTGGCGCTGGGATAGCTGCCCCATCGGCATCGGGGCAGGGAAGGGCTCCCCCGGCCACGGTGTGTGGTGAGGGGAGCCTCGGAGAGCCGGCCGCCTATAGGGTCAGTTCCCGTCCTCGTAGTCCTCGTCCCTCGTACGAGGTGCGGTGGGCCGGTGCGGGGTGTGCGAGGTTTCCCAGAAGTGCGGAGATGCCGTGTTGTCTCCGCTTGTCTCCCACCGGCTTTGGTCTTGTTCGCCTGTGCCGGTCCCTGCCGTCCCCGGCTTGAACCTGCCCGTATCTGCGTCGGCATCCGGGGCCGCGGCCGCGTTGCTGGACGGCGAGCTCTCGGGGTCGGGGAAGCCTGCCGACCAGGGCCCGGTGGTGCCTCCCTCGCTCGAAGGGCCACCCTCCGGTCCCTCGTCCCCGCATTCGTCGGGCGCCGGGAGAAGGGTTCGCCTGATCTCCTCGGCGGCCTCGTCCAGTCCGGCCGCTTCCAGGCTCCGCACCACACGGTGCACGAACACCGTGTACTCGTCCATGTCCGGCTTCAGGCCCACCGCCGTCAGCAACAGCAGCAGCCGATCCGACACCCCTACTTCCTCCTCGCGGTCGAACGCCCCTCCTCCCTGGCCGTGACCGTCCCACAGCGGACCGCCGACGGTCGTTTCGCTCCGCGCGTTCACGGGCGGCGAGCAGGTGGCGGAAGAGCTCGGGCACCTCTTCGTCGTTGGCCGCCGCCGCGATCCGGGCGAGCGGGCCGATCATGTCGACCGCCGTCTCGATTTCGTTCTCGTGACGGGCCAGCCACCACACCACCGCGCTGCCCGCGCTCTTGAGCACGTCGTCTCCGAGGTAGCGCCGCTTGTTGCGCTCGTGCTGACGCTCGTACTCCCAGATCTCCTCGTCCTTGCGGAGGTCGTTCAACTTCCGCAGGCGCTCGCGGTCGGCGGGGGCGAGGGCCAGCGTCACATCGGCCGCCAAGGCCTTCACCCGTCCGCTCAGGTCCGGGAGCGGGACACCCAGCTCGCCTTCGAGGAGATGCCGCGCGAAGCTCGCCCGGCCGGGCTCTTCGCGCTGGACGACCTCCAGGGCCCGGCTGACGATCGAGGACACGGCGAGGGCCGGGGAGGCGCCGCTGGACGGTTCGGCACGGTCGAGAGCCGGCCTCCACCACACGGTGGCGGAGAAGAGGAAGTCGTAGCCGTCCGCCGCGCTCGGCAGTGCCGCGTCGACCACCCGCGTCTCCTGGTACGGCGGCTCCGCCGGCGTGGCGGGCGGCTCCGGTTCTCCGGGCTCGTACGGGTCGGCTGACGCGCGGCCGCCGCTGAGGACTGTCATCACGAGCAGCAGGGAGCCGGAGACCGTGACCATGGACATGAAGCCCCATAGCCACGCCGACCAGCTCAGGAGGTTTCCGAGCGCAGCCGGTGCGAGGCCGCAGAGAGCGACGAACAGCAGGCTGGGAAAGCGGTGTTTCATCGTGCCTCTTCCGTGGTCCGTGGTCCGGCGTCCGCACGCCCCGTGGTCTCCGTGCGGGCGTATTGCGCGTGGTCGATGTGCTGCCAGAAGAGGGCGGCGACGGCCGCCGCCCGGGAGGGACGGCTCGTGGTTCCCGCCCAGTCGCAGGCGATGGCGTAGAGGCGGTGGAGAGCGGCTGCGCGGCCGCGCGTCGCACCGACCATCACGCCCAGCGCCATCTCCCGCGTGCTGTCGACCGCCGCGGCCGTCAGCCAACTGCTCACCAGCGGTTTCCAGAGCTCCGTCGGCGGCTGGGAGAAAACCGTCTCCCAGCCCAGGAACAGGTCCGGCCACGGGGGCTGATCCGGTGCCCGCTCGCTCTTCAACAGCTCAGCGAGCAGCCCGAGATGGGGCTCCGCCCCGCGAGGCTCCCGATGCACCCGGTACCGCAGGCGGTCGATCAGCAGTCGGTAGAGCCGACGGTCGCGACCGCCGAGGTCGAGAAGGGCCTCCCGGGCTTCGCTCGCCGCCCCTCCCTTCCGTACGGCGAGGTAGTGGAGCCGCACCATCGCCTGATGCGGGTGTGTCGCGCCGAGGCTCTGCCGGCACGCGACGGTCAGGACGCGGACGAGGCCGTCCGACAAGGGGCCGGGCCTCACGCACTCGTACACCCGCTTGCGGAACCATCCCCCGAACCTCTCGTGGCCGAGGCCGAGTTCGAGGGCCGCCACGGCTCGCGAGTCGCAGGACGCGCCGGTCGCGCTGTCCGCCCAGCGGACCACAACGTCGAAGAGGTGGTCGGGCCGCCCGACGGCCAGGGACCGCTCGCCGAAGCGGATGGCGACGTTCACCCGGTCGTCCGTGGTGAGGCCGCGGAGCCCGGCGGCACGGCCGATCCAGTCCCTGAGGTCGTCGCGCACCCCGGGGAAGTTCGCCCAGAAGTACCTCCGTACCGCGTCGGCGTAGGCCAGTCGCTCGAAGCGGAGCCGTCCGTCCGGGTCCCGCTCGATCTCAAGGGCCGCCAACCGCTCCCTGAAATCCGTCCGCGCAAGCTCGGTCGTCGCCTCCTCCTCGTGCCTCACCGTCCTCATCAGGCCGTGCCATGCCTCGTAGACGGTGTCGGCGCGGACCTCCTCGAACATCGCTGTCGCGAGCAGCAGGGCTCGCTCGGGTGTGGTGCGGACCGTGGCCACCTGCCGGCCCACCTCACCGGCCCGGTCGGTCACCGCGTGCATCGCCTGGTCGAGCCATCCCGCGAAGCAGGTGCCGAACCGGCCGCTGTCGCGAGCGGCCCTCACCAGCCCCGCGAGCCGCGCCAGTTCCCGCATGGGGGAGCCGGCGCACAGGCGCTGGAGGCTGGGACTCCCCAGATCCGCCGGGCGGAAGGCCATCCGGTCCATGCGGAGGTACCGGGTGACGACGGCGATGCCCCTGGGGCGCCCCAGCGTCACCGTGTGCGGTTCGAGGTCCGGCGCGTGGGCGTGCTCCATGCCGGAGGGCAGGACGACGGCCATGTAGGCCCCCGCCTCCTGGACCTGTGACCGGAGCACGGCCAGGGGGTGCTGGGCCTCGGCGTACTCCGCCTCGTCGGTGATCCCGGAGAGGTCGAGGAGGAAGCGGTCCCCCTCCCCGGGGGCGAGAGGGACTTCGTCCGTGCCCGTGGCGGGAAGCTCCTCGAACCGGTCCCCCTCGTCGTCGCCCTCATCCTCACCGAGCTCGTGCAGCAGCATGACCGCCGCGGCGCGGCGACCGCTGCCGGGCGGAGCCTCCAGCAGCACTACTGATCCGGGCTTCTCCAGACGGTCGGCGGCAACGCGGTAGCCCACCGGCGGAACGAACCGGTCGGCCAGGCGCACCCGGTCCTCGCGGGTGATCCGGAGGGACTCGACCCCTTTGCGGATCATCCAGTCAGCGCCGACGCCGTAGAAGACGTACTGGTGCCCCTCGCTGTTGTTCACCGGGCCGCGCGGATCGTTGACGGTGACGCGGTCCTGCTCGGTCATCGTCCGTCGTCCGCGTGCCGGCGCTCGCGCTCGAAGCGCTGGTGGACCGTACCGCTGTTGTCGCCCGCCGTGAACTGGAGCCCGGTGTTGTCGCCCTCGAAGTGAGGTGCGTTGTACTGATGGCCCCGACCGGTGTTCACGGGCCCCTGCGGCTCGTTGACGAAGGTGCCGGACAGGTCTCCGTTGAGGTTTCCGATGCCACCGCGCACGCGCTGTTCGACGTCGCGCGTCCGCATCCTGGTGTGCCCGGCATCCTGGCCCGACTTCTTGCGGGACTTCGCCTCCGCCCGGTCCCGCGCCGCTAGGACGTCGCGGTCCACCGCGCCCAGGTCGGGCAGCAGCCGGGCGAGAGCGTCGCCGAGCGCCGTCAGGTCCGACTCGGCGTTGCGGTGGTCGAACCGCCGGTACTGGCAGTCCGCCAGCTCCCGCAGGTCGTTCGGGAGGACGGCGCGGTCGATCCGCGTGGCCTTTCCGACGAGCACGGGGATCACCAGGACCCCGCGGTCGAGTGCGCTCTGGATCTCACGCCGGGTCCAGTCCTGCTCGGCTTCGAGGGCGGGGCGGCCATCGGCCCCCTGCACCTCCGCCCAGCGCGGGCCGATCACGGCGAGGAGCGCCTCGCACTCCTCCACCGCCCTGACCAGCTCCACCGGGAAGCGGTGTCCGAGTTCGATCGAGTTGCTGGCGAAGAAGATCCGCTCGGCGCCGAACCGTCGGGAGAGCTCCCGAGCGATCATGGTCGCGGCGGATTCCTCGTCGCCTGTGCGGTAGTTGACGAAGACGTCGGGCATGAAGGTTCCCTTCGTGAGACGAAGACGGAAGACGGGGTGAACGGGCACGAGCGCGGGGGCCGTGGGGCTGGGTTCCGGGGCCCCGGTCCGCGTGGGCCATGAGGTCCCGACCGTGTGACGGCATGCCGCGGCCACGGGAGGGCGTACGGATGGAGGTGCGCCGCCCGGCGCGTCACCTGTCGCGGGCAGCCCGGTGAAGCCGGGGCGCGGCGCGATGCATCGGACGGGGATCAGAGGGTTCCGCCGGGATCGTGGGATCCGGAGGGGCCGGGTGGTCCGGCGAGCCGGGCGGCTCGAGCCGGTGCCGGTCGTGGAGCCGGTCTCAGTCGTGCGCGGGGGCGAGTACCCCTGCCAGCGCCGGCTGCAGATCGCGTACGGCCCGGCTGCTCCGGAACCGGGAGAGTTCCCGTGCGAGACGCCGGACGTCGCTGTTCACCGTCGCCGAGGGCACGGCCGGCATCATTGCCAGGAGTTCCCCGGCGATGGTGCACGCGTGCTCGACCTCTCCCGAGGCGGCGTGGGCCAATGACCTGCGGAAGCCGTACCGGGCCCGGGTGCGCAGCGCGTGCGGCGGGAGGCGGCGGCACTCCTGGTCGAGGGCCTCGGCGGCGGCCTTGGGGCGACCGAGGTCGTGCAGGCACCAGCCGGTCGTCATCGCTGCCGGATCGCTCACGTGGGTGGTGCCGATCACGGGCTCGGTGCCGCTGCGGGCGTCGTCGCTGTCGAGCAACTCCCGCGCTCTGTCGAGGCTGCGGAGGCAGTCGCGTTCGTCGCCGACGAGCGCGTGCCCCTGCGCCTCCCGCTGAGCCGCGAGTCCCCGGATGCGCGGCGGGAGTTCGTCGCTCTGGGCCCGGCGGGCCAGCGCGACGGTGCTTGCGGCGTCCCCGCCGTAGAGCGTGACCAGGGCGCGTCGCACGAGCGCGTAGGAACCGAGGTACGGATCGCCCCCGACGCGCGCCAGTTCGGCGGCCTCACCGGTCCAGCGGAGTGCCGCATCACTGTCCCCGGCCTCCTGGGCCATCCAGCCGGTGAACTCCGCGAACCGCGACGCGAGCAGGAGCGCGGGGGCCCGAGTGGCGGACGGGGTGTCGGCGGCCAGCCCGGCGACGGTGCGCGTTTGCGTCTCCAGCAGGGGAAGCAGGAGCTTCGGCGCGGTGGACTGGCCGAGCTGTCGCAGCTGGTCGAATTGCATCCGGAAGGAGGGAAGGAGGGGATCGGCGGCAGAGGGCGCCCGACCGCCGAGTTTCAGGCCGAGGCCGATCAGCGAACCCGTACCCGCCGCGAGGACCGCCCGACGTCCGACGTCCGACGAGCAGGAGGCTCGGGGCGGCCGGGGGGTCGGTGGTGTCCGAGTCGGTCTCGGGGCGGATGGCCAGGCGCTGCAGCTCGCCGTTCGCGCCGAGGAAGGCGTCGCACCGCCGGGCCAGATCGGGGGACGCGGCACGCTCCCCGCGCTCGACCTTGCTGAGGTGCCCCTTGTCGTAGTTGAGCGCCATGGATAACTCGGTCAGAGTAAGACCCGTTTCCTGTCGCAGACGGCGAAGTTCCGGGCCGAAACGCAAAGTTGTACTCATCATTAACCTCCCCTTGAACAGCGACCGTGACAGCTGTGCGCCCCCACGGGGAACTTTCGTTCGACGTTCACTGGCCGACGCGAAGACCGTCGGCGGTGAACACTTATCGTGACGGAGTCGTTTCGCTTCGCATCCGGGAATGAGTCTGGCACGAGACGTGCCTCAAGAATCGGGGTTCGACGGGGTTGCCCGTTGCCTCTTCCGCTCTCCGTTGAGTCCGTCCGTTCCTTGCCGTGAGCGGAGACGATCGTGATCGGGGCAAAGCGATCGAGAACGGCGAGGACTGCGGCTCTGTTCTCGCGGCACAGATCCACGGTTCGCGCTCGTGAGTGACGGCGGGGGGTGACTAACGTCTATGTTAGTAACATTGCCGTTAGTGTCATGCGTGGAGGTCGGTGGACGTGGCGGACTTCGTGGGCCGTCGCCAGGAGCTGGCGACGTTGGAGCGAGAGCTGGCAAAGGTGGCCGCCGGGATCGGCGGGGAGCGGCCCGGTCGGTGCGTGATGCTGCGTGGGCGGCGCCGGGTGGGCAAGTCGCGACTGGTCGAGCGGTTTGCGGAGCGCTCCGGAGCCCCGTTCCTGTTCTACGCGGCGACTGGCGCGTCCCCCAGGGACGATCTGGCACGGCTGGCGCGAGACGCCCAGGCATCGACACTGCCGCTTGCGCAGCTCGTGGCCGCCGCTCGGCCGGAGAGCTGGGACGCCGCGCTCGACGTCCTGGCTGCGGCGCTGCCCGCCGACCGGGCGAGCGTGCTGGTCATCGATGAGGTGCCGTACCTGATGGATGCCGATGGTGCCTTTGAGGGGATGCTGCAAAGGGCCTGGGACCGGGTGCTGGAGACCAAGCCGGTGCTCTTGGTCCTCATCGGCTCCGATCTCTCGATGATGGAGGCTCTGAACAGCTACGGGCGCCCCTTCCATCAGCGCGGCCGGGAGATGGTGCTGGGGCCGCTGAACCCCGCCGAGGTCGGGCGGATGCTCGGGCTGGATCCGGCGGAAGCCTTCGATGCCGCGCTGGTCACCGGCGGGCTGCCGCTGATCTGTGCGGAGTGGCCGCGAGGCGCAGGGCTGTGGGACTTCCTCGGCGAGGCGCTGAGCGACCCGGTCTCGGCCCTGCTGGTGTCGGCCGAGCGTTCACTCGCTGCCGAATTTCCCCCGCAGGCTCAGGCGCGTACGGTGCTGGCGGCTATCGGAAGTGGTGAGCGGACCTTCACCAACATCGCTCGTGCGGCCGGCGGGATCGGTGCCACGCCGCTGCAGCGAGCGCTGGAGCTGCTTACGGACAAGCGGATCGTTGCTGCGGAGCTGCCCGTATCGCTGCGTCCGTCGAAGGACCGCCGCTACCGGGTGACAGATCCCTACCTGCGGTTTTGGTTGCATCTGCTCGGCCCGTCCATGGAGGAGATCGAGCGGGGGCGGGGCGATCTGACGTTGGCGCGGATCCGGGAGAATTGGACCAGTTGGCGCGGCCGGGCCGTCGAGCCCCTGGTTCGTGACGCCCTGGCACGGGTACTGCCCGACGACCGGCTGCCCGCGGCCCCCGTAGTGGGCGGCTACTGGACCCGTACCAACGACGTCGAGATCGACATCGTCGGAGCGGACAGGGCCCCTGTTGCCAAAAAGCTGATCTTCGTCGGCTCCATCAAGTGGCTGGAGCAGTCGTCATTCGACCGGCACGACCTGGCAGCTCTCCATCGGCACCGGGCCGCCCTCACCGATGAGCCTGTCCCCGTCGTGGCGGTCTCGCGCAGTGGAGTCGACTGTCCGGGGCTCGATGCCGTCTACGGCCCGCGCGATTTGCTGACCGCTTGGCCGCTGTGAGTGGCGGACAGCAGGCGAGGGGCGGGAGTTGGTGAGCGCGATCAGGCCGTAGACGTTGCGGAGACGTCCCTCGGACCTCGGCCTGTGACCGGTAGGAGCAAAGGGGCCGACCGCGCGAAGGCCGGCCCTTCTTGTGTTCCCTCGCCGACCTGCCGCCGCCCCGGACTGTGGCCTCAGCCCGAGCCGCCCGGTGTCAGCGTGTCCAGGTCGAGGCTGATTTCGAAGGGGAGGGAGCGTTTGAGGGCGTGGCGGAAGATGCCTGCGGGGGCGTAGGAGCCGGTTGGGCGGTCGAGTTCGTAGGCGTGCACGGTGGGGGCGGAGTCTTCGTCCTCGATGCACCAGTAGTGGGAGATGCCGGCCTCGGCGTACTTGCGGAGCTTGACGGTCCGGTCGCGGTGGGCGGACTCGGGTGAGACGACCTCGATGACGAGGAGGACGTCCTCCGGGGCGAACCAGGTGCGGTCACCGTCGTAGGGGGCTGTGGCCAGCAGGAGGTCGGGCTCCGGGCGGTTGCGGGCGTCGAGGCGGATGGCCATCTCCCGCTCGACCTCGATGCCGTCGGGTGCCTGGTCCATGAGGGCCACGGTGAGAGAGGTGACGAGGCGGCCGTGCCACGACCGCTGCGGCAACATCATGAAGACGAGCGCTCCGTCGATGAGCTCGGTGTGGCGGGGTGCCTCGGGGAGGCGGTCCAGGTCCTCCGCGAACCAGCCTTCCGGGCGTGGCGGGCGCATCCAGTCGGGCAGTGCCGTCATGGCGCAACCGTAGTGAGGCGGCGGGGCTGGAGCTACGAGATCGTCGATGGCGGAGTGGGGCCGGTTCACCCCGTCAGGACGGGGCTCCCGCCAGTACCTCGACCTTGCCGCTGTCCAGGGAGTAGTAGGCGCCCACCACGGCGAGGCGGCCCTTGGCGACGAGGGGGGCCAGGTCGCCGTTGGTGCGGAGGGCGGCTGCGGTCAGTTTGACCTGGGTGCGGGCCATGGTGTCGACGGGGTCGTTGCCGCCGCCCTCGCGGACCGTCTGCTCGTACGCCGGCCGCAGGGCCCTGGCGATCGCCTCCAGGTTGCCGGGCAGGGGCTTGCCGTCGCGCAGGGACTTGTAGGACGCCTCGACGGCGCCGCCGCGCTGGTGTCCGAGGACCACGATGAGGGGGGTGCCGCTCGTCATGGGGCCGTACTCCACGGAGCCGGTGACGACCGGGCCGATCGCCTCCCCGCCGGTGCGCATCACGTAGAGGTCGCCCAGGCCGGTGTCGAAGAGCAGTTCGGGCGGTACCCGGGAGTCGATGCAGGAGAGGACCGAGCCGAAGGGCACCTGCTTCTGGGCCACGAACTCGCGTCGGCTCGGGTCCCGGTCGGGGTGCTGGAGATCGCCGCTCACCCAGCGGGCGTTGCCGTCCATCAGCCGCTCGAACGCCGCGGCGGGCGTGGTCGGCCGCCGCGAGGGGGAGGGCGATGCCTGGTCCGCCACCGGGGCGGCGCTGGTCGAGGCGCAGCCCGCCAGCGTGGCGGCTGCCGCGACGCCGCCGGCGAGCACCGCTCTGCGATCCGGATGTCCCGCTGCGTCCATGGGCCGTTCTCCTCTGTCCGCCGAGATGCTTCCGTGCTTCCGTGCTTCCGTACGTGGTGACCGGGGCGATTGTGCGGCGCGGGGGCGGCGGGCTGTGGCAGGCGCAAGCGGGAGCGAGCCGCTTTGCCACCGACGGCCCATAGGGGTGGGGCGGGACGGGACGGTGGCGTGGGCGCTGAAGACTCCGGGGGCGCCGCGTAGCATCGAGATGAGGCAAAAGGGGGCGAATTGCGCTAATTGCGCTAAGGGGTGGTGGTGTGGTCGAGGGGGTGGCACGGGAGGGGCCCGCTCCACCGCCTCGGCGGTCTCGCGCACCGTACTCCGGCGTCAGGAGGTGGCGGCGATGAGCGAGCGGACCCCGGCGCGGCAGGACTCGGCGCGGTCGGCCCCGGTACGGCGGGACTCTGCGCAGCCGGCATCGGAGCGGCAGGACTCGACGCGGCCGGCCCCGGAGCGGCAAGGCCCGGCTCAGCCGGACCCTGCGCCGCAGGAGGACTTCACCGGGCGGATGCTCCAGGTGCTGAACGACGCATGTCTGGGGCATCTGTGCAGTGTCGGCCACCGTGCGGGGCTGTTCGACGTGATGGCGGGGCTGCCGGCCGCGAGCAGTGCGCGGATCGCCGGGGAGGCCGGGCTGGACGAGCGCTATGTGCGGGAGTGGCTGGGCGGGATGACGGTCGGGGGCGTCGTCGCGTACACGCCCGAGGACGGGTGCTACCGGCTGCCGCCCGAGCACGCGGCCGTGCTGTCGCGGGCCGCGGGGCCGGACAACGTGGCGGCGTTCATGCAGTACTTGGCGATGATGGGCGACGTCGAGGACGAGGTCCTCGCGGCGTTCCGGGACGGCGGCGGGGTGCCGTACTCCGCGTTTCCGCACTTCCAGGACGTGCAGGCCGAGGAGACGGCGCGGGTGTACGACGCCGCGCTGACCGGCACGATCGTGCCGCTGGTGCCGGGGCTCACCGGCCGGCTGCGGTCCGGGATCGACGCCTTGGACATCGGCACCGGGCGGGGGCACGCCGTCAACCTGCTGGCGCGTGCCTTCCCCGGGAGCCGCTTCGTGGGCGCGGACATCTCCGGCGCGGGCATCGCCGCGGCGCGTGCGGAGGCCGCGCGGTGGGGGCTGGCCAACGCCCGCTTCGAGGTGGCCGACACGGCCGAACTCACCGGCTCCTACGACCTGATCACGGCCTTCGACGTGATCCACGACCTGGCCCGGCCGGCGCGCACCCTGGCCGCCGTCGCCGGTGCGCTGCGGGACGACGGCGTCTTCCTGATGGGCGACATCGCGGCCTCCAGTGAGCTGTCCGAGAACATTGGCCATCCCCTGGGGCCCACCCTCTACGCGCTGTCGGTCTTCTACTGCATGACCGTCTCCCTCGCCGAGGGCGGCGCGGGGCTGGGCACGGCCTGGGGGCGGCAGACCGCGCTGCGGATGCTCCGGGAGGCGGGGTTCGGCGACGTGGTGACCCGGGAGGTGCCGGGCGACATCCTGAACGTCTACTACGTCGCGCGGAAGGACGGAAGCGGGCGGGAGCGAGGGGGAACGGGGGAGTGAGGGGGGACGAGGGAGTGAGGGGGACGAGGGAGTGAGGGGGAGCGATGGGGGCGGGGGAGGGGCGGCCGGCTCTTCCGCCGGCCCTGACGGCACCCCGGCCGGCACCGCCTACCGGGCACCTCCTGCCGGCCCCCACCGGCACCTCCTACCAGGCACCCCCACCGGCACCCCTACCGAGGAAAAAGCTGAAAAAGCGTGGCCGGGTGGCCGCGGTAGCGTTCGCCGCCGCTGCGCAGCATCTGCTCGATGAAGCCGCGGGCGTAGGCGCGCGGGTCCTGGTCGGCGCCGCGCAGCCCGGTGATGTACGCGGCGTGGGCCGCCAGGGAGGCGACCGCGCGGTCGATGCCGGGGCCGACCTCGGCGGCGTGCGTGGGGTGCGGGGAGCCGGCCACGGCCACCCAGCGGACGCCGTTCCAGGGCGCCAGGCCCTTCGCGCCGGCCAGCTCGGGGAAGATCCAGCGGTTGCCGGCGTCGCCCGCCGCGTCCAGGACGGCGCGGCCGACGACCCGGTGGTCCGGGCTGTTCCAGTGGCCGCCGTCCCAGGTGTCGTGGTGGTTGAGGGTGAGCAGCAGCTCGGGGCGGTGGCGGCGGATGGCCGCCGACAGGTCGCGGCGCAGCGCCGGGCCGGGCTCGATGACGCCGTCGTGGTGGTCGAGGAACTCGACGGTGTGGACGCCGACCAGCGCGGCGCCGGCCCGCTGCTCGGCCTCGCGGACCGTGGCGGCGCGGCCGGGGGCGAGCCCGTCGATGCCGGCCTCGCCGCGGGTGACCAGGAGGTAGCTGACCTCGCGTCCCGCCGCGGTCCATTCGGCGATGGCGGCCGCGGCGCCGTATTCGAGGTCGTCGGGGTGCGCCACGATGGCGAGTGCCCGCTGCCAGTTGCCGGGCATGGGGGTGAGGTGGCGATCGGCGGGCATGGGATCCCTTCCTTCCGGTCCTGATACCGCGTCCCGCGTTCCGTGTGCCGGGGTGCGTGCCGACCTCCTCCTGCCGTGTCCCCGTCCGCGCGGGCCCGGCTCGGATCGTGCTCCCTTTCCGATCGTGACATGCATGGGCGGCGGCTACCGGGTGGAAGGAAGGGGTGGGGTGGCGCGGGGTGGGGGTGCCGGCGCCCGCCGTCCCCGTCCTCGGTCGTTTACACCGGCTGAGCTGGGTTTCATCACATCAGGTGAATACCTGGCCCAAGCTTGCGGTCGGCGACACGCGGTTGCCACGCTGTTGCTGACTGTCAAGCTGTTGGGAGGGGCACGTGCCTTTCGGTGAGCAGCCCGCGTACCTCCGCGTCGCCGGCGACCTGCGTCAGAAGATCGTCGACGGGGTGCTGCCACCCCACACCCGCCTTCCCTCCCAGGCGCGCATCCGCGAGGAGTACGGCGTCTCGGACACCGTCGCCCTGGAGGCGCGCAAGGTCCTGATGGCCGAGGGGCTCGTCGAGGGCCGCTCGGGGTCGGGCACCTACGTCCGCGAGCAGCCGGTTCCGCGCCGGATCGCCCGTGTCGGCTTCCACTCCGCGGGCGGCTGTACGCCGTTCCGGCAGGAGCAGACCGACGAGCGGGTGCGGGGCACCTGGGAGTCGCACAGCGAGCAGGAGCCGGCCGCGGCGCCGATCGCGGCGCGGCTGCGCATCTCGCAGGACGCCAAGGTGATGCGGACGCGCTACGTCTTCCGGGCGGAGGGGGAGCCGTCGATGCTCTCCACCTCCTGGGAGCCCCTGGAGGTGACCGGGCGGACGCCCGTGATGCTGCCGGAGGAGGGGCCGCTGGCCGGGCGCGGGGTGGTCGAGCGGATGGCGGCCATCGACGTGGTGGTGGACAACGTCGTCGAGGAGGTCGGGGCCCGGCCCGCGCTGGCGGAGGAGGCCATGACGCTGGGCGGGGTGCCGGGGCACGCGGTGCTGGTCGTCTCGCGGACGTATTACGCGGGCGGCCGGCCGGTCGAGACGGCCGATGTCGTCACCCTCGCCGACCGCTACCGCGTCGCCTATCACCTGCCGGTGAAGTAGCCGGGGGAGAGCGTTACGTCCCCTTCGTGCCGCCCTGTGCGCGTGCGCGAGACGCAAAGAGTCCGCCCCTGGTTCTCGGCCGGGCGCCCGTTTTGCGGAAGTTTGGTGGCAAAAAATGGCTGAAACCTTGTGTTGGATAAGTCACAGAGCCTCAACTGGGCGCCTTTTTCGGGCTCCTGTGGGAAGCCGACGCCTCGATTCGCTCTTACGATGGCGAAGTTTGTGCACGGCACGGGGGAAGACCAGGAGACCAAGCACGTGAGCACGACGAAGACCCCGAGCGCGGAGCAGGGCTCCCACTCGAATTACCGTCGGTCCCTCGGGACCATCGCCCTGACCGCCACGGGTCTCGGGTCCATCATCGGCTCCGGCTGGCTCTTCGGAGCCGAGCGGGCCGCCGCCATCGCCGGCCCGGCCGCGATCCTGGCCTGGGTCATCGGCGCCGTGGTGGCGCTCATCATCGCCCTGACCTACTCCGAACTCGGCGCGATGTTCCCGAAGGCCGGCGGCATGGTCCGCTACGGCCAGTACTCGCACGGCTCGCTCGCCGGCTACCTCGCGGCCTGGGCCAACTGGATCGCGATCGTCTCGGTGATCCCGGGTGAGGCCACCGCCTCCGTCCAGTACATGAGTTCCTGGGACTTCGGCTGGGCGCACGCGCTCTACGACGGCAAGGAGCTGACCGGTACCGGTGTCGGCCTCGCCAGCATCCTGCTGATCTTCTACTTCTTCCTGAACTGGTTCGCGATCACGCTGTTCGCGAAGACCAACACCGCGATCACGATCTTCAAGGTCGTGGTGCCGACGCTGACCGCCGGCGCGCTGATGCTGGCGCACTTCGACACCGGCAACATCACCCACCACGGCGGCTTCACGCCCAACGGCTGGAGCTCGGTCTTCACCGCCGTCGCGGTGTCCGGCATCGTCTGGGCCTACAACGGCTTCCAGTCGCCGCTGAACCTCGCCGGTGAGGCCCGTAACCCCGGCAAGTCGCTGCCCAAGGCGGTCGTCTCGTCGATCCTGATCGCGCTGGTCATCTATGTGGCGCTGCAGGTCGCGTTCCTCATGGCAGTGCCCGGCGACAAGCTCGCCGCCGGCGGCGGCTGGGCCAGCCTCGGCTTCAACTCCCCGCTCGCCGACCTCGCGGTGGCCTGGGGCCTGAACTGGCTGGCGCTGCTGCTGTACGCGGACGCCTTCGTCTCGCCGTCCGGCACGGGCATGATCTACGCCGCCACCACCTCCCGCATGATCCACGGTGTGCAGGAGAACGGTCACCTGCCGGGCGTCTTCGGCAAGGTGGACCCGAAGACCGGTGTCCCGCGCCCCGCGCTGGTGCTCAACCTCGTGATCGCGTTCCTCTTCCTCGCGGTCTTCCGCGGCTGGGGTTCGCTGGCCGAGATCGTCTCGGTCGCGACGGTCATCTCGTACATCACCGGGCCGGTCGCCGTGATGTCGCTGCGCCGGCTGTCCCCGGACCTCACCCGCCCGGTCAAGCTGCGGGCGATGCCGTTCATCGCGCCGGTCGCCATGATCTTCGGTTCGCTGGTGCTGTACTGGGGCCGCTGGCCGCTCACCGGCAAGGTCATCCTGATCATGGCCGTCGGCCTGCCCGTCTGGGCCTGGTACGAGATCGGCAAGCCGCTGACCCAGGGCCGCAAGCCGTGGGCCGAGCTGCGCCCGCACCTCAAGGCCGGCGCCTGGATGGTCGCCTACCTGCTGGTGATGGCCGCCGTGTCCTACGCCGGCGGCAAGGAGTTCGGCGGCAAGGGCTACCTCCCCGAGGGCTGGGACATCGTCCTGGTCGCGGTGATCGGACTGGCCTTCTACTTCTGGGGCGTGCGCAGCTCCTGGCGCAACCCCTCCCTGGTCAAGGTCGAGGCCGAGCTGGAGGAGGCCGAGCGGGCCGAGGCCGCCGACACCGAGGACACCAAGGCGTCCGTCGGGGCCTGAGCCGCACACCCTTCCGTCCCCCGCCCGAGCGTCCCTCGGGCCCACCGGCCACTCGCAGGCCGCTTCCGGTACGCCGGCGGCCCGCGGGTGGCCGGTTCGGTACCTCTTTGTGAAACTCCATATCCGGTGAGTAAAGGTCGGGCGTAGGCTCGGGCATATGCGGATTGCGTTTTCGGCATCAGCGGACCAGGGGCGTGCGACGGCGCGCTACACGGCGGACGGAGGGGCGCAATGACCGAGGGTGGAGCGGTGCTCCCCTGGCTCGTCATCCGCCAGGACGAAGGCGGCAACCGGTATCGCGTGGGCCGCTATGCCACCCGAGCGGAGGCGGAGCGGGTGGCCGACCGGCTCGGCTCGCGCGGCCACCAGCAGCTTTATGTGGTCGAGAAGGCCGACCGGGCGGTGACCTGAGGGGCGGCGAGCGGGGGAGCGGGACGGGAGCGGGGGACGTAGGCTGCCGCGCATGACGACCGTGCGCGTAGTGGTGGGCGGAGCGGTGTGCGAGCGCGGGCGGCTGCTGGCCGCCCGGCGCAGCGCGCCGCCCGCACTGGCCGGCCGCTGGGAGCTGCCCGGCGGCAAGGTGGAGGACGACGAGACACCCGAGCAGGCGCTGGAGCGCGAGCTGCGCGAGGAGCTGGGTGTCGAGGCGGCGGCCCAGGAACGGATTCCGGGCGAGTGGGTGCTGCGGCCCGGCTACGTCCTGCAGGTGTGGACGGCCCGGCTGGTGTCCGGGGTGCCGCGCCCCCTGCAGGACCATGACGAGCTGCGCTGGCTGCTGCCCGGCGAGGAGTCCCAGGTCGACTGGCTGGACCAGGACCGCCCGGCGGTGGCCGAGGCGATGCGCCGGCTGGCGGGGGCCACGGGGGTGCGGGGCATCGCCGGGGTACCGGGCGCACGGCCGTAGCCGCCGCCCGTCCCGCCCGCTCCGCCGACGGGCCGTCCGCGGCCCGTACGGCGCCCGTTCACGCCCTTCCCGCGGGCCCTTTGTGCGGCGCGCACGGCGCCGGTTTCACGCCCCGTACGGCCCGTTGCGCGGCCCGCGCCGGTCCGCGCGCTCCCTGCAGTCGGCGCCCCGCCGCGCTCTCCCGCCTTCGGCGGCCTGCCCCGGGAGCTCCCTGTCGCCGGCGCCCCGCCGGCCCCTCCCCGCCTTCGGCGCCCCGCCGGCCCTCCCGGCCCTGACCCTCTATGCCGAGCCCGCCCCCTCCAGCAGGCCCCCTTTCCGCACGTCAGCCCCCGGCACCCCGGCCCGCCCCCCGCCCGCCGTGGCCCCGCCGCCCGGCGCGGGCAATATGTTTCATTTGTGCCACAGTGCACCGCTGCGGGCGGTACTGAGGGATGGATATCGGGTATGTCCCTGATTGACCCCTTCGGCGCAGACAAGACGACGGGGATGCCATCGGCTGGGATGTGATCGGCGTGAGCGACAGCGCAGCGGCAGGGGTCCCGGAATCGGATCCCGGGAACGTCCGCAGGCGCGGCAGGGTCTCCGGCTCGCCCACTGCCGAATGGAGCTTTCCCGCCGACCCCGGTGCGGTGCGCACGGCCCGTACGGCGGTCCGGCGGGTGCTCGACGACTGGGGGCTGAACGGCGCCGCCGATATGGCCGTACTACTCGTGAGCGAGCTCGTCACCAACTCCCTGCGGCACGCCAGCGGACCGATCGGGGTCCGTATGGTGCTCCTGAACACCGACGGGCTGCTCGTCGAGGTCTCCGATCCGCTGCCCGACCCGCCACAGGAGCGCGACGCCGCTCCCGACGACGAGGGAGGCCGTGGATTGCAGCTGGTCGCATGCAGTTCGCGGCGCTGGGGGACCCGTCGCGGAAAGAGTGGCAAGACAGTGTGGTTCGAGCTGTCGGTGGCTGGTTAGGAGACAGGTGGGTCTGATCGTTGCCAATTCATCGACATCTTGTCGATGACCTGCGATCGAGACTGTGCTGTGATCGTGAAGACCGTGTTCCGGATAGTCGAGGTGCTGGATACTCAGGCGGGTCCGGTCCGGGCACGATGAGCTGGAGGGGACGGGGCTCGTGAGCGAGTTGTCATCTGGCGGGGCGGAACCCGCGCAGGCCGATGGTCAGGGCGGTGCGGACGGCTCCGGTGAACCAGGTGGCCGCCCGTACGCGCGCGAGGAGCTGCAGGGCCCGCCCGTGTGGCAGAGCAGCCGGCCCGGCTCGATCTATGACTACATCCGCGTCGCGTCCTTCTCGCTCGGCCCCGACGGGCGGATCGACCAGTGGAGCGAGCGGGCCGAGCACATGCTCGGGATCCCCGCGCGCCACGCCCTCGGCAAGGACCCCGTCGAGGCGTTCGTCCCCCGTGAGTTGCGGGCGACCGGGCGCCGCAAGGTGTCCGAGATACTCGACGGCCGGGAGTGGACCGGCCTGGTGCCCTACCGCAAGGCGGAGGGCGCGGACACCGACGGGCTCGCCGAGATCTATGTGATGCCCTCGCGCGACGAGAACGGCGAGCGCGCCGCGGTCTGCCTCGTCGTCGATGTCCGGGCGCTGCGCGGCATCGAGACCGACCTCGCCGCCTCACAGGCCGTTTTCGGTCAATCTCCCATGGGCTTCACCCTGTTCGGCACGGACCTGAAGCTGCTGCGGGTCAACGAGCGGTTCGCCACGGTCTTCGGCGGCCCCGCGAGCAAGTACCGCGGCTGCGGCCCGCACGACTTCCTGCCGCGCTCCGAGGCCGAGCGGATGACCGTCGCGCTGCGCCGCGTCCTGGAGACCGGTGAACCGGTCACCGAGATGCAGCTGGTCGGGATGGCGCCCGGCGAGGAGGACCGCCGCCGCTGGTCGGTTTCGCTCTACCGGCTGCACGGCGCCAGCGGCCGCCCCATCGGCGTCGCCGCGCTGGCCGCGGACGTGACCGGCCGCCGCCGGGCGGAGCGCGAGGCCGCCAGCGCCCGCCGCAACCTCGCGCTGCTCAACGAGGCCGGCGCCCGGATAGGCAACTCCCTCGACCTGGAGACCACCGCCCGCACCCTCCTGGACGTCGCCGTACCGCAGTTCTGCGACCTGGCCTCCGTGGACCTCTACCAGGGCCTGCTGTCGGGCGACGAGGCCCCGCCCGGCATGAGCGACGGCAGCGCGGAGCTACGCCGGGTCGCGTTCGCCAGCGCCGTCTCGGACGCCCCGCTCCCCACCGCCCCGGGCGACGCCCCCGGCCCGGTCGCGGTCGGCGCCGTCCACCGCTACCCCTTCAACTCCCCCTGCGCGGGCGCCCTGCGGACCGCCCACGCGCAGATCATCCCGGGCCGGGAGAGCGACGAGGGACCGGAGCTGGGCGCGGTGGTGCAGTCCACCCTCGCCGTCCCGATGGTCGCCAGGGACACCGTCGTCGGCCTGGTGCAGTTCTCCCGTACGAAGGGCAGCGAGCCCTTCGGTGAGCGCGACACCGCGCTCGCCGTGGAACTCGCCGCGCGCGCCGCGGTCTGCATCGACAACGCCCGCCTCTACCGCCGCGAGCACGAGCGCGCCCTGATATTGCAGCGCAGCCTGCTGCCGCCCGGCGACCCCGAGGCCGCCGGCCTGGACATCGCCTGCCGCTACCTTCCCGGCACCACCGCCACCGAGGTCGGCGGCGACTGGTTCGACGTCATCGAACTGCCGGGCCACCGTACGGCGCTCGTCGTCGGCGACGTCATGGGACGCGGGCTGCGCGCCGCCGTCGCCATGGGCGAACTGCGCACCGCCGTACGGACCCTGGCGCTGCTGGACCTGGAGCCGGCCGAGGTGCTCTCGGCGCTGGACGAGATCGCCCGCGGGCTCGGCGGCGACGGCGAGGGCAGGTCGTCCTCGGCGCGCCCCGCCCGCGGCCGGTCCGGGGCCGCCGAGGGCGCCGGGGAGCCGCGCCGCTCCGCCGGTACCGCCGACCTCTCCGAGGTCTACCTCGCCACCTGCGTCTACGCCGTCTACGACCCGGTCACCCGGCGCTGCACGTTCGCCAACGCCGGGCACCTGCCGCCGGTCCTCGTCGAGGACGGCGAGGACGCGCTGCTGCTGGACGTGCCGCCGGGGATGCCGCTCGGCGTCGGCGGCGAACCCTTCGAGGAGATCGAGGTCGAGCTGCCGGACGGTGCGCTGCTGGCGCTCTACACCGACGGCCTGGTGGAGTCCCGCCACCATCCGCTGGAGGAGGGGCTGCAGGCGTTCCGCACGGCCCTCTCGGGCGCCGACCGCCCGCTGGAGGACGCCTGCGACCAGGTGCTGAGCGCGATGGACACCTCGCACGGCGAGGACGACATCGCGCTGCTGATGGCGCGGGTGCACGGGCTGCCCAAGGACGCGGTGGGCGACTGGAACCTGGCGCCGGAGGCCCGTTCGGTGGCCCGCGCCCGCGAACTCGCCCGCGACCAGTTGACGGACTGGGGCCTGCAGGAGCTGGTCGACACCACGGAGCTGCTGGTCAGCGAGCTGGTGACCAATGCGCTGCGGCACGGCCACGGCGAGATCCGGCTGCGGCTGCTGCTGGACCGCACCCTGGTCTGCGAGGTCTGGGACGCCGACCTCGCCCAGCCGCGCCGCCGCCGGGCCCGGGACACCGACGAGGGCGGCCGCGGGCTGCAGCTGGTGGGCCTGCTGAGCCAGGGGTGGGGCAGCCGCCGCACGCCGCGCGGCAAGACCGTGTGGTTCGAACTCGCGCTGCCGGACGGGGAGTCGGCGGCGATGGACCCGGCGGAAGCGCTGCTGAGCCTGTTCTGAGCACGGGGCGGGGCCCGGGGCGCGCGCCCCGGGCCCCGCCCCGTCCGGTCATGCCCGCCGCCCGGTCATTCGCCGCGCCGCCGGATCTTGTTCCCGAGCCACACCAGCGGGTCGTACTTGCGGTCCGCGGCCCGCTCCTTCAGCGGGATCAGCGCATTGTCGGTGATCTTGATGTGCTCGGGGCAGACCTCGGTGCAGCACTTGGTGATGTTGCAGTAGCCCAGCCCGTGGTCGTCCTGCGCGGTGCGCTTGCGGTCGATCCCGGACTCCGGGGCCGCGTCCAGCGGATGCATGTCGAGCTCGGCGATCCGCATCAGGAAGCGCGGCCCGGCGAAGGCCGCCTTGTTCTCCTCGTGGTCCCGGACCACATGGCAGGTGTCCTGGCACAGGAAGCACTCGATGCACTTGCGGAACTCCTGGGACCGCCCGACGTCCTCCTGCCGCATCCGGTACTCACCGGGGCCCAGCTCCGGGGGCGGCACGAACGCCGGGATCTCGCGTGCCTTGGTGTAGTTGAAGGACACGTCGGTGACCAGGTCGCGGATGACCGGGAAGGCCCGCATGGGCGTGATGGTGAGGGTCTCCGTACGGTCGAAGACCGACATCCGGGTCATGCACATCAGCCGCGGCCGCCCGTTGATCTCCGCGCTGCACGAGCCGCACTTGCCGGCCTTGCAGTTCCAGCGCACGGCGAGATCGGGGGCCTGGGTCGCCTGCAGACGGTGGACGATGTCCAGCACCACCTCGCCCTCGTGCACCTCGACCGTGAAGTCCTCCAGCTCCCCGGCGTCCGCGTCGCCCCGCCACACCCTGAAGTGCGCCTGGTAGACGCCGGACTGCTGCTCTTCCTGGGACACGCTCACCGGCTCAGCTCCTCGTCGGTCAGATACTTCGCCAGCTCGTCCTTCTCGAACAGTTCCAGGAGGTCGCGGCGGATCGGCGGGGTCTCGCGGCGGGAGAGGCGGATCTGGCCCAGCGCCGCGTCGGCGGCCCGTGCGTCGCCCTGCGGGTCGGCGAGTTCACAGACCAGGTTGATGTTGCGCCAGGTGCGGTCCATCGCCGGATGGTCGTCGCGGGTGTGCCCGCCGCGGCTCTCCTCGCGCTCCAGCGCCGCCCGTGCCACGCACTCGCTGACCAGCAGCATGTTCCGCAGATCGAGGGACAGGTGCCAGCCGGGGTTGTACTGCCGGTGCCCCTCGACGCCGGCCCGCCGGGCCCGCACCCGCAGCTCGGCCAGCCGCTTCAGGGCCTCGAACATCTCGCTTTCCTTGCGGATGATGCCGACCAGGTCGTTCATCGACTGCTGGAGCTCTTGGTGCAGGGTGTACGGGTTCTCCGCCGGGCCCGGTTCGCGGCCGCTCTCCGCCTCGACGAGCTCGGCGCTGAAGGGGCGCAGGGCCTCCGCCTCCGCCGCGTCGATCTGCAGCGGGTCGACGGCCGGCCGGTCGGGCTGCGCGGCCGCGTACTCGGCCGCGTGCAGCCCCGCCCGGCGGCCGAAGACCAGCAGGTCGGACAGGGAGTTGCCGCCGAGCCGGTTGGAGCCGTGCATCCCGCCGGCCACCTCACCGGCCGCGAACAGGCCCGGTACGCCGGTCGCCGCCGCGGTGTCCGGGTCCACGTCCACCCCGCCCATCACGTAGTGACAGGTCGGGCCGACCTCCATCGGCTCGGCGGTGATGTCGACGTCCGCCAGCTCCTTGAACTGGTGGTGCATCGACGGCAGCCGGCGTTTGATCACCTCCGCCGGCATCCGGGTGGAGACGTCCAGATAGACGCCGCCGTGCGGGGAGCCGCGGCCCGCCTTGACCTCGGAGTTGATGGCGCGGGCGACCTCGTCGCGGGGCAGCAGCTCGGGCGGGCGCCGGTTGTGGTCCGGGTCCTCGTACCAGCGGTCGCCCTCCTCCTCGGTCTGGGCGTACTTGTCCTTGAAGACGTCCGGGATGTAGTCGAACATGAAGCGCTTGCCCTCGCTGTTGCGCAGCACCCCGCCGTCCCCGCGGACGGACTCGGTCACGAGGATGCCCTTCACCGACGGCGGCCAGACCATGCCGGTGGGGTGGAACTGCACGAACTCCATGTTGATCAGCGGCGCCCCGGCCAGCAGCGCCAGCGCGTGCCCGTCGCCGGTGTACTCCCAGGAGTTCGAGGTCACCTTGAAGGACTTGCCGATGCCGCCGGTGGCCAGCACCACGGCCGGGGCCTCCAGCACGAAGAAGCGGCCGGACTCCCGCTCGTAGCAGAAGGCGCCGGCGACCCGGTCGGACCCCGCGGCGGAGCCGCTGATCGACTCTTTGAGCACCCGGGTGACCGTGCACTCCTGGAAGACCTTCAGCCGGGCGTCGTACGCGCCGAACTCCCGCTCGTCCTCCTGCTGCAGCGAGACGATCTTCTGCTGGAGGGTGCGGATCAGCTCCAGGCCCGTACGGTCGCCGACGTGCGCGAGGCGCGGGTACTCGTGGCCGCCGAAGTTGCGCTGGGAGATCCGGCCGTCCGCGGTGCGGTCGAAGAGCGCGCCCCAGGTCTCCAGCTCCCACACCCGGTCCGGGGCCTCACGGGCGTGCAGCTCGGCCATCCGCCACTGGTTGAGGAACTTCCCGCCGCGCATGGTGTCGCGGAAGTGGACCTGCCAGTTGTCGTGCTCGTTGGCGTTGCCCATGCTGGCGGCGATGCCGCCCTCGGCCATCACCGTATGCGCCTTGCCGAACAGGGACTTGCAGATCACGGCCGTCCGCATGCCGGCCTCGCGGGCCTCGATGGCGGCACGCAGCCCGGCGCCGCCGGCGCCCACCACGACCACGTCCCATGCCTGCCGGTCCACATGCGCCATCAGAGGGCACACCTTTCCTTAGGAGATGCTGTCGTCTAGAAGAAGCGCGGGTCCACGATGGCCCCGCTGGCCAGCAGGAAGACATAGAAGTCCGCGACGGCCACGCTGATCAGCGAGGACCACGCGAGCAGCATGTGCCGTTCGTTGAGCTTGCCGACCCAGCCCCACAGCCGGTAGCGCACCGGGTGCTTGGAGAAGTGCCGCAGCCGGCCGCCGACGATGTGCCGACAGGAATGACACGACAGGGTGTACGCCCAGATCAGCGCGATGTTGACGAGGAAGACCAGGGTGCCCAGGCCCATGTGGCCCCAGGCGTAGTTCTCGTCGCGGAAGGTCAGTGCCGTGTCGTAGGTCAGCACGCCCGCGACCAGCACCGCGAAGTAGAAGAAGTAGCGGTGGATGTTCTGCAGGATCAGCGGGAAGCGGGTCTCACCGGTGTACTTCTTGTGCGGCTCGGCTACCGCGCAGGCCGGCGGCGACGCCCAGAAGCCGCGGTAGTAGGCCTTGCGGTAGTAGTAGCAGGTCAGCCGGAAGCCCAGCGGGAAGATCAGGATGAGCAGCGCGGGGGACAGGCCCCACCAGCTGCCGAAGAGCTCCCAGTTGGGGCCGCCGCGCATGGTGCGGCAGTTCTCCGCCAGGCAGGGCGAGTAGAACGGCGAGACATAGGGCGCGTGGTAGTAGTCGGCGTTCGCGAACGCCCGCCAGGTCGAGTAGACGATGAACGCGAACAGTCCGGCGGCGGTGCCGGCCGGGGCCAGCCACCAGCGGTCGGTGCGCAGGTGACGGGCGGGGATGGCGGCGCGCGAGGCGGTGTGCACACCGTTCGCGGGCGCTGGTGGGGAGGGTTCGGTGCCAGTGGCCAACGTCGGTCTCCGTGAAGGGCGCTCCGTCGGGGCGGGGGCGGCGAAGGCACCGCCGGGGCGGGGCGGGACGGGTGGAGGGGCGGTGAGCGGGACTCCTGTCAGGTCGTCAGGGCGCGTGGCCGTTCCTGGAGCCGAGCCCCTCGTCCTCGGCGTCGGTCCACAGCGCGGCGTTGTAGGGGGCGTCGGAGATGGTCACCATCTCCTCGACCACGACGCCCGGTCGGCGGGGCGGGCCGGCGGCCACGCTCTGCTTCAGCAGGGTCAGGCTCTCGCGCAGGTGGTCCGTGTCGCTGCGCAGCCGGCGGATGTCCAGGCAGGCGTCGAGCTGCGCCTCCAGTCGTCCCACCGACCGGACCAGGCCGTCCAGGCTGCGTTCCACCGCCGTCAATTCGTCCTGAAGGGACATGCGTGCCCTCACTTTTGGGTGTGGTGGGCGATCTCATGCGCCCGAGAGTGTCGCGCGTCACAGTAGGCGTTGGGAAGGGGGCAGGCGCGATTACGACTCGAACCGGTGCGTTTCGGCAACCATGCGCCCCGGTACGGGTCGAACGCGGATACGACAACCGCCTGGTGGACGGGGGTGTCCGCACTCCCGTACGCCCTGTTTCAGGCCGCTGCCGGCGCGCGGGGTTGGGCCGGGTGGGTGGGGTTGGCGCCCCGGCCGACGTGTCGGGCGGCCGGGCCGGACGGGGTCGCTTTCAGTAGGGGGCCATAGATGTGATGAGCCCCAAAGTCGGCCGAACGTGGTGCGCCGTCAGGTCCCCGGCGGCGCGCGGCGCGGCGCGGGCGAGCCCGGAGGTAACCGTCATGACCGACCACGACCATCCCTCAGGCCGTCGCGCGGCGTGCCGCGGCCGCCGCTGTGCCGCGCTCGTCGCCGTGGGGGTGCTGCTCCCGCTGCCGGCCCTGGCCGGATGCACGGACGAGGCCCGGGAGACCTCCGTCGCCTCGTCCCAGGACATCGCCCGCGCGCCCCGCGGCGAGCTGAAGGAGGGCGGCACGCTGCGCTGGGCCGTCGACGGGATGCCCGGCACCTTCAACGCCTTCCAGTCCGACGCCGACACGACCACCACGCGGATCGCCGGCGCGGTGCTGCCGAGCATGTTCACCATCGACGAGAGCGGCAGGCCGCAGCGCAACGCCGACTACCTCGACGCCGCGGACATCAGCGCCCGCGACCCCAAGCAGGTCGTCACCTACAAGATCAACCCCAAGGCGCGGTGGAGCAACGGCGCGGCGATCACCGCCGCCGACTTCATCGCCCAGTGGAACGCGCTGCGCGGCAGGGACAACGCCTTCTGGACCGCCCGCAACGCCGGGTACGACCGGATCGGCAGGGTCGAACAGGGCGCGGGCTCGCACGAGGTCAAGGTCACCTTCGCCCGGCCCTACGCGGACTGGCGGTCGCTGTTCACCCCGCTCTACCCCCGGAGCGTGATGGGCAGCGCCGACGCCTTCAACGACGGGGCCCGCGAGCAGCTCCGGGTCGGCGCCGGGCCGTTCCTCGTCCAGAAGCGGGACGCCAAGGAGGGCCGCGTCGTCCTGGTGCGCAACCCGAAGTGGTGGGGCGACCGCGCCAAGCTCAAGAAGATCGTGATGGTGTCGCTGCCCGGCGGCAAGCGGGCCGCCGCGCTGGCCGACGGGAGCATCGACGTCGCCGCGGTCGACCAGGTCGCCGCGAAGCGGGTCGCCTCCGCCCGGCGCGCCGCCCCCGGGGCGCCCCACACGTCCGGCGAGGGCAACGCGGGCCCGCAGGGCGACGGGAAGGCCGCCCGGTCCGGTGCCAAGGCCGCCGCGGCCGAGAACACCGTCCTGCGCGGCTACACCATCCGCAAGGCCCTGGAGCCCGCCTACACCCAGCTCGCCCTCAACGGCAGCAGCGGGCCGCTGGCCGACGACCGGGTGCGCCGCGCGGTGGCCCGCGCCATCGACCGCCAGGCGCTCGCCGACACCGTCCTCAAGCCGCTCGACCTGCCCTCCAGGCCGCTCGGCAGTCATCTGCTGATGGCCGAGCAGTACGGCTACCAGGACCACAGCGACGCGCTCGGCGACCAGGACACCGCCGCGGCCACGGCGCTGCTCGCGGACGCCGGCTGGAAGAGCGACGGCTCCGACCGCCAGCAGGCCGGCGAGAAGGCGGGCGCCCCGGCGCCGGGCGCCGACCGGGACGAGGACGGCGACGACCCGTCCGACGACCGCTACGACGACGGCCCGGACGGCGCCGACGACGGCGACGCCGACGACCGCAACCCGGCCCGCTCCGGCCACGGCGCCCCGGCCGCCCGGGGCGGACACGGGGCGGGAGCCCGCCCCGCCGCCGCGAAGGCCCCGCTGTCCTTCACCGGCGCGGTCGGCTCCGAGGTCCAGCAGGCCGCCCTGCTGCGGCAGAGCGCGTCGTTCTACAAGCAGGCGGCGGCCCGCGAGAAGGACGCGGCGGACGGCGACACCGGGTCCGCGGCGTACGACCGGTACAAGCAGTACCGCAAGCGCGCGGCGCAGTCGCTCGGCGCGGCCGAGCGGATCGAGACCGGACAGGCCCCCGACCTGCCCGGATCCGGCGGGCACCCGGGCCTGCGCACGGCCGCCGAGCGCCCCGCCGACGCGGCCGCCGCGCCGCTGCCGGCCGGCCACCAGGGGGTGAGGGTCGCCGCCGTCAAGAAGGACGGCAGGCCGCTGACCCTGCGCTTCGTGGTGCCCGACGGCGGCGGCTCGGTGCAGCTGCGCACCGTCGGACGGCAGATCGCCACCATGCTCGGCAAGATCGGTATCCAGACGTCCATCCAGCGGGTCTCCGACGCCAGCTACTTCCAGGACCACATCGCCTCCGGCGACTACGACCTGGCGCTGTACTCGTGGCCCGGCACCGCCTACCCGGCGACCGACGCCCGGCCGATCTACGCCAAGCCGCAGCCCGCGCCCGACGGCTCGCTGACCGTAGAGCAGAACTACACCCGGGTCGGCACCGACCGCATCGACCAGCTCTTCGACCAGGCCGCCTCCGAGCTGGACGAGGGCGCCGCGCGCACGCTGGTGGCGCAGGCCGACGCCCGGATCTGGGCGGCCGCCGGATCGATCCCCCTCTACCAGCGGCCCGAGCTGGTGGCGACGAAGAAGACGCTCGCCAACGTCGGCGCCTTCGGCTTCGCCACGCCCCGCTTCCAGGACATCGGCTACCAGATGTAGCGGTGGCGCTGTCCCGGCGGGCATGAGGGAAGAAACCGCAGGTCACAGGGCATAGGTACGGGCTGCGGCGGCCAGTGCCGCCGCAGCCCCGTACGATGGGGTGAGGCCGTGGCTTCGTTATGCCCGGCAGGCGCGCGTACCGAATGGACGTGTCGCCACCCACGATTCCGGGAGAAGCGCCGCCAGTATGCCCACGCGCCACGACATTCGTAACGTAGCCATCGTCGCCCACGTCGACCACGGGAAGACGACCCTCGTCGACGCCATGCTCAAGCAGGCCGGCGCGTTCGCCGAACACGCCGCCGAGAAGCTCGACGACCGGATGATGGACTCCAACGACCTGGAGCGTGAGAAGGGCATCACGATCCTCGCCAAGAACACGGCGGTGAAGTATCACCCCAAGGACGGCGGGGACCCGATCACGATCAACATCATCGACACCCCCGGCCACGCCGACTTCGGTGGCGAGGTCGAGCGCGGTCTGTCGATGGTCGACGCGGTCGTCCTGCTGGTCGACGCCTCCGAGGGCCCGCTCCCGCAGACCCGCTTCGTGCTCCGCAAGGCCCTCGCGGCCCGGATGCCGGTCATCCTGTGCATCAACAAGACCGACCGCCCCGACTCCCGGATCGACGAGGTCGTCAACGAGACCTACGACCTGTTCCTGGACCTGGACGCGGACGAGGACCAGATCGAGTTCCCGATCGTCTACGCCTGCGCCCGTGACGGCGTCGCCTCGCTGACCAAGCCGGAGGACGGCACCGTCCCCGCCGACAGCGAGAACCTCCAGCCGTTCTTCACCACGCTGCTGGAGCACGTCCCGGCGCCGGAGTACGACGCCGAGGCCCCGCTCCAGGCCCACGTCACCAACCTCGACGCGGACAACTTCCTCGGCCGTATCGCGCTGCTCCGGGTCGAGCAGGGCGAGCTGCGCAAGGGCCAGAACGTCGCGTGGATCAAGCGTGACGGCTCGATCCAGAACGTCCGCATCACCGAGCTGATGATGACCGAGGCGCTCACCCGCAAGCCCGCCGAGGTGGCCGGGCCCGGCGACATCTGCGCGGTCGCCGGTATCCCCGACATCATGATCGGCGAGACCCTGGCCGATCCGGAGAACCCGGTCGCGCTGCCGCTGATCACGGTCGACGAGCCGGCCATCTCCATGACCATCGGCACCAACACCTCGCCGCTGGTCGGCCGCGGCGGCACCGGCAAGGGCGCGGACGCCAAGAACGCGGTCAAGGACCGCAAGGTCACCGCCCGCCAGGTCAAGGACCGCCTGGAGCGCGAGCTGATCGGTAACGTCTCGCTGCGCGTGCTGGAGACCGAGCGTCCCGACGCCTGGGAGGTGCAGGGCCGCGGTGAGCTGGCGCTGGCCATCCTGGTCGAGCAGATGCGCCGCGAGGGCTTCGAGATGACCATCGGCAAGCCGCAGGTGGTCACCAAGGAGATCGACGGCAAGACCCACGAGCCCGTCGAGCGGATGACCATCGACGTGCCCGAGGAGCACATGGGCGCCGTCACCCAGCTGATGGGTGTCCGCAAGGGCCGCATGGACAACATGTCCAACCACGGCTCCGGCTGGGTCCGCATGGAGTTCGTCGTGCCCTCCCGCGGTCTGATCGGCTTCCGTACCGAGTTCCTGACCAACACCCGCGGCACCGGTATCGCGCACTCCATCCACGAGGGTCACGAGCCGTGGTTCGGCCAGCTCTCCACCCGTAACAACGGCTCCCTGGTCGCCGACCGCGCCGGTGCGGTCACCGCCTTCGCGATGACCAACCTCCAGGAGCGCGGTGTGCTCTTCACCGACCCGGGCACCGAGGTGTACGAGGGCATGATCGTCGGTGAGAACTCCCGCTCCGACGACATGGACGTCAACATCACCAAGGAGAAGAAGCTCACCAACATGCGCTCCTCCTCGGCCGACTCCTTCGAGGCGATCGTGCCGCCGCGCAAGCTGTCGCTGGAGCAGTCCCTGGAGTTCTGCCGCGACGACGAGTGCGTCGAGGTGACCCCGGAGGCCGTGCGCATCCGCAAGGTCGTCCTGGACCAGAAGGAGCGCGGCCGCACGGCGTCGCGCGCCAAGCGCTGACACCGCGCACGACCCGGGCCGGGATTCCGGCCAAGGGTGAACGGGGCGTCCCTCCGCGCGAGGGGCGCCCCGTTTTCCGTGCCCGGAGGGCGGCGGAGCGGTCCGGGGGAGGGCGCGGCCGGGACCCGTGGCGGTGGCGCCCGCTCCCGGCCCGCTCGGGCATCCGAGGGGTTTCTCCGGTCTTCGGAGCAGGGGCGGTCGCCGTCAAAGTGCGCTGCGTCCCCCTTTGCGCTCTGATGTGGCTAGGCATGATCCACAGCTGAGGAGACGTCATGCGGAGAGCCACGCGCGCGAAGTGGGGCGGCTGCGCCCTCGTCGTCGCTCTCGTGGCCACGGCATGCGGGGGCGGGGCCGGGGCGAGCCGCTCCGGGGTGGTCAGCTCGTCCTGGGGCGATCCGCAGAACCCGCTGGAGCCGGCCAACACCAACGAGGTCCAGGGCGGCAAGGTGCTGGAGATGCTCTTCCGGGGCCTCAAGCGCTACGACCCGAAGACCGGCGCGGCCGAGAACGTCATCGCGGACCGCATCGAGACCGCGGACTCGCGGAACTTCACGGTGACGCTGAAGAAGGGCTGGACCTTCAGCAACGGCGAGAAGGTCACGGCCAGGTCCTTCGTGGACGCCTGGAACTACGGCGCGCTGCTGACCAACAAGCAGAAGAACGCCGCGTTCTTCCAGTACATCGACGGCTTCGCGCGGGTGCACCCGGACAGCGGGAGCCCGCGGGCCCGGACGCTGTCGGGGCTGGCGGTGAAGGACGACCGCACCTTCACCGTCAAGCTCAACCAGAAGTTCTCCAGCTGGCCGGACACGCTGGGCTACGCGGCCTTCATGCCGCTCCCGCGGGCGTTCTTCCGGCACCACGCCGACTGGATCGCCAAGCCGGTCGGGAACGGGCCGTACCTCGTGGACTCCTACGAGAAGGGGTCCGTGCTGCGGATGCGGAAGTGGCAGAAGTACCCCGGCGACGACCCGGCCCGCAACGGCGGGATCGACCTGCGGGTCTACACGGACAACAACACCGCCTACACCGATCTGCAGGCGGGCAACCTCGATCTGGTCGACGACGTGCCGGCCGCGCAGCTCAAGCATGTGAAGGCGGATCTCGGGGGCCGCTACATCAACCAGCCGGCCGGGATCATCCAGACCCTGACCTTCCCCATGTACGACAAGCGGTGGAACCACCCCGGCGCGGAGAAGCTGCGGCGCGGTCTGTCCATGGCGATCGACCGGGACCAGATCACCCGGGAGATCTTCCAGCGGACCCGCACCCCCGCCACCGACTGGACCTCGCCGGTGCTGGGCGCCAAGGGCGGGTACAGGGCGGGGCTGTGCGGCGACGCCTGTGTGTTCGACCCGGCCAGGGCGAAGCAGCTGATCAAGGAGGGCGGCGGCATCCCGGGCGGCACGATGACGCTCGCGTACAACGCCGACTCGGGCTCCCACAAGGACTGGATCGACGCCGTCTGCAACAGCGTCAACAAGACGCTGGGGGACGACAACGCCTGCGTCGGCAACCCGGTCGGCACGTTCGCCGACTTCCGGAACAAGATCACCGCCAAGCGGATGACCGGGCCGTTCCGGGCCGGCTGGCAGATGGACTACCCGCTGATCCAGAACTTCCTGCAGCCGCTGTACTACACCGACGCCTCCTCCAACGACGGCAAGTTCAGCAACCACGCCTTCGACAAGCTGGTGAACGAGGCCAACGCGGCGACGGACACCGGCCGGGCCGTCGCGACGTTCCAGGACTCGGAGAAGATCCTCGCCCAGCAGATGCCGGCCATCCCGCTCTGGTACCAGAACGGCAGCGCCGGCTACTCGGAGCGGATCGGCAACGTCTCGCTGAACCCGTTCAGCGTGCCCGTCTACAACGAGATCAAGGTCAACTGACGACGGAGCGAGGGAGGTTGACGCGTCATGGGACGCTACGCGGTCCGGCGGCTGCTCCAGATGATCCCGGTGTTCATCGGCAGCACGTTCCTGATCTTCTTCATGGTCTACGCGCTGGGCGACCCCGTGGCCGCGATGTTCGGCGACCGGGCCCCCGACCCCGCCACCGCCGCGCAGATCCGCCGCGACCTCTACCTCGACGAGCCGCTGTGGAAGCAGTACCTGCACTACATGGGCCAGATCTTCCAGGGGAACTTCGGCACCGCCTTCAACGGCCAGTCGGTCACCGAACTGATGGCCTCCGCCTTTCCCGTCACCCTCCGGCTGACCATCGTCGCCGTGGTGATCGAGATGGTGGTGGGCATCGTGCTGGGGGTGTTCAGCGGACTGCGCCGCGGCCGGGACATCGACACCACGGTGCTGGTCCTCACCCTCGTCGTGGTCTCCATCCCGACGTTCGTCAGCGGCTACCTGCTGCAGTTCGTGTTCGGGGTGCAGTGGGGCTGGGCCGCGCCGTCCGTCGCCCCCGAGGCGCCGCTGAACGAACTGCTGCTGCCGGGGCTGGTGCTGGCGCTGGTCTCGCTGGCCTACGTCACCCGGCTGACCCGGACCTCCATCGCGGAGAACGCCCGCGCCGACTACGTCCGTACCGCCCTCGCCAAGGGCCTGCCCCGGCGCCGGGTCATCACCCGCCACCTGCTGCGCAATTCGCTGATCCCCGTGGTGACCTTCATCGGCACGGACATCGGCGCCCTGATGGGCGGCGCGATCGTCACCGAGCGCATCTTCAACATCCACGGCGTCGGATTCCAGCTCTACCAGGGCATCCTGCGGCAGAACTCGCCGACCGTCGTGGGCTTCGTGACGATCCTGGTGCTGGTCTTCCTGCTGGCGAACCTCCTCGTCGACCTGTTGTACGCCGTCCTCGACCCGAGGATCCGCTATGCCTGATCCCTACGTCCCCAAGGAAGCCATCGGCCACGGCGACGGCGGCTCCGCCGCGCTGGCCATCGGCGAGGCGGAGTCGCTGGAGCGCCGGCCCGGCGCCGGGCCGCCCGGACCCGAGCCCCTCGGCAAGCCCCGCAGCCTGTGGAGCGACGCCTGGCACGACCTCTACCGCAACCCCGTCTTCGTGATCTCCGCGCTGGTCATCGTCTTCCTGGTGATCATCGCGATCTGGCCGCAGCTGATCGCCACCGGCAACCCGTACCGCGCGGACCTCGCCAAGGCGCAGCAGGGATCCCAGCCCGGCCACCCCTTCGGCTTCGACACCCAGGGCAGGGACGTCTACACCCGGGTGGTCTACGGGGCCCGCGCCTCCATCACCGTCGGCGTCTGCGCCACGACCGGCGCGGCGCTGCTGGGCAGCCTGCTGGGCGGGCTGGCGGGCTTCTTCGGCGGCTGGGGCGACACCCTGCTCTCCCGGCTCGCCGACATCTTCTTCGGCATCCCGGTGATCCTCGGCGGCCTGGTCTTCCTCTCCGTCGTCACCAGCACCACGGTCTGGCCGGTGGTCGGCTTCATCGTGCTGCTCGGCTGGCCGCAGATCTCCCGGATCGCCCGCGGCTCCGTCGTCACCGCCAAACAGAACGACTACGTCCAGGCCGCGCGGGCCCTGGGCGCCGGCAACGGACGGATGCTGCTGCGGCACATCGCGCCGAACGCCGTCGCCCCGGTCATCGTCGTCGCCACCATCGCGCTCGGCACGTACATCGCGCTGGAGGCGACGCTCTCCTACCTCGGCGCGGGCCTGAAGCCGCCCACCGTCTCCTGGGGCATCGACATCTCCACGGCCTCCACGTACATCCGCAGCGCGCCGCACATGCTGCTGTGGCCCGCCGGCGCGCTGAGCATCACGGTGCTGGCGTTCATCATGCTCGGCGACGCGGTGCGCGACGCCCTCGACCCCAAGCTGCGCTGAGGAGCCGGACGATGACGAACGAGGACGCGGACGGACGGTCCGCGGGCAGTGGCACGGCGCTGGCGGAGGCGCCCCTGCTCGACGTGCGCGACCTGCGGGTCGAGTTCCGCACCCGCGACGGGGTGGCGAAGGCCGTCAACGGCGTCAGCTACCGCGTGGCGCCGGGGCAGACCCTGGCGGTGCTCGGGGAGTCCGGCTCCGGCAAGTCCGTGACCGCACAGGCCGTGATGGGCATCCTCGACTCGCCGCCCGGGTACGTCACCGGCGGCGAGATCGTCTTCCAGGGGCGCGATCTGCTGACCCTGGGCCGGGAGGAGCGGCGTCGGATCCGCGGCGCGAAGATGGCGATGATCTTCCAGGACGCGCTGTCCGCGCTGAACCCGGTCCTCACCGTCGGCGCGCAGCTCGGGGAGATGTTCGAGGTCCACGAGGGGATGTCCCGCAAGGCGGCCCGGGGCCGGGCCGTGGAGCTGATGGAGCGGGTCGGCATCCCCGCGGCCCGCGCGCGGGTGGGCGACTACCCGCACCAGTTCTCCGGCGGGATGCGCCAGCGCATCATGATCGCGATGGCGCTGGCCCTCGGCCCCGATCTGATCATCGCGGACGAGCCGACCACGGCGCTGGACGTCACCGTCCAGGCGCAGGTGATGGACCTGCTGGCGGAGCTGCAGCGCGAACTCACCATGGGGCTGATCCTGATCACCCACGACCTCGGGGTGGTGGCGGACGTCGCCGACACCATCGCGGTGATGTACGCGGGCCGGATCGTCGAGACCGCCCCCGTCCACCAGCTCTACCGGGCGCCCGCGCACCCGTACACCCGCGGCCTGCTGGAGTCCATCCCGCGGCTGGACCAGAAGGGGCAGCGGCTCTTCGCCATCAAGGGCCTGCCGCCCAACCTGACCGCCATCCCGCCGGGCTGCCCCTTCCACCCGCGCTGCCCGCTGGCCCGGGACGTCTGCCGCACCGACCCTCCGCCGCTCTACGAAGCCGGGCCGGACCGGGCCAGCGCCTGCCACTTCTGGAAGGAGACCCTCGATGGGGCCCGGTGAGGGCGGCGGCCCGGCGGCCGGGGCGGGGGTGCCGCTGCTGGAGGCCCGCGATCTGGTCAAACACTTCCCGCTCACCCGGGGCGTGCTCTTCCACAAGCAGATCGGCGCGGTACGGGCCGTCGACGGTGTCTCCTTCGCCCTCCACCAGGGCGAGACGCTCGGCATCGTCGGCGAGTCCGGCTGCGGGAAGTCCACCATCGCCAAGCTGCTGGTCGGCCTCGAACGCCCGACGGCCGGTCAGATCCGTTACCGCGGCGAGGACATCAGCACCCTCTCCGGGCGGGCGCTGCGGGCGGTGCGGCGCAACATCCAGATGGTGTTCCAGGACCCCTACACCTCCCTGAACCCGCGGATGACCGTCGGCGACATCATCGGCGAGCCGTACGAGATCCACCCCGAGGTGGCCCCCAAGGGGGACCGCCGCAGAAAGGTCCAGGAACTCCTGGACGTGGTCGGGCTCAACCCCGAGTACATCAACCGCTATCCGCACCAGTTCTCCGGCGGGCAGCGCCAGCGCATCGGCATCGCCCGCGGCCTCGCCCTGCGCCCGGAGATCATCGTCGCCGACGAGCCGGTCTCCGCGCTGGACGTCTCGGTGCAGGCCCAAGTGGTCAACCTGCTGGAGCAGTTGCAGGACGAGTTCGACCTGTCGTACGTCTTCATCGCCCACGACCTGTCCGTCGTGCGGCACATCTCCGACCGCGTCGCGGTGATGTACCTGGGCCGGCTCGCCGAGACCGGCACCGACGAGCAGATCTACGCGCACCCCACCCACCCGTACACCCAGGCCCTGCTGTCCGCCGTGCCCGTCCCCGACCCCGAGGCCCGCGACCGGCGCGAGCGCATCCTGCTGGCGGGCGACGTCCCCTCGCCCGCCGACCCGCCCTCCGGCTGCCGCTTCCGCACCCGCTGCTGGAAGGCGCAGCAGGTGTGCGCGGACGTGGTGCCGCCGCTGGAGGTACCGGCGGGGCTCCTGGCGGCGGGAGGGGCCGCCCACGCCTCGGCCTGCCACTTCGCCGAGGAGCGGCAGGTGGTGGCGAGCGAGTGAG
This sequence comes from Streptomyces angustmyceticus, assembly GCF_019933235.1. Taxonomy (NCBI): domain Bacteria; kingdom Bacillati; phylum Actinomycetota; class Actinomycetes; order Kitasatosporales; family Streptomycetaceae; genus Streptomyces; species Streptomyces angustmyceticus. Next base: position 2,862,653 of record NZ_CP082945.1, on the reverse strand, counting down.
ACGCGCCGGAGCCCGCCTCCCTGCGAGGGAAGCGGGCTCCGGGCCGTGCTGCGGGCGGGCGGCGGGTCAGTCGTCCGTGCCGGTCCCGCCGGCCGGCTCGACGTCCTCCATCGCGGCCAGCGCCGGGTCGAGGATGATGTCCTCGTCCCGGGCCGCGGTGGTCGGCTCCTCGGGGAAGTGGCAGGCCGTGAGGTGGCCGGCCCCGTTGCCCGTGATCTGGACGAGCGGCGGCTCCTCGGTCGCGCACTTGTCCTGGGCCTTCCAGCACCGGGTACGGAACCGGCAGCCGGAGGGCGGGTTGACGGGGGAGGGGACGTCACCGGCGAGGCGGATGCGCTCGCGGTCCTCCTCCTCGTCCTCCACCAGCTTGGCCTCGGGCACCGCCGAGAGCAGGGCGTGGGTGTAGGGGTGGCGCGGCCGGTGGTAGATCTCGTCGCGGGTGCCCACCTCGACGATCTTGCCGAGGTACATCACCGCGACCCGCTCGCTGAAGTGCCGTACGACCGCCAGGTCGTGGGCGATGAAGAGGAACGCGATGCCCAGTTCGCGCTGGAGCTTCTGGAGCAGGTTGACGACCTGCGCCTGGATGGAGACGTCCAGCGCGGAGACCGGCTCGTCGGCGATGATCAGCTTCGGTTCCAGGGCGAGCGCCCGCGCCACGCCGATGCGCTGGCGCTGGCCGCCGGAGAACTCGTGCGGGAAGCGGTTGTAGTGCTCCGGGTTGAGACCCACGGTCTCCAGGAGCTCGCGGATCCGCTTCTCCCGGCCGCCGGGCGGGTTGATCCCGTTGATCTCCATCGGGCCGCCGATGATGGTGCCCACCGTCTGCCGCGGGTTCAGCGAGGCGTACGGGTCCTGGAAGATCATCTGGATCTCGGAGCGGATCGGCGCCAGCTCCTTGCGGCCCGCGTGGGTGATGTCCCGGCCCGCGTACGTGATCTTGCCGGCGGTCGGCTCCATCAGCCGGGTGAGCAGCCGCCCGGTGGTGGACTTGCCGCAGCCCGACTCGCCGACCAGGCCGAAGCTCTCGCCGGCGTGCACCGTCAGGTCGAGCCCGTCGACCGCCTGGACCGCGCCGACCTTCCGCTTGAACGGGAATCCGCCGTAGATCGGGAAGTGCTTGGTCAGGCCCTCGGCGGTCAGCAGCGGCTCGCCCGGGGCGGGCGCGGCGTCACGGGGCGCCGGGAGGGTGACGTTCTCTGTCATGGTGGTCGCTCCCTAGCCCAGCCGGGGCTTGATCTGCTCGGTGAAGAGGGTCTGCTTCTGCTCGGCGCTCAGGTGGCACGCGGCCGCGCGCCCCAGTGCCAGCGTGGGCCGCTCGTCGGTGCAGCGGGTGCCCCCGACCTCGCCGGTGAAGCCGCAGCGCGGGTTGAAGGCGCAGCCGGAGGGCGGGTTGAGCAGGCTCGGCGGGGTGCCGGGGATCGGGTGCAGCGCCTCGCTGACGTCCGAGGACAGCCGCGGCATCGAGCTCAGCAGGCCCCAGGTGTACGGGTGCCGGGGCTGGGTGAGGATCTCCTTGACCGAGCCGCGCTCCACGGCCCGGCCGCCGTACATCACCAGGACGTCGTCCGCGGTGTTGGCGACCACGCCGAGGTCATGGGTGATCAGGATGATCGCGGAGCCGAACTCCTGCTGGAGGTCCTTGAGCAGGTCGAGGATTTGCGCCTGGACGGTGACGTCCAGGGCGGTGGTCGGCTCGTCGGCGATCAGCAGCTGGGGGTTGCAGACCAGCGCCATGGCGATCATGGCGCGCTGGCGCATACCGCCGGAGAACTGGTGCGGGTAGTCGTCCACCCGCAGGTCGGGCTGCGGGATGCCGACCTTGGTCAGCATCTCGATGGCCCGCAGCCGGCCCTCGCGCTTGGTGGCGCCGGTGTGCTTGATGAACGGCTCCGCGATCTGCCGGCCGATGGTGTAGTACGGCGACAGGGCGGTCAGCGCGTCCTGGAAGATCATGGCCATCTTGTTGCCGCGGAGCTTCTCCAGGGTCTTCTCCCTGGCCCCGGTCAACTCCTGGCCGTCCAGCACGATCTCGCCGCCGATCTCGGTGGCCTTCGGGTCGTGCAGCCCCAGGATGGACAGGTTGGTCACCGACTTGCCGGAGCCCGATTCGCCGACGATGCCGAGCGTCTGACCGCGTTCCAGGTCGAAGGAGAGACCGTCGACCGCCTTGACGATGCCGTCCTCGGTGGAGAACCGCACATGCAGGTCGCGTACGGAGAGAAACGCATCAGATCCGGTCGGGACCGGCGCACCCTCGGGTTTGGTGAGTGTGGTCACTGGTGGTTCTCCTAGGACAGACGCACGCGCGGGTCGATGAACGCGTAGCAGGCGTCCACGATGATGTTGAAGAGGATGATGAACGCGGCTGCGAAGAGCATCACGCCCATGACCGTGGGCAGGTCGGTGTTGAGCACCGACTGCATCGACAGGGTCCCCAGACCCGGCAGGGCGAAGGTCACCTCGGTGATCATGGCGCCGCCGAAGAGGGTGCCGAGGTCGATGCCGAAGATGGTGACGATGGGGATCAGCGAGCCGCGCCAGGCGTAGCGGAAGAAGACCGTCGCGGCCGACATGCCCTTGGCACGGGCCGTGCGGACGTGCTCCTCCTGCAGTTGCTCGATCATCGCGGAGCGCGCCATACGGGTGTACTGCGCGGTGAAGATGATCGAGAGCACACACCACGGGATCAGCAGGCCCATGAACCAGCCGACGGGATCCTGCGTGATGGGCACGTACTTGGGCTGCCCCAGCAGATTGGTGTTGTAGACCAGCAACGCCAGCACGATCGGGCCGACGAAGTAGATCTGCATCGAGCTGAGCACCAGCGAGGCCGAGCTGAAGAACTTGTCGATCAGCGAGCCCTGCTTCCAGGCGGCGACCATGCCGGTGGCGAGGCCGACGAGCAGGAAGACCGCGGCGGCGCCGAGGGTCAGCGACAGGGTGATCGGGAAGCGGTCGACGATGGTGTTCCACACCGCGTCGCCGGTGGCGAAGGAGTAGCCGAAGCAGGGGGCGGGGCACGGGCCCTGGGCGAAGTCACGACCGGTGACGATGCCGGACATGAAGTGCCAGTACTGCACCAGGATCGGCTGGTCGAGCCCCATGTTCTTGTGGATGATCGCGAGTGCCTGGGGGCCGCAGTTCCTTCCGCACGCGAGCAGCGCGGGGTCCCTGGGGGCGGCGAAGAAGAGGAAGAACGTGAACGCGCTGATGAGCAGCAGGATCACGATCGCGCCGAGAGACCGGCGGAAGAGGAATCGAAGCATGGCAGATCGCAGCTCTCGTGGGGCAGCGGAGGTGTGGGGTGAGGCGCACGGTGTGCCCGCCCGGTGAGGCGGGCACACCGTGCCTGGTAACCGGTACGGTCGCGGTTACTTCTTGACGTACATCTTGGTCGGGTCGACGGAGCTGATGATGTCGTTGTTCACGACGCCGCCGACCTTGGAACCGTGCAGCTGGATCTGCTTGTAGTAGAAGGTCGGGATCTGCGGGAGGTCGTCCTTGAGGATCTTCTCGCCGAGCGCGAACCAGTCGTCAGCGGCCTTCTTCTGGTCCGTCTCCTGCTCGATCCGGTCGATCTCCTTGTTGGTCGCCGGGTTGTTGTACAGCGAGTAGTTGGTCCCGCCGTCCTGGATCTGCCGGCCGTCGTACACCGGGGGGAGCACCGTCAGCGCGCTCGGCCAGTCCGCACCCCACGCAGAGGGGTAGAGGTCGAACTTGTTGTCCGTCTTGCCGATGATGTCGTAGTACGTGTCCGGCGGCAGTTCCTTGCTCTGGACGTTGAAGCCGGCCTTCTTGAGGTTGTCGACCACCGCGACGGAGTACTTCGACGGCTCGGTCGCCGTGTTGTGCGCGTAGGTCAGCTTCATGCCGGTCTTGCCGGCTTCCTTCAGGATCTTCTTGGCCTTGTCGACGTCGCCCAGCGGCTTCTTGAGCTTGCCGTAGGGGTCGATGTCCTTGTAGCCGGTCAGCGTCGGGCTGATGTAGCTGCCGGCCAGCTCGCCGCCGCCCGGGGTGCCGTAGGCGTCCAGGACGGACTGCGTCGGCAGGGCGTAGGCGATGGCCTCGCGGATCTTCTTGTCCTTCAGGCGGCGCATGTTGAAGTTCATGACGCCGACGTAGGGCTGGTAGCCGGAGGTCGAACGCGCCTTGATCTTCGGGTCGTTGGCGACCTGCTGCATGCTCGCCGCGTCGACCTGGTTGTTGAAGCTGACCGCGGTCTGGTTGTCCGCGTTGTCGGCCATCAGGCGCTGGGTGGAGTCGGTGAAGGCCACGCTGAACTGGATGTCGAACTTGTCGACGTACTGGTGACGCGTGATGTCGGTGTTCGGGTCCCAGTTGGTGTTCTTGACCAGCGTGATGCCCTTGCCGTTCTTGAACGACCCGGGCTGGATCTTGTACGGGCCCGAGGCGACCGGGGCCTTGTCGTACTTCTCCTTGGTGTCCTTGCTCTTCTCGACGACGCCGTAGCCGGCCATGGCCAGCGCGTAGGGCAGGTCACCCACGGGCTTCTTGAAGTGGAAGACGATGGTCTTGTCGTCCGGGGTGTCCAGCACGTCCTTGGGCAGGTGCTTCCCGCCGTAGGGGCCGCCCTTGAGGAGCTTGCGGTAGTCGGCCGAGTCGGCCAGCCAGCGCTGGATGTACGTCGGGCCGCTGGAGATGAAGTTCGCGAACTGCCGCTCGAAGGTGTGCCGGACGTCGGCCGAGGTGATCGGCTTGCCGTCCTCGAACTTGATGCCGTCCTTGAGCTTGTACGTCCAGGTCTTGCCGCCGTCGGACTTCTGGCCGCTGTCGGTGGCGAGGTCGCCGACGACGGTGTACTTGCCCTTGTTGTCCAGGTGGTAGTTCGTCAGCCTGCGGAACAGCAGGCTGGAGACGGTGCCCTGGTCGGAGACGTAGATCTGCGCCGGGTCGAGGTGCGCGTAGGTGTCGCGCTGGTAGACCTTGATGGTGCCGCCCGGGGTGGCGCCGGGCACGGCCTCGGCCGGCCCCTTGGAAGCGGCGGCGTCACCGAAGGTGATCTGCGCGCGCTGCTTCTCGGCGTTCTTGCGGGCGTCGTCGTCGCCGGCGCCCTTTCCGGCGCCGCTGCTGCACGCGGTGAGGACCATGGCTCCCGCGGCCAGCGCCACGACGGTGGCGCGCGCTCTGCGCATACGAACGTTGCTCATGGTGGTGGATGCACCTGCCTGTCGTTGATCCGTTGCTGCTGCCTGACTGATGCGGTGCTGGTGGGGTGGCAGCACCCCCCCGCGGAACGGATTCACCGAGCCCTCTTCGGGTCGAAGGCGTCCCGGACCGAGTCCCCGAGCAGGTTGAACGCGACGATGAAGATGACCATCGCGAGGCCGGGGAAGAACAAGTACGTGATGTCGTTGCGGTAGTAGTCCGCCGCGTTGGCGAACATCCGGCCCCAGTCGGGCGTGGGCTCGACGAGGCCGACGCCGAGGAACGAGAGCCCCGCGATGGAGGTCACGAAGTTCGGCAGCATGTAGGTCGTCTGCACCAGGATCGGCGTCATCACGTTGGGCACCAGCTCGCGCCGGATGATCCGCGACGGAGAGGCGCCGCTGACCTTGGCGGCCTCGACGAACTCCCGCTCGCGCAGCGACAGCGTCTGGCCGCGGAGCAGCCGGGCCAGGCTCATCCAGCCCAGGAACCACATGACCAGGATGATGATCGACGCGCGTAGCCACTCAGGCATCTCGTCCTCGGGAGCCACGAAGATGGCCCCCACGACGGGCACGAAGGCCACGAAGAAGAGCTGCTGGGGGAAGGCCATCAGCAGGTCGATGAACCGGCCGAGGAAGTAGTCGGTGCGCCCGCCGAAGTAGCCGGCGGCCACGCCCAGCAGGACCGCGGTGAGCACCGAGACCAGGGTGATGGCCACCGCGAGGCCCAGCGTGTTGCGGATGCCGTAGAGCAGCTGCATGAAGACGTCGCGGCCCAGGCCGGGTTCGATGCCGAACCAGAAGTCCCCGGAGATACCGCCGTTGGGCCCGGCCGGGTACTGGTTGACCAGGAGCCCCGGGGTGATCTGCCCGTAACGGGTGTACGGGTCCTTGCCGTAGATCTTGGAGATGAGCGGTGCGAGCAGGCCGATCAGGAAGAAGAAGATCACGACCCCGGCGCTGATCACGCCGATCCGGTCGCGCTTGAAGCGCGCCCACATCAGCTGGCTGGGCGAACGCCCCTGCAGCGGATCGTTTTTGCCCCTCTTGCCGCTCTTCTTCGAGCTGAGTCCTTCAGGGCCAGGACCTGGAGTGTCGGTCGTGGTCCCCGCGGTCTGGGACGGACTGGTCATCGCGAAGTGCCCCCGCGCCGAGTTCTCTTGGAACGTGAAGCGGCACCGATTGCACCGCTGGATGAGCGGACTTTCGCAAGTGATTTATGGCGGAGTCAATAGGATCGGGGGTGCTCGTGAACAGGTCGTCTACTTCTTGAGCGAAGATTGCGCAAGTTGTCGCCATGGCGTGCTTGACAGGTGGGCGCGATATGCGGCATGGGGGACATATCAGCACGAACGTCTTTAACATGAAGGCAACTTCACTGTCGCAACACCGATATACGGACGCGCCATGATGAACAACGTACGGCCGTGCGGGTGCCGTAGACCGGCCGGAACGCCAGACGGCGTTCCGGCCGGTTGCCGCGTTACGGACATTTCGTCCGCCGCTCTCGGGTGGTCTGTTGTCCCCGCGCCGGGTCTGGAGTAGACCTGCGGTAGGCACCGCCTCCAGGGGGTGCCAGGGACCACCCGCTACAACGACACGGACGGGGGGCTGGCCGTGTCCACAGCGCGGGACGGCGTTCTCACCCGCGGCGCGCGCGGCCTCGGCGCGCTCGTCTGCCTGCTGCTCGCCCTGCTCACCGCGGGCTGGATCATCCGGGACCTGACCGTCGCCGAGCACGGCGCGGACGTGTGGTGGACCTGGCTCGGAGAGGCGCGCAGACCACGGGAGTTCACCGCCTGGGCCACCTCGGCGCTCGACCCGCTGCTGGTGCTCGGCGCGCTCGTCGTCGCCGTCGCCGCGGTGCGCGGTGCCGTCGCCCCGTCCGTGGCAGCGGGCGCCTTCGTCTCGCTGGCGGCCGCCACCGCGCTGTTGCGCCTCCCGCTGGTGTGGATGCTGGGCGCGGGCTGGCTCCAGGGACTGGACAGCGGTCTCACCACGCGGGCCCGGCTGACCGCCCTCACCCAGCTCGCCCTGGCCCTCGCCCTGGTCGTGGTGGTCGCATGGGGCCGGCGGCCGGGTGGCGGGACGGGCCGGCACCCGGGGCACCGGGTGCGCGGGCTGCCGGCGGGGGCGTCCTCGGCGTACGGCGTGGTCCACGCGGTGTCCCACGGGCCGGGACCCGAACGGCCCGGCCGGCCGCACCGGGGCGCGGCCGGCACGGCCGGTGTCCTCCTGGGCGCCGCCGGACTCGCCGTGGCCGGCTGGGAGATCCACGGGCAGCGGCAGCTCGACACGGACGTCTACCGCAAGGGCCTGCTCGGGGACGCGTCCGTCTTCCGCGCCCTGCTGCAGCCCCCGGTGCACTGGCAGGCGGCCGCGCTCGCGCTGCTGGCCCTGGGGGCCGCGGCCGCCGTCCTGCGGCGCGCGCCCTGGTCCCGGCCCGCGGCGATGACCGCCGCGGCCCTGCTGCTGGTGCACGGGGCCACGGCGCTGGTCTTCGCCGCCCGCACCGGGGAGTTGGGCCGTCTGGGGGCGCTGCCCCTGCGGGCCCAGCTGGAGGCGGGCACCGCGGCGTTCCTGGCGGCCGCCGGCCTGGTCGTGCTCTGCGTGACGGCCCGGCCCGGCGTACCGGAGGCCGCCCCGGGCGGGGACGGTGTGCTGGCGTACGGCTCCGCCCCGGGCGAGGCGCGGCCGCCGCACGCCCCGCCCCCGCCGTCCAGACTCCCGCCCGGCTGGTGAGACGGCCCCGCTGAGTGCTGCCGCCTCAGGGGCGCATCCCCAACGACCGCTTGAGGAAGTCGACCTGGAGCAGCAGGAGGTTTTCGGCCACCTGCTCCTGCGACGCCATGTGCGTCACCCCGGACAGCGGCAGCACCTCGTGCCGGCGGCCGGCGGCCAGCAGCGCCGAGGACAGCCGCAGCGAGTGGGCCACCACCACGTTGTCGTCCGCGAGGCCGTGCACGACCAGCATCGGGCGGTGCGGCTCCACCGCCCCGGACAGCCCCTCGTCCGTGATCAGCGAGTTCGCCGCGTAGACCGCCGGCTCCTCGTCCGGGTGCCCGAGGTAGCGCTCCTGGTAGTGGGTGTCGTACAGGCGCAGGTCGGTCACCGGCGCGCCGACCACCGCCGCGTGGAAGACGTCGGGGCGGCGCAGCGCCGCGAGGCCCGCGAGGTAGCCGCCGAACGACCAGCCGCGGATCGCCACCCGCTCCATGTCGAGGGGAAAGGATCCGGCCAGCGCCTGGAGGGCGTGGACCTGGTCGTCGAGGGCGACGTCCGCGAGGTCGCGGAACATCGCCTTCTCCCACGCGGGGGAGCGGCCCGGGGTGCCCCGGCCGTCCGCGACGATCACCGCGAACCCCTGGTCGGCGAACCACTGCGAGGTCAGATGGGCGTGGTGCGCGGCGACCACCCGCTGGCCGTGCGGACCGCCGTACGGGTCCATCAGCACCGGCAGCGGACCGTCGCCCTCCTGATAGTCACCGGGCAGCAGCACCGCACACGGGATCTCGCGTTCCCCGGCCAGGACGAGCCGGGGCCGGGCGGTCAGCACCGGCTCCTCGGCGCAGGAGCCGATGGCGGCGAGGGTCTTCTCCCCGCCGTCGGGATCCAGCCGCACCACCTCCACCCGGGTGCCGGGCCGCTCCAGCGACGTCTGCGACAGCACGGTGACCGCGCCGCCGCGCACCGCGGAGGACACCGTCGGGTACGCACGCCCGCCCACCCGCTCCCAGCCGCCCTGGTCGCCGCTGCCGCGGAACCAGGCGCGGTAGACGCCGATGTCGTGCATGTCGGGGCCGCTCGCGGAGAAGAGGACATCGTCCTCGCCGATGTCCAGGACGGCCCGGACGTGCAGCGGAGCGCCGGTCAGCGGGCGGTCGCCGACGAACAGCCGGCGGGCGCCGCCCTCGTCGGAGATCCGCACCAGCCGCCCGTCCGGCGTCCAGGCCGGTGCCCCGGGGAAGGGCTCGACCCACGCCTCGTCCTCCTCCTCGTGCACCGTCCTGGTCGCGCCGGTCGCGGTGTCGACGGTCAGATAGCGCTGGTCGCGCTGGTCACGAGCCTGGACGAGCAGCAGCGGCGGCCCGGCCGCGGACCAGTGGACGCGCGCGAGGTAGGGGTAGCGCCCGGTGTCCCAGGTGACGTCCGTGCGCGCGCCGTCCAGGCCGAACAGGGTCAGCGTGACCTCGGCGTTGCGGGTGCCCGCCGCCGGGTACGCGACCCGGACCGGCTCGCGCTCCGGATGCGCGGGGTCGGAGATCCACCAGCGCTGCACCGGCGCCTCGTCGACCCGCGCCGCCAGCACCGCGTCGCTGTCCGGGGACCACCAAAAGCCCCGGTAGCGGCCCATCTCCTCGGCCGCGATGAACTCCGCGAGGCCCCAGGTCACCTCGGGCCCGTCGGGCTCCGCCAGCACCCGGTCCGCCGGCCCGTCGCCCGCGGGGCCGCCGTCGCCGCCGTCCGAGGTCGTGGTGCCGTCCACCGCGACCACCCGCAGCCGGCCCTCGGACACAAAGGCGACATGCCGCCCGTCCGGTGACGGCCGGGGGTCCACGACCGGCCCCTCGACCGGGAGTTCGCGGGTGGTGCCGGCCCGGAGTTCGCAGACGAACAGCCGGCCGGAGAGGGTGAACGCGGCCAACTCCACGGCGGCGTCCGTCGCGTAGCCGACGATGCCCGCCGAGCTCTCCCGGCTGCGCTCGCGGCGGGCCCGCTCCTGCGGCGGAAGGTCCTCCTCCGCTCCGGCCAGCAGGGCCTGCGGATCGGCGGCCGTGAACTCCCGCCCCGTTTCCAGGTCGAGCACCCACAACTGCTGGCTGCGATCGGTGCCCGAACGGGATCGGAGGAAGACGACACGCGCGCCGTCGGGGGAGAGGGCGTAGCCGCGCGGTGTGCCCAGGGTGAAGCGCTGCGTACGGGCGTACTGCCGCGGGAACGAAGGCTGTCCGGTCATGGGGCGAGCCTAAAGGGGGACCGGCTCACCGCGGTCGCGCTCGTGAAGATCGTGTGCGCCCCCGCTCTGCTTCCGTGCTCCGACTTATGCGCTAGGACGGAAAGTTATGATCCCTTGGGTGCCGTGGGTACGGGGTAAAGAGCCCTTGGCATACCCGGTGCACGGGTCCGCGGAAGCGGTCCGGACACCATCAACTCTGTTCGGAACGTGAGTACTTGGAGGTGAGCCGCCGTGGCACTCTCGATTTCGGCGGTGGTGCTGCTGGCGATCATCGTCTTCTTGCTTGTCAAGAAGTCCGGACTGAAGACGCCGCATGCCTTGGTGTGCATGCTGCTGGGCTTCTATCTGGCCAGCTCGTCCATCGCTCCGACGATCAAGCAACTGACGACGAACGTCGCCGGCATGCTCGGCAACATCAAGTTCTGACCCGGCCCCGGCCGGTCCCCTCCGCCGTGCGTCCGCCCTCGGGCCGGGCGCACGGCGGACTGCCGGGACGGCCTGCGGAAGGCGGGCCGGACGGCTCGTAGGCTGTCCGTATGAGCGATCAGCCCGCCCGTACCCGGCCGGCCCCCCGTGAGGGCGGCGCCTCGCGCCCGGCCGCCTCCCGCCGGCTGCTGCTGGTGCACGCGCACCCCGACGACGAGTCGATCAACAACGGCGTGACCATGGCCAAGTACGCGGCCGAGGGCGCGCGGGTCACCCTCGTGACCTGCACCCGCGGCGAGGAGGGCGAGGTCATCCCGCCCGATCTCGCCCACCTGGCGCCGGACCGCGACGACACGCTCGGCGAGTACCGCGTCGGCGAGCTGGCCGCGGCGATGGCGGCCCTGGGCGTCACGGACCACCGCTTCCTCGGCGGCCCCGGCCGCTACCGGGACTCCGGGATGATGGGCGCGCCCCAGAACGAGCGCCCCGACGCGTTCTGGCAGGCCCCGCTCGACGAGGCGGCCGGCCATCTGGTCGCCGTGATCCGCGAGGTCCGGCCACAGGTCCTGGTCACCTACGACCCGGACGGCGGCTACGGCCACCCCGATCACATCCAGGCCCACCGGGTGGCCATGCGCGGCGCCGAGCTGGCCGCGCGGGCGGACTTCCGGCCCGAGCTGGGCGGCGCGCACACGATCGGGAAGATCTACTGGAACTGCAACCCCCGCTCCGAGGTCGAAGAAGGCTTCGCCCGGCTGCGCGCGGCCGGACACGGCTTCCCCGGGATCGCCGCCGTTGACGACGTGCCGGGGGTGGTGCCGGACTCCGAGGTCACGGCCTCGCTCACCGGTGAGCCCGCGCACACGGCGGCGAAGACCGCGGCGATGCGGGCGCACCACACCCAGATCGCGGTCGACGGGCCGTTCTTCGCGCTCTCCAACGACCTGGGCCAGCCGCTGTTCGGCACGGAGCACTATCGGCTGGTGCACGGGAGCCCGGGTGCCGCGGACGGCGCACGCGAGGACGACCTTTTCGCGGGATGGGACGACATGGCGGGTATGAGGGAGAGTGCGCGGTTCGAGGAGGCGGCGGAATGAGTACGGCGAAGGGCGGCGGAAGCGCCGCCGAGGGAAACGGCCGGGAGAACTCCGGCAAGGGCGGCCCGGCCGCCGGCAAGGGGCAGCGGTCCCGGGCCGGCGCGGGCGGGACGTCCGGTGCGCGGCCGGCCGCGCGGGTGGCGCCACCGGCCGGTGCCGCGCTGACCGCGCCGCTGACGCCGGGTCGGATCGCCCTGTATGTGCTTCTTCTGCTCGCGGGCGTCCTGGTCGCCTGCGCCGGAACGCTGGTGCAAGCGGCCTGGTTCCCCGGCGGGTTGGTGCTGGCGCTGGCCGGGGTCGGCGGCCTCTTCTACGGGGGTGTCCGGGCGACCGGCACCTCCGCGGGCGTGCTGGTGCCCGGCGCGGCCTGGCTGGTGACGGTGTTCGCGCTGCTCAGCAACGTCCGGCCGGAAGGCGACTTCCTCTTCGGCGCGGGCGTCGGTTCGTACATCTTCCTCCTGGGCGGGATCCTGGTCGCTGTGATCTGCGCCACCGCCGCCCAGATGCGCGCTACGGGCGTCCGGCACGGCCGAGTTGGCGGATGACGTGGGCCAAACCCGGACGGATGCCGCAGGGGGCGGGGTGAACGGACCCGCCACGGGGGGTTCGCCCGTGGCGGCGGTGTTCGTACGCTCCCCGGGTGTCCGCCCGCGGCGGCCAGTATGGTGGTGCGCGCCGTCGCGCCGCCCTGGGGGCACCCCCCGGCCTGTGGCCGGGGAACATCTCTGACGAGCGGCGGAGCCAACCGGGAGAACCTGCTTTGAGTCGTGAATCTGACAGTTCGTCCTCCGGCCCCCAGGGCCGTGGCGGAGCCGCGTACCCGTCGGGGACGCCGCCGTACGGCTCGCCCAGGGGAGATGCCGACGAGGCGCCGGCGCCCGGTGCCGCGGCCCAGCCGGAGGAGCCCAAAACCGAGACCACGCTGACGACGCGGATCAAGATCAACATTCCGGGGTCGCGCCCCATCCCGCCGGTCGTCGTGCGCAAGCCCGTCGGTGAGGAGTCCGGCATGAACGGATCGGCCGCATCGGGCGGCTCCGCCGGTTCCCGCGGTACGCCCCGCCCCGCCCGCAACAGCGAGCGGAACGCGGAGCGCACGGCGAACACCCCCCGGCCCGAGGCCCCGGCGGACGAGGCCCCCGCGGCCGGCCGGCCCGCCCAGGGCGAGAAGACCAGTGACTGGTTCGCCCCGCGCAAGACGCAGGCCGGATCCGGCGGGCAGTCCTCGACCGGCTCCCACGCCGTGCCGCCCGCCCCGGGCGGTGCGACCCCGCCGGGGGCCCCGTCCGGTGCCAAGCCGCCGCAGCGCCCCGACCTGCCGTACTTCTCCGACAGCCCGGCCCCGCAGGACGGCGCGTCGCCGTTCGACGGCGGCGCCCGGCAGGGCGGCGAGCCCCAGGGCAAGGGCGGCGCCTCGCCGTTCGACAGCGGTCCGCGCGGCGCCTCGCCCTACGAGGAGGGCCCGCGCGGCGGCGCCTCGCCGTTCGACGGGGCGGCGTCCGGCGGTTCGCCGTTCGACGGCCCCTCCGGCCCCGCCCGGGACCACACCCCGTTCGACTCGCCGGCGGGCGGCCCGAACGGCCCCACGACCGGACCCGCGCGCGGCAACTCCGCGCTCAACCTCCCGCCCGGGTTCAGCGACCCCGGCGCAGGCGGTGCGCCCCGGATCGACGACACCGCGGAACTCACCCCGCAGCCGCCCGCGCCGCTGGCCGGGCCGGGCAGCGGCCTCGGCGCCGGCGGGGTGACCGGCGGACTGCCCGGTGGCCCGAAGGGCGCGGCGCCCGGCGGCCCGAAGGGCAAGGGCGGTGCGCGGGGCGCCCAGGGCGGCGGCCGGGACCGGGTGTCAGGTGACACGCTGGTCAGCGGCATCCCGAAGGTCCCCGGGACCGAGGGCCCGTCCGCTCCGTCGCCGTTCGCGGCGGCCCCCGGCGAGGGCGGCGAGGCGGCCGCCCCGAAGCCGCGGCCCAAGATCCCCGAGCCGATCAACCCGCCCAAGAAGGGCCGCAACAAGCTCGTTCTCCTGGGTGTGGGCGTCGTGGTCCTGGCCGGTGTCGCCTACGGTGCCGGTCTGCTGCTCGACCACGCCGACGTGCCCAACGGCACCACCGCGCTGGGCGTCGACATCGGCGGCACCACCAAGGAAGACGCCGTCAAGAAGCTGGAGGCGGCGCTCAAGGGCCGCCGCGCCACGCCGCTCAAGCTCACCGTCGACGGCCGGGCCACGACCCTGGAGCCCGGCAAGGCCGGCCTGGACATCGATCCGCAGGCGACGGTCCGCAAGGCGGCCGGCCGGGACTACAACCCGGTCTCCGTCATCGGCTCGCTGTTCGGCGGGACGCGTCCGGCGGAGCCCGCGGTGGTCGTCGACGACGAGAAGCTGCAGATCGCGCTGGAGAACGCCGCGGGGGCCGCGAGTGCCGCCAAGGACGGCGGGATCACCTTCGAGAACGGCAAGGCGGTGCCCCACTACGGCGTGCCCCACAAGGCCATCGACGTGCAGGCGTCCAAGAAGAAGGTCACCGACGCCTACCGCACCCGCGCCACGACCGGCAGCGACGCGCCCGTGGTGCTGGCCGCGAGCACCCAGCAGCCGCAGGTCGGCAAGGCCGCGGTGAACAAGGCGCTCAAGCAGTTCGCCGAGCCCGCGATGTCCGGTCTGGTGACGGTCCGTACGGACGCGGCGCACACGGTCTCCTTCAGCCCGCAGAAGTCCATCCCGAAGTTCCTGTCGTTCAAGATCGTGGACGGCGGCCTGGTGCCGTACTACGACCGGCCGGCCCTCAAGGCGCTCTACGGCGACACCTTCAACGGCGTCATGGTGACCAAGGGCGACGGGTCCAAGCATCCGGTCAGCGTCGAGGAGGTGGCGAGCGCGGTCGGCAGGGCGCTGCTCGGCACCACCCCGGCCGAGCGGGTCCAGACCATCGCCACGAACGGCAACTGACCGCCGCACGGCACGAAACAGCAGGTGAGAGGCCCCCGCAGGGCGTCTTCTCGGAGCACCCCGAGAAGCCCCCCAGGGGGCCTCCCCCATGACAGATGTCATGGCACAGTGCGTACAGCCGACACTGCCGCGCGCGCCGCGGATGCCGGAAGCTGAGGGACATGACGACCACAGCGACCACCACGGCCACCCCCGCGCAGGGTGCGGAGCGGGCGCCCGTGGTCAGCTTCCGGCAGGTCAGCAAGAGCTACGGCGCGGTGCGCGCGGTGGCCGACCTGGACCTGGAGCTGTACCCCGGCGAGACCGTCGCCCTCCTCGGCCCGAACGGCGCGGGCAAGTCCTCGACCCTCGACCTGCTCCTCGGCCTGCGCGGCGCCGACTCCGGCAGCGTCACCCTGTTCGGCACGACGCCGCAGCGCGCCATCGAGCAGGGCAGGGTCGGCGCGATGCTGCAGAGCGGCGGCCTGATGGAGGGCGTGAAGGTCAAGGAACTGGTCCGGCTCGCCCGCGATCTGCACCCGCGCGGCTATCCGCTCGACCAGATCATGGCGACCGCCGGCATCACCGACATCGCCGACCGCATGGTCGACAAGCTCTCCGGCGGCCAGGAACAGCGGGTCCGCTTCGCGCTCGCCACGGCCGGCGCGGGCGACCTGATCGTGCTGGACGAGCCGACCACCGGGATGGACGTCTCCGCCCGCCAGACCTTCTGGGGCGCGATGCGCCGGCAGGCCCAGGAGGGCCGTACGGTCCTGTTCGCCACCCACTACCTCGAAGAGGCCGACGAGATCGCCGACCGGGTGATCGTGCTGCACCGCGGCCGGGTGCTGGCCGACGGCACCGCCGCCGAGATCAAGGCCAGGGCCGGCGCCCGCCGGGTCGCCTTCGAGCTGGACGGGCCGATCGACCGCGAGGCGCTCACCGCCCTGCCGTCCCTGACCTCGCTGGAGGTCTCCGGGCGCACGGTCCGCCTCCAGTCGCACGACGCCGACGCCACCGTCCACGCCCTCTACGGCCTCGGCCTCTACCCGCACCACCTCGAAGTCTCCGGCCTCGGCCTGGAGCAGGCCTTCATCGCCCTGACCACCGCCTCCGACGCGGCCCCCGCCACCGCCGAGGAGGCGACCCGATGACCACTCTCATCAAGCTGGAGATCATCCGCGCACTGCGCAACAAGAAGTTCATGTTCTTCTCGGTGATCTACCCGCCGGCGCTGTACCTCCTCATCGCCGGCGGCGCGGACAGCAAGCCCATCGTCGGGATGAAGCTCGACATGGCGCTCTACTTCATGGTGTCCATGGCGGCGTTCGGCGCCATGACCGCCGTGCTGCTGGGCAACAGCGAGCGCATCGCCAAGGAGCGGGAGAAGGGCTGGGTGCGGCAGCTGCGGCTGACGGCCCTGCCCGGCCGCGGCTACGTCGCCGCGAAGATCGCGGCGGCCGCGACCGTCAGCCTGCCGTCGATCGTGCTCGTCCTGCTCGTCGCCGCGGCGGTCAAGGGCGTCCGGCTGGAGGCGTGGCAGTGGATCGCCATCGCCGCCGGCACCTGGCTCGGCAGCTTCGTCTTCGCCGCCCTGGGCGTCGCCATCGGCTATCTGGCCACCGGGGACGCGGTCCGCCCGATCTCCATGCTGGTCTACTTCGGCCTGGCGTTCCTCGGCGGCCTGTGGATGCCGCTGACGATCCTGCCGCAGTGGGTGCAGGACATCGCCGAGTGGCTGCCGACCCACGCCTACACCGCGCTGGGCACCGCCGTCGAGGCCGGGGAGGCGCCCCATGTGAAGGACATGGCCATACTGGCGGGGTACCTGCTGGTCTTCGCCGGAGGCGCGGCCTGGCTCTACCGCAAGGACACCCGGAAGGCGTGAGGCACCGGAGATGACGAGCGAGCCCAGGGCCGCCGGCCCCATGATGATCGGGCAGGCACCCCGCACCCGCCGCCAGGCGCTCGGCAAGACGATGTGGGTCGGCATCTGGCTGCTGTACCTGGCCGGCCCGGTCGGCCAGCTGCTGCGGGCCGGCGCCTCCGCCGCCGAGCGGACCTGGGGCGGCCTGGGGCTCGCGCTCTTCGTGGTCTGCTACTTCGTCCTGGTCTTCCGCCACATGTGGCGGAAGACCAAGGGCCGGCTGATGTACGGCGCCCTGGCCCTGATGCTGGTGCTGTCCGCCGTCCTGTCCTGGACGCTGGACTACCCCTGGCTGGTGCTGTTCATCTTCACCAGCGTGGGCGCGGGCGTGGTGCTGCCCTGGCGGCGGTCCCGCTGGGCCATCCCGCTGGTGACCGCGGCGCTGCTCGTCGTCGGGGCGCGCTATCCGGAGATCCGCAGCTACTACTTCTTCGCCTACGGCCTGCCCGCGCTGGGCAGCGGCTTCATGATGGTCGGGGTGCAGCACCTGATCCACACGACCATGGAGCTGCGTGCCGCCCGCCAGGAGGTCGCCCGCCTCGCCGCCAACGACGAGCGGCTGCGCCTCGCCCGCGATCTGCACGACCTCCTCGGCCACTCCCTCTCCCTGATCACGCTCAAGAGCGAGCTGGCCGGCCGGATGCTGCCCGACCGCCCGGCCGACGCCGCCGTGCAGGTCGCCGACATCGAGCGGGTCAGCAGACAGGCGCTGGTCGATGTGCGCGAGGCGGTCACCGGCTACCGCAGGCCCCGGCTCGCCGTCGAACTCGCCGGGGCGCGGGCCGCCCTGGGCACGGCAGGCATACGGATCAGCGCCGACCCCGCCCTGGAGGGCGGCGAGCACCGCGGGCTCGCGGCCGACGAGGAGGGCGCGCTGGCCTGGGCGCTGCGGGAGGCCGTCACCAACGTCGTCCGGCACAGCGGCGCCCGCCACTGCGAGCTGCTGCTCACCGAGGAGTGGGAGGCCGACGAGCGCCGCTACCTGTGCCTGACGGTGCTCGATGACGGGTCGGGCCCGCCCCGCGCCCAGCACGACGGCAACGGCCTCGGCGGCCTGCGCGAACGCCTCGCCCTGGCCGGCGGCCGCCTGGAGACCGGCCCCGCCCCGCGCGGCCACGGCTTCGCCCTGCGCGCCCACGTCCCCC
The DNA here is from genome assembly GCF_019933235.1 of Streptomyces angustmyceticus. NCBI lineage: Bacteria > Bacillati > Actinomycetota > Actinomycetes > Kitasatosporales > Streptomycetaceae > Streptomyces > Streptomyces angustmyceticus. The sequence continues at coordinate 2,845,004 of NZ_CP082945.1, read as the reverse complement.
TGGGCGCGGCCCCGGCGGGCTCCGCGGCCGCCCCGGAGCTGTCCCCCGGGGTCGTCAACGACCCGGTGTAGGCGCACGATCCGGCCAGCCGTCCACAGCCCGGCCCCCGCCTGCCCCGTACGGCTTAAGCTGACCCGCATGATCAGAGTGCTGCTGGCCGAGGACCAGTCGATGGTCCGGGAGGCGCTGGCCGCGCTGCTGTCGCTGGAGGACGACCTGGAGGTCGTGGCACAGGCGGCGCGCGGCGACGAGGTCCTCGCGGCGGCGAAGGCGCACGCCGTGGACGTCGCGCTCCTGGACATCGAGATGCCCGGCCTCAGCGGACTGGACGCCGCGGCCGCGCTGCGCGACGCGCTGCCCGGCGTGAAGGTCGTCATCCTCACCACCTTCGGCCGCCCCGGCTACCTGCGCCGCGCGATGGAGTGCGGCGCGGACGCCTTCCTGGTCAAGGACGCCCCGGCGGCCCGGCTCGCCGAGGCGGTGCGGCGCGTCCTGCGCGGCGAGCGCGTCATCGACCCGGTGCTGGCGGCCGCCGCGCTGGCCGACGGCGCCAGCCCGCTGACCGAGCGCGAACGGGAGGTGCTGCTCACGGCCGCCGACGGCGCCACCAACGCCGAGATCGCCGAGGCCCTGCACCTGTCCCAGGGCACGGTCCGCAACTACCTCTCCACCGCCATCCAGAAGACGGGCGCCCGCAACCGCGCCGAGGCGGTCCGCACGGCCCGCGACAAGGGCTGGCTCTAGGGCGGGCCCGCACCGGGCCCCGCGCCGCGGCCCCGGGGGACCTTGGTCCCTGTGCGCCGCCGGGCGGTGTCGCGCACTCTTGAAGTGTTATGCCTGCCGACCGCCGGACGGAGAGCGAGCGTCTCGCTCCCGCGCTGCTGATCCTCGCGATCCTCCTCGTCGCGTACCTGGACGCCACGACCAGCCCCGAGCTGCACATCTCGGCCTTCCTGGGCATCGCCCCGCTGTACGCCGCGCTGCGCTGCTCGTTCCGGGTGACGGCCGTGGTCTCGGCCGTCTTCGTCGCCTGCCTGACCTACGTCGACATCTACACGGTGCCCGACTGGGCCCCGGCCAGCCGGGTCGTCGGCATCTTCGGCGTGGTCCTGGTGGCCGTCTTCTCCCTGATGCTGTGCCGCACCCGCCTGCAGCGCGAGGCGCTGCACGCCCGGACCCGCATGGTGGCCGACACGGTGCAGCGGGCGATGCTGCGCGAGCTGCCGCTCAGCGCGGGCGACGTCGAGGCGTACGGCTTCTACGTCTCGGCCCAGGAGGGGGCCCGGGTCGGCGGCGACATCTACGAGGCCATCGAGACCCCGCACGGGCTGCGGCTGATGATCGGCGACGTGCAGGGCAAGGGCATGCCGGCGATCGGGGCGGGCCTGGAGGTGCTGGCGTCGTTCCGGGAGGCGGCACAGCACCTGGACTCGCTGGAGTCGGTGGCCGAGCGCATGGAACAGGCGCTGGCCCGCTACAACGCCCGATCGGTCCAGCAGGGCACCGACGAGCGCTTCGTCACGGCGCTGCTGATGGAGGTGCGCGATCCGGCCGGCCTGCCGCAGGGCCGGGTGCTGTCCTGCGGCCACATCCCGTACTACCTGGTGCGCGACGGCAAGGTCTACGAGCGCAAGGACGGCGAGGGCGGACTGCCCCTGGGCCTGGGCATGCTCAGCGGCGAGCCCCGCCGCGGCGTCCGGGTCCACCCCGAGCCCGACGACTGGCTGGTGCTGTGCACGGACGGCGTGACCGAGGCGCGCGGCGCGGACGGCGAGTTCTACCCGCTGGCCGAACGGCTCGCCGGGTGGACGGACCTGGAACCTCCCGAGCTGACCCGCACCCTCCGCGCCGACCTGGAGAGCTTCACCCACGGCGAGCTCAAGGACGACGCGACCGTACTGGTCGTCCGCCGCAGCCCGGCCGCCGCTCAGTTGAGCATGGCGCGCGCCGCGGCGGCCTGACGCCGTATCGCCGTCGCACCGGCCGGCTCGACGGCCTCCACCACCCGGGCGTACTCCTCCAGCTCGGCCGCTCCGGCCAGGAACTCGCCCCGCTGGACGAGGAGTTGGGCCCGCTCGTGGCGCAGCCGGGCCGGATGGCTCGGCAGCAGCAGCGACAGCTCCAGTGCCCACAGCTGCACCGCGCTGTGCTCCGGGCGGGCCTGCGCCCAGGCCCGGATGTTGTTGAGCATCCGCAGCACGATCTCCAGCGGGTCGGCGGGCGTCATCATCCGCTCGCTGAGCGGCTCCCCGGTCGCGCCCGCGACCAGCATCCCCGCGTCCTCCTCGCTGAGCAGCCGCCCGCCGGCGAACGGATCGGCCAGGACGTGCGCGCCGGCCGGATCGCCGAAGCCGACGACGAAGTGACCGGGCAGGGCCACCCCGTAGACGGGCGCGCCGGCCCGCCGCGCCACCTCCATCCACACCACCGACAGCAGGATCGGCAGGCCGCGGCGCCGCCGCAGCACCTCGTGCAGCAGTGAGGACTCCAGCCGCCGGTAGTCCCCGGGGGAGCCGCGGAAGCCGCACCGGGTGCCGAGCAGCTCGGCGAGGTTGCGGGCCCAGGCGCCGGGGCCGCCGGACGGGGAGTAGGGGAGCATCCCGGCCAGCCGGTCCAGCTCGATCTGGGCCGCGTCCTCGCCCGCCTCGTCCAGCGCGGGATCGGCCTCGGCGCCGATCAGCAGGCACAGCAGGGCCAGGTCGGGCCGCTCGGCGCGGGCGGCGTCGGCGAACCGCTGCCGCCGTGCGAAGCGGGCGTCGTCCGGCTCCGGCTCGGGCCGGGGTTCGTGGGCCATGGCTGCGGGACCCCGCCTCAGTGCCGGCCGCCGCCCGGCAGGGAACGCCGGTAGTGGTAGCCGTGGTGGTCGGTGAAGCCGAGCCGGTCGTAGAACGCGAGGGCGTCCGCGTTGTCCGCCTCGACCTGCAGATACGCGGCCGAGGCGCCCTCCGACAGGGCCCGCTCGGCGAGCGCCGCCATGACCCGCGTGGCCAGCTTGCGGCGCCGGGCGTGCGGCGCGACCTCGACCGCGGCGAAGCCCGCCCAGCGCCCGTCGACGACCAGCCGCCCGATCGCCGCCGTGCCGCCGTCCGCGTCGTGCGCCGCCGCGAACCACACCGAGGGCCCGCCGGTCAGCACCCGCAGGGCGCTCGGCGCGGCCTCGCCGCCCGGGGCGTCCCCGCCGGTCCGGTTGTACAGCGCCAGCCAGCCGGCGTCCGGATCCCGGGACAGCGTCACACGGGTGGCGGCGTCCCCGGCAGGTGCGGCGGGGGTGTCGGCCAGCGGCGCCAGTCCCGCGATCCGGACCCGGGTGTGCGCCTCATCGGCCCAGCCGCGCTCCGCCAGCGCCGCGGCCAGCTCCTCGTCGGCGCCGGCCCGACCGGTGGCGACCGCGATCACCGCCGGCAGCCCGCGCGCCGCGTACCATCGGCCGATCCGCTCCAGCGCGGCGTCCAGGGGAACGCCGGGGTCACCGAGCGGCAGCACGGAGTTGGCGCGGCGGGTGAATCCCCCCGAGGCCCGCAGCGTCCACTCCCCGAGAGACTCCGTCTCGACGGCCGGCCAGCCGCGGGCGGCGACCTGCTGGAGTTCCCGGACGGTGGCCGACGGCCCCTTTCTGCGGGCCGGTGCGGCGGGGACGACCTTCGCCGCCACGAGCGCGGACTCCTCGATCCTGACGCAGGCACCGTCGCGCCGTGTGATGCTCAGCACACCCGCGTCCCAGGATGTGAGCACCCCGACCGCGTCACTGAACGCGGGCTGCCCCTCTCCGCCCCCGGTCAAGCGGCGGACGGATACCCTTTTGCCCACGTCAGCACGGGTGATGCGGACTTCCGCACGGCCGCCGGCCAGGAATTCCATCGCTCAAACCGCCCCTCTTGTTCGTCTCGCGCCCGGGAACGGAGATACTAGATGGCGGGCATCGACGACGCCGCGCTCCCGCGCGCCCAGCGGCGGTACTGCCAATCGGTCCGCCGGCCCTACCGAGGAGGAACGACAGCGTGACCTACGTCATCGCGCAGCCTTGTGTCGACGTCAAGGACAAGGCGTGCATCGAGGAGTGCCCGGTCGACTGCATCTACGAGGGCTCCCGGTCCTTGTACATCCACCCGGACGAATGCGTCGACTGTGGTGCCTGTGAGCCGGTCTGCCCGGTCGAGGCGATCTTCTACGAGGACGACACCCCGGAGGAGTGGAAGGACTACTACAAGGCGAATGTGGAGTTCTTCGACGAGCTCGGCTCGCCCGGTGGCGCCAGCAAGCTCGGCCTGATCGAGCGCGACCACCCCTTCATCGCGGCGCTGCCGCCGCAGAACCAGTAACGACGCGAGGCCCAGGAGGGAGCAGCCCGCACGCTCCCTCTCGCCTCCGATGACGTCGGGGGCACTCCCAGCGCGAGCTGGGGGAGGTCGCACGGCGCCGCCCGGTCCCGTACGGCCAGCTCGCCGTACGGGACCGGCGCGTTTCCGCGCCGGCGCCCGGCACCACCGAGAAAGAGAGCACCGTGGGCGCAGCACCGTCCTCCCAGCCCGTCTCCCCCCGCGCGTCGCTCCGCGACCGCCTCCCGGACTTCCCCTGGGACCGGCTGGAGCCGTACAAGGCCACCGCCGCCGCACACGCCGACGGCATCGTCGACCTGTCCGTCGGCACCCCCGTCGACCCGGTCCCCGCGCTGGTCCGGCAGGCGCTGACCGACGCGGCCGACAGCCCCGGCTACCCGACGGTGTGGGGCACCCCCGCGCTGCGCGACGCGCTCACCGGCTGGGCCGCCGACCGCCTCGGCGCCCGCGGTCTGCGGCACACCAACGTGCTGCCCGTCGTCGGCTCCAAGGAACTGGTGGCCTGGCTGCCGACCCAGCTGGGCCTGGGCGCCGGGGACAAGGTCGCCTACCCCCGCCTGGCCTACCCGACGTACGAGGTCGGCGCCCGCCTGGCCGGCGCCGAGCCGGTCGTCTACGACGAGCCCTGGGAGCTGGACCCCACCGGCCTCAAGCTGCTCTGGCTGAACTCCCCGTCCAACCCGACCGGCCGGGTGCTCGGCGCCGACGAGCTGCGCCGCGCCGTCGCCTGGGCGCGCGAGCACGACGTGCTGGTCGTCAGCGACGAGTGCTACCTGGAGCTGGGCTGGGAGGCCGACCCGGTCTCCGTGCTGCACCCGGACGTCTGCGGCGGCTCCCACGACGGCCTCGTCGCCGTCCACTCCCTCTCCAAGCGCTCCAACCTCGCCGGCTACCGCTCCGCCTTCCTCGTCGGCGACGCCGCGGTCCTCGGCGACCTGCTGCAGATCCGCAAGCACGGCGGGATGATGATCGCGGCGCCCGTGCAGGCCGCCACCGTCGCGGCGCTGGGCGACACCGCCCACGTCGCCGAGCAGCGCGAGCGCTACGCCCGCCGCCGCGCCGCGCTGCGCGGCGCCTTCGAGGCCGCGGGCTTCCGCATCGAGCACAGCGAGGCGTCGCTCTACCTCTGGGCGACCCGCGACGAGCCCTGCTGGGACACCGTCGGCGACCTCGCGAAGCGCGGCATCCTCGTCGCCCCCGGCGACTTCTACGGCACCGCGGGGGAGCGGTTCGTACGGATCGCCTTCACCGCCACCGACGAGCGGGTGGCCGCGGCGGTGCGCCGACTGGCGGAGTGAGCCGCGACCGGCCACGCGAAGGGGCCCGGGGAGTGCGAACTCCCCGGGCCCCTTCGCGTCGTACGGGCCGCGCTCCGGTCAGCGGCCGCCGAGCGGCAGGCCGCCGAGCAGGCCCTGCGCCGGCGCCAGCAGGCCCTGGTGCGAGCCGACCAGGCCCTTGGCGACGTCCAGCGGCAGCGAGTTGGTCGAGACACCGTTCTTGGCCAGCGGACGGACCACGGTCTCGGCCTTGTCGGCGGTGCCCTGGGTGAGCGGCATGGCCTTCTTCACGACCGGACCCGCGGTCTCCACCAGCGCCGGGGCGAGCTTCGTCGCCGCCTTGCTGCCGGCCGCGTTCAGCAGGCCGACGCCGTGGCGCGCGGTGTGGTCGAGGGTCCGGCTGGTGTTCTGGGAGTCCAGGGGCGCCGTCAGCCCGCCGAGTGTCTTGGCGGGCAGTTCCGCGGCGCTCGCGGAACCGGCCGCGGCGACCACGGGAGCGGCACCCGCTGCGACGAGCAGGGCGGCTCGGGCGATCCGACGCGTAACGGGGAGGGACATGGTGCTCCTTTTACGGAGAAGGACTCGTACTTCTGACAGATGTGCCATGTCCGCCTGGCGGACGCATTGACTACCGCGTCAGAACCCCGAAGGTTGCGGTGAACTCCGGTAAAGAGTTGGTAACGCGTCACATAATCGGGCCTGGCTAAAGAAGGGCGATATGCACGCGGCCCGAGGAGGCGCGGAAACGTCACAGCCCTTTGTCCGTAAGGGAATTGGCGTCGCCTGTGCATGCCCTCCGGCCAACTCCCCTGCGTCGCCCGCGAATTGGCGACGGCACCCCTTTCGGGGGAACGGGCGGACTACTGCCCGGTGACGAGGCGGACGTCGCGCGCGGCGGACGCGGAGGCGGCGGGCCGTTCCTGCCAGCCCTTCCCCGAATCGGCGGCGGTCCACGTCCGGCCGGCGTAAGAGATCTGTTCGATGTGCAGCTCGGCGGAGTGCGCCATCGCCCATGTCGCCAGCTCCCAGCCGCGCCGCTGGGAATCGCCCGCCGCCGCCATCGAACCGGCCGCCCGCACCGGTATCGTCACGCCGCGCCCGTCGCCCGCGCCGCTGCCGCCGGCGACGCCCGCCCGCGGCAGCACCCCCGGACCGAACTCCCGCCGCAGCTTCTCCCGCACCTTCGCGGCGCCGCCCGCCGTGCTGTCCACCGGGCGGCTCTCGTTGCAGGTCATCGCGCCCCGGTCGCGGCCCGTGAGCGCCCCGGTCAACTGGGCGGCGTCCGCCTCGTGCTTGGCGTAGGCCTGCGGATAGCCGCTGTGCTGCACCCGCTGCGCGGCGACGGTCAGCGGCAGCCGGGAGTAGCCGGGCACGTTCGCCAGATGCCGGTAGAACTCCCCGGCCGAGTACACCGGATCCATGATCTTCTGCACGGTGCCCCAGTCCTGCGAGGGCCGCTGCTGGAAGAGCCCGACCGAATCCCGGTCGCCGAAGTCGATGTTGCGCAGCCCCGACTCCTGCATCGCGGTCGCCAGCGCGATGGTCACGGCCCGCTCCGGCAGCCCGCGCGAGGACCCCACGGCAGCGATCGTCGCGGCGTTCGCGGCCTGCTCGGGCGACAGCTCGTAGGGCTTGGCGTCGCCCTCGCCGCGCACCGTGCAGCGGGGAGCTCCCGGGCCGGCGGTGATGTACTGCACGAGGAGGTAGCCGGCCAGGCCGATCAGCACGCAGACGGCAGCGGAGACGCGCCACAGGCGGCTGCGGCGGACGGGAACCGAGGACGGGACGGACACGGGCCCACCGTACTGGAGTGCTGCCGATAGGGTCGGATCCATGGAGCGCCGCACAGACCACCCCGCCCTCGACCTGTCGCTCGACGCCGCCGCGCTCACCGCGCAGCTCGTCGACTTCCCCTCCGAGAGCGGCGACGAGAAGGACCTCGCCGACGCCGTCGAGCAGGCGCTGCGCGCCCTGCCGCACCTGACCGTCGACCGCCACGGCAACAACGTCGTGGCCCGCACCGACCTGGGCCGCGACGAGCGGGTGGTGCTCGCCGGACACCTCGACACCGTGCCGATCGCCGGCAACGTCCCCTCGCGGCTGGACGAGAACGGCGTCCTGTGGGGCTGCGGCACCTGCGACATGAAGTCCGGTGTCGCCGTCCAGCTGCGGATGGCCGCCACGGTCCCGGCGCCCAACCGCGACCTGACCTTCGTCTTCTACGACCAGGAAGAGGTCGCGGCGCACCTCAACGGGCTCGGCCACGTCGCCGACGCCCACCCCGACTGGCTCGCCGGTGACTTCGCCGTCCTCCTGGAGCCGTCCGACGGCCAGGTCGAGGGCGGCTGCCAGGGCACCCTGCGGGTCCTGCTGCGCACCACCGGCGAGCGCGCCCACTCCGCCCGCGGCTGGATGGGCGCCAACGCGATCCACGACGCCGCCCCGATCCTGGCGAAGCTCGCCGCCTACGAGCCCCGCCGCCCGGTCATCGACGGCCTCGAATACCGCGAGGGCCTCAACGCCGTGCGCGTCGAGGGCGGCGTCGCCAACAACGTCATCCCCGACGCCTGCACGGTCACCGTGAACTTCCGCTACGCGCCGGACCGGACGCCCGACGAGGCGCTGGCCCACGTCCGCGAGGTCTTCGCGGACTGCCCCGTGGACGAGTTCGTCGTCGACGACCACTCCCCGGGCGCGCTGCCCGGCCTGTCCCACCCGGCGGCCCGGGCCTTCATGGAGGCCGTCGGCGGCAGCGCGATGCCCAAGTTCGGCTGGACCGACGTCTCCCGCTTCAGCGCCCTGGGCGTCCCGGCCGTCAACTACGGCCCGGGCTACTCGCTGCTCGCCCACAAGAAGGACGAACGGGTCGAGGTCGACCGCATCCTCCACTGCGAGGAGCGGCTGCGCGCCTGGCTGACCGCCTGAGCGCCCCGTCCCCCCGGCCGCACCGGGGGGACCGCACGCCTCCGCGCCGAATTCCCCTGCGCTTCACGTCCGCGGATCTACGCTGAAACGGCACACGATCTGCCAGCGGAGGGAGCACGACATGGCCAGTCCCGAGGGAGCACCGGTCCCGGAGGAGCAGCGGCTGGGTCCCGTACTGCGCCGCCAGGACCAGGTGCGGACCGGCACCACGGACCAGCGCCTGCTGGACTCCGAAGGCCCCTCCGAGTGGGTGCACACCGACCCCTGGCGCGTGATGCGCATCCAGTCGGAGTTCGTCGAGGGCTTCGGCGCGCTGGCCGAGCTGGGCCCGGCCGTCAGCGTCTTCGGCTCGGCCCGTACCCCGCGCGACTCCAAGGAGTACGACGCCGGTGTACGGATCGGCCGGGCCCTGGTCGACGCCGGATTCGCGGTGATCACCGGTGGCGGCCCCGGCGCGATGGAGGCCGTCAACAAGGGCGCCAACGAGGCCGGTGGCACCTCCGTCGGGCTGGGCATCGAGCTGCCCTTCGAGCAGGGCATGAACGCGTACGTGAACCTCGGTGTCGACTTCCGCTACTTCTTCGTCCGCAAGACGTGTTTTGTGAAGTACGCCCGCGGGTTCGTGGTGCTCCCCGGCGGGCTCGGCACCCTCGACGAGCTCTTCGAGGCGCTCACCCTCGTCCAGACCCGCAAGGTCACCCGCTTCCCGATCGTGCTGTTCGGCACGTCCTACTGGAGCGGACTGGTCGACTGGCTGCGCGACACCCTCGTCGCCGAGGGCAAGGCGTCGATGCACGACCTGGAGCTCTTCCACCTCAGCGACGACGTGGACGAGGCGATCACGCTGGTCACCAAGGAGGTCGGGATCTGAGGGCCGGCCCCCTCAGGCCAGCCCCCGGCGGGCGACCGCCGGGGGCCGGTGGCCGGCGATCGAGGCCACCATGTCCAGCACCTGCCGGGTCTCGGCGACCTCGTGGACGCGGTAGACCCGGGCGCCCAGCCAGGCCGAGACCGCGGTGGTCGCGAGGGTGCCCAGCAGCCGCTCCTTGACCGGCCGGTCGAGGGTCTCGCCGACGAAGTCCTTGTTGGACAGCGAGACCAGCACCGGAAACGGGCTGTCCCCGGCCCCGGCGTAGCCGAGATCCGAGGGAACGGCCTTCGCCATCTCGTCCAGCCTGCGGGTCGCCTCCAGGCTGTGCCGGGTGCTCTTCCCGAAGTCGTGCCCCGGATCGATCATGATCGCGTCGCGCCGGACGCCCAGCTCCACGGCCCGCTCCGCCAGGCCGAGCGTCACCCGCAGGACGTCCGCCACCACGTCGTCGTACGTCACCCGGTGCGGGCGGGTGCGCGGTTCGGCGCCGCCCGCGTGCGTGCACACCAGGCCCACGCCGTGGCGCGCCGCGACCTCGGCGAGCCGCGGATCGGCCCCGCCCCAGGCGTCGTTGAGCAGGTCCGCGCCCGCCTCGCACACCGCCTCGCCGACCTCGTGCCGCCAGGTGTCGACGCTGATCACCACGTCGGGGAAGCGCTTGCGGACCTCGGCCACGAACCCGACCGTGCGGCGGGCCTCCTCCTCGGCGCTCACCTCTTCGCCGGGCCCGGCCTTCACCCCGCCGATGTCGATGATCGCGGCGCCCTCGGCCACCGCCCGCTCCACACGGGCCAGCGCGGGCTCGTCACGGAACGTGGCGCCCTGGTCGTAGAACGAGTCCGGCGTCCTGTTGACGATCGCCATGATCACCGGCTCGTGCGCCCCGAACTCGCGATTCCCCAGCCGCAGCATTCCCGCTCTCCCTCTCCATGGTCCGGGAGCGACCCTAACTGTCACACCCGCATGGCACGATCAGTGCAGGCACATAGTCCGGGGAGTTGGTCGTGTTCTGGTTCTTGCTGATCGCGATGGTCGTGGTGGTGGCCGCCGTCACCCTCGTGGTCGTCGGCGGCGGTGACGGCGGCGGGCTGCGGGACGCCGAGCCCGACCGGCTGTACGACCCGCTGCCGGAGGACCGCCCGGTGGCCCGCGCCGACGTGGAGACCGTCCGGTTCCCGGTGACCGTCCGTGGCTACCGGATGAACGAGGTCGACGACGTCCTGGACCGCCTCGGCGCCGAGCTGGCCGAGCGGGACGCCCGGATCGCCGAACTGGAGGCGGCGCTCGCCGGTGCGCACGCCTCCGCCATGGGCGGCCCGGGGCTGATACAGGACGGCCCGCCCGTGCTCGGGCCGGTCGAGGAAGCACGGCCCGAGGACGGACCCGGTCCGCAGGAGGCCCCCGGGACCTCCGGGGCTCCCGGTCGCGCTCCCGAAGGCGGGGACCCGGCATGAGCGGCGTGGTGACGGAGCCCGACGGCGTCCCGCGCTGCCCGTGGGGGATGGAATCGGAGCGGATGGCCGACTACCGCGCCTACCACGACACCGAATGGGGCCGGCCGGTCCACGGCGACGACGCCCTCTTCGAGCGGATGAGCCTGGAGGCGTTCCAGTCCGGGCTGTCCTGGATCACGATCCTGCGGCGACGGCCCGGCTTCCGCGCCGCGTTCGCCGGCTTCCGGATCGCCGAGGTGGCGCGCTTCACCGACGCGGACGCCGAGCGGCTGCTCGCCGACACCGGCATCATCCGCAACCGCCTCAAGATCGCCGCGACGATCAACAACGCCAGGATCGCCGCCGAGCTGGCCCCGGGGGAGCTCGACGGTCTGATCTGGTCCTACGCCCCCGACCGGGCCGGCCGCCCGGTGCCGCGCACCGTGAACGATCTGCAGCCGGTGACCCCGGAGTCGACGGCGCTCGCCAAGGACCTCAAGAAGCGCGGCTTCCGCTTCGTCGGCCCGACCACCGCCTACGCGATGATGCAGGCATGCGGCCTGGTCAACGACCACCTGGCGGACTGCCACGTCCGTCAGGCGGTGGAGGCGGCGGCGGGCTGAACCGGGCGGGACGCTGCCCGCCGGGAGCCGGGAGCCGGGAGCCGGGAGCCGGGAGCCGGGAGCCGGGAGCCGGGCGGGCCGCCCCGGCCGGGCGGCGGTCCGGAGCGTCCGGCCCGACCGGGAGCCCGGCCCGGACGCGGCGGGGCGGCTGCTCGCGGTCCCGCCGAATCAGCGGCCCAGGAAGACCGGCTTCTCCTTCTTCACGAACGCCTCGACCGCGATGTGGTGGTCCTCCGACGCCCCGGCCCGGCCCTGCAGCTCGTCCTCCTTGCCGAGGGTCTCGGCGAGCGAGTGCCCCGCCCCGTAGGCCAGCGACTCCTTGATCGCCGCATACGCGGCGGTCGGGCCCTGGGCCAGCCGGCGGGCGACGGCCGCGGCCTCCCCGGCCAGCTGGTCGGCCGGGACCACCTTGTTGGCGATGCCCAGGTCGTACGCCTCCTGGGCGCTGATGTTGCGCGGGAAGAGCAGCAGATCGGCGGCCCGGCCCTGGCCGATCAGCCGGGGCAGCGTCCAGGACACCCCGGAGTCCGCGGTCAGCGCGACGCCCGCGAAGGAGGTGTTGAAGGACGCGGAATCGGCGACCACCCGGTAGTCGGCGGCCAGCGCGAAGCCCGCGCCGGCGCCCGCGGCGACCCCGTTGACGCCCGCGACCACGGGCTTGGGCATCTCGGTCAGCGCCGTGACGATGGGGTTGTAGTGCTCCCGCACGGTGTTCATGGTGCCGCCGGACCCGGTGGCCCGGTCCTCGGCCAGCAGGCCGATGTGCTCCTTGAGGTGCTGCCCGACGCAGAAGGCGCGCCCGGTGGCGGTCAGCAGAACGGCGCGCACGGCCGGGTCGGCGGCGGCCTCCTTCAGGGTGTCCCGCAGCAGGACCTTCGCCTCGATGTTCAGCGCGTTCATCGCGTCCGGGCGGTTGAGCGTGATCGTCGCGAGCCCGTCGGTCACGTCATAGAGCACGGTGTCGGCCATAGTGGGAATCCCCTCCGTCGCGGCTCGGACTGCGCGGCAGCGGCAGTCCGCGCTCAGGATGCCGGAGATCATCGGGCCCCGGCATGTGACGTACGTCAAAGATTGCGGGCGCGTCGGGGGTCGGCGGGCGGAGAAGTATTGCAGCCGCCTCACCGAATTGAGGGGGTTTGGTGGAGCGCGTTGCCGAAGGGATGCTGTCCGATGTTGGTCATCGGGTCGTTCGATGCGGGATAATGGCCTGGAAGCAATGTGTTCGATGCCGGTGACACGTGCCTATTCGGGCCGTCGGCTGAGATGAGCTGGTTTCAGGAAGGGGAACGAGCATGGCGGCCATGAAGCCGCGGACGGGCGACGGCCCGCTCGAGGTGACCAAGGAGGGGCGGGGCATCGTCATGCGCGTTCCGCTCGAAGGCGGCGGGCGGCTCGTCGTCGAGCTGACCCCCGACGAAGCCAAGGCCCTGGGTGAGGCCCTGGACAAGGTCACCGTCTGACAAGGGCGGCGCAACCGGCGGTTTCCCGGGGCTGACCCCGGTATCCCCAGCCGAAATACCCCGGCCCCGGCACGTGGCGCGCACTTACGGGCGCGCCACGTGCCGGGGCCGTCTCACGTCCCGGACCGGGCCGGGGCCGGTCAGCCGCGCTTGACCGCGCAGAGCAGCCCGTCGCCGACCGGCAGCAGGGCCGGCACCAGCGCGGTGCTCTCCCGGATGGTCCGCAGCAGTTCCCGCAGCCGCAGCACCTCGGCGGGCTGCAGCGACGAGTCGACCGTACGGCCGTCGGCGAAGACGCCCTCGAAGCAGACCACGCCGCCGGGGCGCAGCAGACGCAACGATTCAGCGAGGTACTCCAGGCACTCCATGAGGTCGCCGTCGCAGAACACGAGGTCGTAGCCGCCGTCCGCGAGGCGGGGCAGGACGTCCAGGGCGCGGCCGGGGATGAAGCGGGCGCGGTTCCCGGCGAAGCCGGCCGCGCGCAGCGCCTGCTTGGCGAACGTCTGCCGCTCGGGTTCGAGGTCCACGGTGGTCAGCACCCCGTCGGGCCGCATGCCGTGCAGGAGGTAGATGCCCGACACGCCCGTTCCGGTGCCGATCTCGGCGACCGCCTTGGCGTCCGCGGCGGCCGCGAGCAGGCTGAGGGCCGCACCGGTCCCGGCCGTCACCGTACGGATGCCGGCTTCGCGCGCACAGTCACGGGACCACTGCAGGGCGGCCTCGGCGCTGTCGTCGATGGTCCCGGCGCCGTACGCCTCGGCGAATGCCAAGCTCGTCTGCCGGTTGCCGGTAATGGCCCTCTCCTGTCCCCGTAGTTGACGCAACCGTGACTGTATCCGCTGCGTCCGGGAACCCGCAGATGGGACTGGACGTTGAGGAAGGGCAGGGGGAAGACGGGGGGACGCACCGGTGAAGACCGCGCGAGATGTCAGGCAAGACCAGAAGCAGGACCAAATGCAGGTCAAAACTGCTTATCCGGAGCTAACGGGCGAGGTGGATATGGTAGGGGCTCTACTGGACACCACCAGAGCCACCAGGGGAGGTGCGGCTGCGGCGGGTGACCGAGGGGTGCTGAGGCGCTTGAAAAGGTCGTTCGCCGAGCCGAAATCCGTGACAGACACTGCTGACCGTTCCCGCCCCCATGGCCCGAAGGGCAGGGGAGGGGCCCCCGTCGCCGACTCCGCAACCACCGCGACCTTCGCCGCAGACGCGGATGCGCAGGCGTGGACTCCGCCCAGCTGGGAGGAGATCGTCAGCACCCACAGCGCACGGGTCTACCGCCTCGCCTACCGCCTCACCGGCAATCAGCACGACGCCGAGGACCTCACCCAGGAGGTGTTCGTCCGCGTCTTCCGCTCGCTGTCGACGTACACCCCCGGCACCTTCGAGGGCTGGCTGCACCGGATCACCACCAACCTCTTCCTGGACATGGTCCGCCGCCGCCAGCGCATCCGCTTCGACGCGCTCGGTGACGACGCCGCCGAGCGGCTCCCCAGCCGCGAGCCCTCCCCGCAGCAGCACTTCAACGACACCCACTTCGACGCCGATGTCCAGCAGGCGCTGGACACCCTCGCGCCCGAGTTCCGTGCCGCCGTCGTGCTCTGCGACATCGAGGGCCTGTCGTACGAGGAGATCGCCGCGACGCTCGGTGTCAAGCTCGGTACGGTCCGCAGCCGGATCCACCGCGGCCGTTCCCATCTGCGCAAGGCCCTCAAGCACCGCGCCCCGGCCACCCGCGCCGAAGAGCGCGCCCAGCGGCGGTCGCTGGCCGTGGTGCCCACGGGGGAGGTCGGAATCGCGTGAGCGGCAGTGGCGGTCCGTCCCCCGCCGAGCAGCATCTCGGCGACCGCCTCGCGGCCCTGGTCGACGGCGAGTTGGGGCATGACGCACGCGAGCGGGTGCTCGCGCATCTCGCGACATGCGGACGGTGCAAAGCAGAAGCCGACGCGCAGCGCCGGCTGAAGAGCGTGTTCGCCCAGACGGCACCCCCCGGTCCCTCCGAGGGGCTGCTGGCGCGGCTGCAGCAGCTGCCCGGCGGCGACCCCGACGGCCCCGGCAGCCGGCTCGGCAACGGCAGCTTCGGACGCGGTGAGTTCGCCCGCGGCGGCGGCACGTTCCGCTATGTCCCCGCCGACGGCCACTCCGGCCATGCGATGGCGGCCCTTCCCGTGCAGCCCCGCGGGCGCGGCTTCCGTGTGCAGGAGAGCGACCGGCCCGCGCAGCGGCGGCGGTTCGCGTTCGCGGCGGCCGGTGCGGTCTCCCTCGCGGCGTTCGCGCTGGGCGGCGCCCTCCCGTTGGAGGCGGCCGTGGATCTCCCCGGTGGACGTGTCGACGGCGGCGGCACGGCCGTCACCCCGCTGAGCGTCAGCCCGGCGGCCGGCGGCGGTTCCCTGCCGCGCGGTGAGGAGTTTCCCGCCAAGAATTCCCGGGCCGGCGCCTGGCAGCCCGCCGGCGGTCCGACCCTGGCCCCGGCCCCCAGCACCATGACTCTCTACGGCCCCACCACGGCACCCCCCTCCCCGCCGGTGGCGCCCGCCCAGGCCGGACGCTTCGGCCTGACACCGCTGATAGCCGCGAGCAGCCCGGTCATGGCGCGCTACCTCGCGCCCCTGGCCACCGCGACCGGCAACACCCCGGCACGGAAGAGTCCGCCCGCCCCGTCGCCCCTGGAACCCATGCGTCCGCTGACCGGTTCCGCGGCCGCCGCGCTCTCCTCCGCCCCTGGCTCAACCTCCGCCCACCGCTGACCGTCCCCTGCGCAGCCCCACACGGAACTGGTTGAATCCCTGTGGGGCGGCGCACCCCTGTCCGGGCGCGTGCCGCGAGGTGGTGGCCCGTGCACGGCCGCGGGCGAATTCTGGGGAGAGCATGGACGACGGTAAGGCCGCCGGGCCGAAGCTGAAGTGGTGGAGCCGCCCGGGAGGCACCCCGCGCACGGAACCGTCCGCCGAGTCCGGCCCGCAGCCGGCGCCACCCGCCGACGGCACGGCGCCCGGCGCGTCCGGCGCCTTCGCCGCGCAGGAGTCGGAGGACTGGATCGTCCGCCCGCCGGAGCCGCGCAAGGACGCGGGGCCGCAGCTGCCGCCCGAGTCGCCCGCGAGCCCCGCGACGGCCGCCGACGCCGCGACGGCCGAAGGGGGCGCCGTAGACGGCGAGTTGGCGGCGTCGCGCGACGCGGCGGCCGAGGCGGACGCCGCTGACCGCGAGACGGCGGTACCGCACGGTGCGCCGGCCGCCGACCCGACGCACCAGGACGCCGCCGGGACCCCGGGCACCGGGACGACCACGGCGCGTCCCGCCCCGTCGACCATGACGCTCGGGCGGGTGGCCGGAGCCGCCTCCGACGAGCCCCTGCCCGGCGCGCCCGAAGGGACGCCGGACGAGCCCCCGCCCGGCGCACGGCGCGAGCCCCAGGACGGGACGGCCGCGCCCACGGCCGCGCCCACGGCGGCGACCGCGCCCGCGACCACGGCGACGACCACGCCCGCCTCCGGAACCCCGGGCCCGGCGCCGCAGCGGCAGCAGCCGTTGCACGCCGAGGACCCCTACGGCACCCCTCCGTACGGCGGCCCCGGCCCCTGGGCGCCCGCCCCGCCCGTCCAGCGCCCGGTGGCGACCCCCGCCCACGGCACCGCCTTCCCCCCGCCCGCCGCCGGCCCGCAGACCGGCGCCGTGCCGCCTCCCACCGGCCCGCAGCTCACCGGCGCACCTGCCCCGGGCCCGGGCCCCCAGCCCACCCCCCTGGCCTCCACGCCCCGACCGGCCACCGCCCCCGCCGACCCGGCCCCCACCCCCGACGCCCCACCCCAGGACACCGCCGACGCCCCGTTCGTCCCGCACCCCGGTGACGGCGGCCCCCGGCCGGCGGGGGCCGCGCCCTGCGCGCCGCCACCGCCGGTCTTCGCCGGCCCGGCAGCCGGTGAGCACGGGCCGGCCGGCGGCCAGGGACCGCATCCCGCCCCCCACGGAGCCTGGCAGCAGTACGACCCGTGGAGCGCGCCGTTGCAGGCCGGGCCGCTCGCGCCGGCGTCGCGGGACCGGCGGCGCCGCGGCCCGCTGGTCGCCGGGGCGGTGGCGCTCGCCCTGCTGGCGGGCGGCATCGGCGGCGGCATCGGCGCGTACGTCGAGCGCTACGGCGGCATCAACGACATCAGGCTGCCCCAGTCCGCCGCCGACGGTGCGGGGCGCAGGCCCGACAGCGTCGCCGGGATCGCCCAGCGCGCGCTGCCCGGAGTGGTCACGATCCATGTGCGCGGCAGCGCGGAGCAGGGCACCGGCACCGGCTTCGTCCTCGACCGCCAGGGGCACATCCTCACCAACAACCACGTCGTCCAGCCGGCCGGCAGCGGCGGCGAGATCTCGGTGACCTTCAGCGGCGGCCAGACGGCCAAGGCCCGGGTCGTCGGCCAGGACGGCGGCTACGACCTCGCCGTCATCCAGGTCGAGGGCGTCACGGGGCTGCGGCCGCTCACCCTCGGCAACTCCGACTCCGTACAGGTCGGCGACCCGGTGGTGGCGATCGGCGCGCCCTTCGACCTCGCCAACACCGTCACCTCCGGGATCATCAGCGCCAAGCAGCGCCCGATCACCGCGGGCGGCGAGAAGGGCGACGGCAGCGATGTCTCGTACGTGGACGCGCTGCAGACCGACGCGCCCATCAACCCGGGCAACTCCGGCGGCCCGCTGGTGGACGCCAGGGCGCGGGTGATCGGCATCAACAGCGCCATCCGCGCGGCCGACAGCGCCGGCGGCCTGGAGGGCGGCGGCAGCCAGGGCGGCAGCATAGGGCTGGGCTTCGCCATACCGATCAACCAGGCCAAGCGGGTGGCGGAGGAGCTGATCAACACCGGCCGGGCGACGCATCCGGTGATCGGCGTGACCTTGGAGATGGAGTACGCCGGCGACGGGGCGCGGGTCGGCGAACGCAGCAAGGGCGGAAAGCCTCCGGTCCTCCCGGACGGCCCCGGCGCCAAGGCCGGCATCAAGCCCGGCGACGTGATCACGAAGGTGGACGGTGCCGCGGTGCACAGCGGCGAGGAGCTGATCGTCAAGATCCGCAGCCACCGGCCCGGCGACACGCTGGTGCTCACCCTCCTGCGGGGCGGCAAGGACCGGACCGTACGGCTCAGCCTGGGTTCCTCCAGCACGGGCTGATCGTTTGCATGGTGTTGGCACGGGTGACTCCCGTCCGACGTACGGGGCCAGGTACCGTGAGAGGCGGCCTGGCCCAAAGGCCGACGAAGGCCGCGGATGACCCAAGGAGCTGCTAGGTGTTCTTCGACATAGGACCCCTCGAACTGGTGGCGCTCGTGATCCTTGCCGTCCTCGTCTTCGGCCCGGACAAGCTGCCCAAGGTCATCCAGGACGTCATGGGCTTCATCCGCAAGGTGCGGGCGTTCTCCGACAGCGCCAAGGAGGACATCCGCAGCGAGCTGGGCCCGGACTTCAAGGACTTCGAGTTCGAGGACCTCAAGCCCAAGAACTTCGTGCGCAAGCACGTCCTGGAGAAGGACGAGTACGGCCTCAAGGATCTTCAGGAGATCCGAAATGGCTTCGACCTGAAGAAAGAGATGGCCGAGGTCACCGACGCCGTCCACGGCCACGAGGGTTCCTCGTCCGCCACGCCCTCGAACGGCGCAGGTCACAGCCTGTCCAAGGGGTCCCCGGCAGCCTCCGCCGGCCGCCCCGACCTGGTGAAGAAGACCGGAAGCCCTCAGCCGGACGAGCGTCCGCCGTTCGACGCCGACGCCACCTGACACACACCAGTATGACCGGCTGTGTTGACGCCTATGGCTATGCTCCCGGTGTCCGGGGTTCGGTCGCCTGAGGGGGGCGGGCCGCCCACGACACAGGGCAACAAGGAGGCTCCGCGCAGATGGAGACGACGAGTCGGACGGCGGCACAAGGGGTGTCCGCAGAGGCCGGCCGGAAGGTCGACGGCTATCTGCTGGCCGCGTTCCCGTGGTACGGCCTCGACGAGGCGTTCACCGGTCCGCGCTGGTTGATGCAGGTCGGAGCGGGCGCGGACGGGACCGTCGAGCACGGTGCCACCGGGCACGGCGAGGAGCCCACCATCAAGGTGGAGCCGCCGCAGGACGAGCGGTTCGCGGTGGTGGTGACGGTCGCCAGCCGCCCCGTACGGCGCAGCGCCGACGGCACCGGCGTGCTGGAGGCGACCTCGGTCTCGACGGCCGCCTGGCTGGCCGGGTCGGGGCTGCTCGCCCACACCTGGCCCACCCAGATGGACCGTTCGCTGCGCCAGGACTGGCTGGACCAGCAGACGATGCTCGCCTGGGAGCTGGCCGACGACCTCGGCGGCGGGAGCTGGAGCGAGCTGATGCTGCCGGTGGACGGCGAGCCGACGTCGTTCGCCTACCGCGAGTCCGAGTACGGCTGGGTACTGGCCGGCTCCGGGGGCGAGGGACCCGAGGGCGTGCACATCGGCGCCTACGGGCGCGGGATGAGCGCCTACGGGCTGGCCTTCTCGGTGATCAAGGACCTCGCCGCGTACGAGGGCTGACCGGCCGGCGCGAACGGGGCCGGACGGCCGCACGACGAAGGGGCGGACCCGCTGTGGGTCCGCCCCTTGGCGCGTGCGGTCCGGGAACCGGCCGCGTCCGTCTCAGAACTTGTTGCGCGGGGTGATGCCGAGCGACATGCCCTGCAGGCCCCGCTGCCGGCCGCCCAGCTTGCCCGCGATGGTGCGGATCGCCGAGCCGGCGGGGGAGTCGGGGTCGGTCAGCACGACCGGCTTGCCCTCGTCGCCGCCCTCGCGCAGGCGGACGTCGATCGGGATGGCGCCGAGCACCGGCACCTGGGTGCCGGTCGTCTTCGTCAGACCCTCGGCCACCCGCTCGCCGCCGCCGGTGCCGAAGACATCGACCATCTCGTCACAGTGCGGGCAGGGCAGGCCGGACATGTTCTCGACCACGCCGACGATCTTCTGGTGGGTCTGCACGGCGATCGAACCGGCCCGCTCGGCGACCTCGGCGGCGGCCTGCTGCGGGGTGGTGACCACCAGGATCTCGGCGTTCGGCACCAGCTGGGCCACCGAGATCGCGATGTCGCCGGTGCCCGGGGGCAGGTCCAGCAGCAGCACGTCCAGGTCGCCCCAGTAGACGTCGGCGAGGAACTGCTGCAGCGCGCGGTGCAGCATCGGGCCGCGCCAGACGACGGGGGCGTTGCCGGGGGTGAACATGCCGATCGAGATGACCTTCACGCCGTTCGCCGACGGCGGCATGATCATGTTCTCGACCTGGGTGGGCTTGCCGTCGGCACCGAGCATCCGGGGCACGGAGTGGCCGTAGATGTCGGCGTCCACGACACCGACCTTCAGGCCGTCGGCCGCCATCGCCGCGGCGAGGTTGACGGTCACCGACGACTTGCCGACGCCGCCCTTGCCGGAGGCGACGGCGTAGACCCGGGTGAGCGAACCGGGCTGGGCGAACGGCACCTCGCGCTCGGCGGTGCCGCCGCGCAGCGACGCCGCCAGCTCCTTGCGCTGCTCGTCGCTCATCACGTCCAGCTCGACGGCGACGGAGGTGACGCCCTCGACCCGCTCGACGGCCTCCCGCACATTGCTGGTGATCGTCTCGCGCATCGGACAGCCGGAGACCGTGAGGTAGACCACGACCGCCACCGCGCCGTCCGCCGCGATGTCCACCGATTTGACCATCCCCAGCTCGGTGATGGGGCGGTGGATCTCGGGGTCGTTCACCGTCGCGAGCGCGTCGCGGATCGCGTCCTCGCTCGGGGTGGCGCCTTCGGGCGTGTGGGTAGCCATGTCCCGATGGTACGGCGCGTGAGGGTGCCTCCGGAAAGCCTGTCAGCGGTCGCGTTCCTCACTTTCCGCGCCGGACGCCAGCCGCGGCTCCAGATCCCTCAGCATGTCCTGGAGCTCGGAGCGGATCCAGTCGCGGGTGGCGACCTCGCCCAGGCCGAGCCGCAGGGCCGCGATCTCCCGGGTCAGGTACTCCGTATCGGCGATGGACCGCTCGTTCTGCTTGCGGTCCTGTTCGTGGGTGACCCGGTCGCGGTCGTCCTGGCGGTTCTGCGCCAGCAGGATCAGCGGCGCGGCGTACGACGCCTGCAGCGACAGCGCCAGCGTCAGGAAGATGAACGGGTACTGATCGAACCTCAGGCCGCTGGGTGCCGTGGTGTTCCAGATGACCCACAGGATGATGGTGACGGTCATCCAGACGATGAAGCGGCCGGTCCCCAGGAAGCGGGCGATCTTCTCCGAGAGCCGCCCGAACGCCTCCGGGTCGTACTCCGGCAGGAACGTACGGCGCGGCGCCCGCGGCTGGTCGAGGCGCACCCGCGGCCGGTCGGCGGCGCCCCGGCGCAGCGCCGACGACCCGTTCGCCCGCGACCGCTCCCTGGCGCCTTCCCGCTCCTCAGCGCCCATGACCGCCCTCCCCGAGGGGCTGCCCGCCGGTCAGACCGGCCGGAGCGGCGCCGTGCAGCCCGTCCTCCCGCCAGTCGTCCGGCAGCAGGTGGTCGAGCACGTCGTCGACGGTGACGGCGCCGAGCAGCGCCCCGCTCTCGTCCACCACCGGGGCGGCGACCATGTTGTACGCGGCCAGATAGCTGGTCACCTCCGGCAGCGGGGTGTCCGGCGGCAGGGCCGGCAGATCGGTGTCGGCGATCGAGCTGACGAGGGTGAACGGCGGGTCGCGCAGCAGCCGTTGGAAGTGGACCACGCCCAGGTACTTGCCGGTGGGCGTCTCGTCCGGCGGCCGGCAGACGTAGACCTGGGCGGCCAGCGCGGGCGACAGGTCCGGGTCGCGCACCCGCGCCAGCGCGTCGGCGACCGTCGCGTCCGGGCGCAGCACGATCGGCTCGGTGGTCATCAGCCCGCCCGCGGTGCGCTCCTCGTACGACATCAGCCGCCGCACATCGGCGGCCTCCTCCGGCCGCATCAGCGCCAGCAGCCGCTCCTTCTCCTCCTCCGGCAGCTCGGAGAGCAGGTCGGCGGCGTCGTCCGGGTCCATCGCCTCCAGGACGTCGGCGGCCCGCTCGTCCTTCAGCTTGCCGATGATCTCCACCTGGTCGTCCTCCGGCAGCTCCTCCAGGACGTCGGCGAGCCGGTCGTCGTCGAGCGCCGCGGCGACCTCGGCACGGCGCTTGGCGGAGAGGTGGTGCAGCACCCCGGCGAGGTCGGCGGGCCGCAGCTGCTCGAAGGTGGCCAGCAGACTCTCCGCGCCCTGCCCGTGCTCCTCCAGCGAGAAGCCGGTCACCGCCGACCACTCCACGGTCAGCACCTCTCCCTTGCGCCGCAGCGCCCCGCCCTTGCCCTTGCGCACGAAGACCTTGTCGATCTCCCAGTCGCGGCGGGCCGGCAGCTGGGTGATGCCGATGTCGAGGACGGTGACCTCCTCGCCGGTGTCCACCAGCCGCACCCGCCGGTCGAGCAGCTCGCCGAGCACCAGCGTCTCCGACGTCCGCTGCTCGAAGCGGCGCATGTTGACCACGCCGGTGATGATGATCTGGCCGGACTCCACCCCGCTCACCCGCGTCATGGGCACGAAGATCCGGCGTCGGCTGATCACCTCGACGACCACCCCCAGCAGCCGCGGCGGGCGGTCGCCGACCCGGA
This sequence comes from Streptomyces angustmyceticus, assembly GCF_019933235.1. NCBI lineage: Bacteria > Bacillati > Actinomycetota > Actinomycetes > Kitasatosporales > Streptomycetaceae > Streptomyces > Streptomyces angustmyceticus. The sequence goes on along the minus strand of NZ_CP082945.1, from coordinate 2,822,480 downwards.
GCAGCGCGACGAGGTCCCGCAGCCGGCCGACCTGGTCGCCGTGAGGATCGAAGACGGCGGTGCCGGCGAGATGGGAGACGAAGACCCGGGGAGTCACCACTGCCATGCAGAGTGCCGCCCTTTCTCCCGTTAGGCCCCGAAACAGGGCATCAATCCGGGTTCAGGCTAACGCGCCCCGGCCTGCCCCGCCCCGGTGGAGGAGGCCGTAGGGTGACCGCCGCGCACCCTGCCGACGACCGTGCGCGGCCCAGGTACGCTGCCGTACTGCTGTCGAGGTCACCCGCATCAGGAGGCACAGCCCACGTGAGCGCAATTCCCCCGGGCGCCGGCCCCCGCCCCTTCGCCGGAACCCGCCGTACGGGACGGGCCGCGCTGGTGGGGGCGGTCTGTGCGGTACTGGCCGCGGCGCTGGCGGGCTGCGGCGGGGAGGACCCGGACGCCGGCACCAACGGCGTGGGGAAGCTGCCCGCCGCGAAGATCGAAGCCAAGGCGCGGGCCGCGGCCCAGCGCGCCGACACCGTGCACCTCTCCGGCAACGTCGTCAGCCAGGGCCGCACCTACCGCCTCGACATGAGCCTGGCCAAGGACGGCGCGAAGGGGGAGCTGACCACCAAGGCGGCCGCCTTCCAGCTGCTGCGGGTCGGCGACGCGCTCTATCTGAAGGCGGACGCGGCCTTCTGGGCGGGCGAGAAGGGCGGCGGCTCGAATCGGCCCAACCAGGCGGCGGACAAGCTCGGCGGCAAGTACGTCAAGGTGCCCGTCACCGACCCCGTCCACAAGCGCTTCAGCGGCTTCACCGACAAGGACACCCTGCTCGCCGGCCTGCTCGGGCTGCACGGCAAGCTGACCACCGGCGAACGCGGCGACGTCGGCGGGACCCGCACCATCCGGGTGGCGGCCGGCGCGGGCTCCGGCGGCGCCCTGGACGTCTCACTGGAGGGCACGCCCTACCCCCTGCGCCTGCGCCGGGCCGGCGGCGCGGGCGTCGTACAACTGGCCGACTGGGGCCGCAGCGTCGACCTCAAGGCCCCGCCCAAGGACCAGGTCGTCGACTACGGCTCCAAGATCTCCGGCAAGGGCTGAACAGCGGGGCCGGGCCACGGCGCCCGCCGCCGGGTGGTCCGGCTCCTCGGTGCACCCGGGCCGGGGCCGGGCCTCAGCCCCTGCGCCCCCGGCGCAGCAGCTTCGGCAGGGCCGCGGGTGCCGGGCGGCGGGTGATCGCGGGGGTGGCCGGCGGGGGTGCGGCGTGGGAGTCGTCCGGCATCGCGCCGGGGCGCTGGGTGGTCTCGCCGGTGGGCTCCAGCCGCAGTACGCGGCACTCGCGGGCCCAGCGTTCGGTGAGGGTGTCGGCGTCCGGCGCGTTGAGGCGCTTGCCCTTCAGCTCGTCGACGGCGGCCCGCCAGGTCTCGCTCTCCGGGGCCGGTTCGACGACCCTGGCCTGCCAGGCGATCAGCCGGCCGCCCTTGTCCTTGCTGCGTACGGTGACCGTCGCCGTACCGCCGTCCGCCAGGCCGAGGCCGGTCAGCGGCTGCTCGCCGGCGCCGTCCCCGACGAGGACGGCCGCTCCGTCGTGCCACAGGTGCCACAGCGCCCGGGCCGGGCCGGTGTTCCCGCGCACCCAGATGAGGCCGGACTTCTTGGTGGCCTCTTCGATGAGCGCCCGATCCTGCAGGGCCTGCGACACGGTCTCCGTCATGCGGACCAGCCTAATGGCCCCGCACCGGACGGCCGGGGGCCGCCCGTGCGCTGAGACGCGGCGGGCACGGACCCCGCCCGGTCCGCGTCACAGCCACCCGTTGCGCTTGAACCCGCGGTGGATGCCGAAGCAGATCGCGACCGTCGCCAGCAGCACGGCCGGGTATCCGAACTTCCAGTGCAGCTCGGGCATGTAGTCGAAGTTCATGCCGTAGATCCCGGCGATCATCGTGGGGACGGCGAAGATCGCCGCCCATGCGGTGATCTTGCGCATGTCCTCGTTCTGCGCCACGGCCGCCTGCGCGAGGTTGGCCTGCAGGATCGAGTTCAGCAGGTCGTCGAAGGACAGCACCTGCTCGTTGACCCGCGCCAGGTGGTCGGCGACGTCCCGGAAGTACTTCTGGATGTCGGAGTCCACCAGCCGCATGGGGCGCTCGCTCAGCAGCTGCATCGGCCGCAGCAGCGGCGACACCGCGCGCTTGAACTCCAGTACCTCGCGCTTGAGTTGGTAGATCCGCCCGGCGTCGCCGCCCTTGGGGGAGCCCTTGGCGCCGGTGCCCTTGCCGTTGGTGCCCGAGCTGAAGACGTCGATCTCCACCTCGTCGATGTCGTCCTGGACCGCGCCCGCGACCGCCATGTAGCCGTCGACGACCTGGTCCGCGATGGCGTGCAGCACCGCGGACGGGCCCTTGGCCAGCAGCTCCGGGTCGTCCTGCAGGCGGTGGCGCAGCGCGCGCAGCGAGCCCTGGCCGCCGTGCCGCACCGTCACGATGAAGTCCCGGCCGGTGAAGCACATCACCTCGCCGGTCTCCACCACCTCGCTGGTGGCGGTCAGCTCGGTGTGCTCCACGTAGTGCACGGTCTTGAAGACGGTGAACAGGGTCTCGTCGTAGCGCTCCAGCTTGGGCCGCTGGTGGGCGTGCACGGCGTCCTCGACGGCGAGCGGGTGCAGCCCGAACTCCTGGGCGATACCGGCGAATTCGGCCTCGGTGGGCTCGTGCAGCCCGATCCAGGCGAAGCCGCCCTCGGAGCGGACCGAGGCCATCGCCGCGGCCGGGGTGACGTGGTCGCTCACCCGGCGGCCCTCGCGGTACACGCCGCAGTCGACGATGGCGCTGTTGGCGCACGCCGGGGCGGACTTCTCGTAGGGGTACGGGGCGTGGTCGCGGCGCCGGGAGGGACGGACGGCGGCACGCAGGTCACGGATCATCGACATGGCAGGCTCCTTCACGGGCCGGCCGTCAGCTGCGAGCGCGGGGCGCAACGCTGCCCGGAACGTGGACGTACGAGGCGTCATCGGCTGTACGTCCGCAAAGCGGGCGGCGCTCCGTGCGGGGACACTGACGGCAGTTCGCAGAAAACACGGAACAAAGAGTCGAGGGCGCTCTTCCGTCATCTACTTCCGGCGCAAAGGTGCTTCCCTGGTTTCGCCGCTGAGCGGCGGGGTACGGAAGCTCTCGGATCAGGAGATTCGCTGCGCGTAGGGGATGACAGGAGAACTATCGGTACTGCACGGTCGACTCGGATCCACCGCAGCCCCACCTCCTCCGGCCGGTCCCCGTTGGGGGACGACGTCATTCCCTGACCAGACGGCCAAGGCTATCAGCCGCCTGAAGTGATACGGCGCCGCTTTGCCCGTTCGATACGAAGAACGGGGGCGTTGCGGAGCCATGCGTGGAGCGGTGACGGACGGGCGAGAAGCCCGGCCTATGCTCGCCGCATGTCTGACGTTCTTGAGCTGGTCGAAGCCCGTTTGCGCACGACACTGGGCGAGCCGGACGCGCGTGCTGCCGTCACGTTTCTCGGCACCGACCGTATCGAGGTCCTCCGCTTCGTGGACAGCGGGGTGGTGCGTTACGCCACGCTCGGGATGTCCGCGCAGCCCATGGCCGATCCCACCGCGGTGCTCGCCGATCCGCTGCGCGGCCCGCGCGCCGAACTCCTGCTGTCCGTGCGCGCCGGCCGGGTGGAGAGCGACAAGGTGCTCAGGCCGCTCGCCGTGCTCGCCGCGTCGCCGCAGGTCGAAGGGGTGGTCGTGGCGCCGGGGGCCTCGCTGGACGTCGGCGAGCCGCTGTGGCCTGGCGCGCCCTTCACCTCGGTGCTGGTCGCCTCGCCCGGCGGACTGGTCGAGGATCTCGCGCTCGACGAGCCGAGGGAGCCGGTCCGCTTCCTGCCGCTGCTGCCGATGACGCCCAACGAGGCGGCCTGGAAGCGGGTCCACGGGGCCGAGGCGCTGGAGAAGCGGTGGCTGGAGCACGGCACCGATCTGCGCGACCCGCTGCGCACGGGTGTCCCGCTCGACTGAGCCGCGCCCGGCGCCGCGACGCGCACGCCCCGTCCGCCCTCTCCGGAGAGGGCGGACGGGGCGTCAGTTTTGTTACGGGGGCGGGTTTCGGGGCGTGCCCGCGCCCGGTCCGCCTCAGTCGGCGAAGGCCGCGACCCCGTCCTCCAGGGCGTGCCGCGGCTCCAGGGCCTCGGCCTCGGTGGTCAGCGCGCGGCGCCGGAGGGCGACGATGCCGGCGCCGGTCGCCGCGGCGGCGGCCGCGACCACGAAGGGGACATGGACGTCGGTCCACTCCTCGATCTTGGGCGCGAGGAACGGCGCGGCCGCCGCCGCGAACCACCGCACGAAGTTGTAGCCGGCGCTCGCCACCGGGCGCGGCGCGGGGGAGACGCCCAGGGCCAGCTCCGTGAACACGGTGTTGTTCAGGCCGATGAAGGCGCCGGAGGCGACCGTGCAGACGACGGCGGTGGTGTGGTCGCCGTAGCCCAGGACCAGCAGGTCGGCGGCGAGCAGCAGCAGCGAGCCGCCCAGCACCTTCAGCGAGCCGAAGCGGCGCTGCAGCCGGGGCGCCACGAGCACCGAGAACACCGCCAGCAGCACGCCCCAGGCGAAGAAGACGCCACCGGACCTGTACGGCGACATGTCGAGGACGAACGGGGTGAAGGCCAGCACCGTGAAGAACGCGTAGTTGTAGAAGAACGCGGCCACGGCCGCGGAGGCCAGGCCGCCGTGGCCGAGTGCCCTGACCGGGTCGAGGAGCGCGGTCCTGCGGGCGGGCTTGGGCTGCTCCTGGAGGAAGGCCGTGATGGCGACGAAGCCGACGGCCATCAGGGCGGCGGTGCCGAAGAACGGGTAGCGCCACTTCATGTCGCCGAGGACCGCCCCGAGCAGCGGGCCGCAGGCCATGCCGAGCCCCAGCGCGGACTCGTAGAGCAGGATCGCCGCCGCGCTGCCGCCGGCCGCGGCGCCCACGATGACCGCCAGCGACGTGGACACGAACAGGGCGTTGCCCAGGCCCCAGCCGGCCCGGAAGCCGACGAGTTCGCCGACCGACCCCGACATTCCGGAGAGCGCGGCGAAGACCACCACCAGCGCCAGTCCGGCCAGCAGCGTCCTGCGGCCGCCGATGCGGCTGGAGACGAAGCCGGTGACGAGCATCGCGACGGCGGTGATCAGGAAGTAGGAGGTGAACAGGAGCGAGACCTGGCTGTTGGTGGCGTGCAGGCCCCGGGCGATCGAAGGGAGGATCGGGTCGACGAGGCCGATGCCCATGAAGGCCACGACCGAGGCGCCCGCCGTGGCCCATACGGCCTTCGGCTGGCGGAGGACGGAGGTGCCGCCCTCCTCGAACGGATCGTCCGCGCCGCCGCCGTGGCCGCCGCTCTTCGTGCCGCTCATGCTGCGGATCCCCTTCCCGTTGCCGGTTGCGTATCCCCGGTCCGCGTTGTCCGCCGGGCCGCCGAGATCGTTGACGTTTACACACAATAAGTTAGCCACTCTAAAGAGTGCAAGCGGCAACTATTTTTCGGGAGGGCGGGTGCGGACCGGGGGAGCGGCCAATTCCGCTGCGGCGCAGGCGATTCGGGGCACACCGGTCGGGTGATCGTCCTTGACGCGGCGGCGGGGCTGGAGGACCGTGGAGGGCTATGAGGGGCGAACCCAGTTGCCCGAAGTGCGGAGGCCGGGTAAGGGCGCCCGGTCTCTTCTCCGACACCTGGCAGTGCGCGCTGCACGGCACCGTGCACCCGCTCCAGCCGGTCGTCCCGCCGAGCGTCGAGGCGCTCGGCGTCGTCGTGCAGCGCTCCCAGGTGCCCGTCTGGATGCCGTGGCCGCTGCCCGTCGGCTGGCTGTTCACCGGCGTGGCCTGCGCCGGCGACGACCGCGGCGGCGGCCGCGCGACCGCGGTGGCCTGCACCGGCCCCGGACCGCTCGGCGGCCCCGGCGAACTGCTGCTGATCGCCGAGGAACTGGGCGTCGGCCTCGGCGCCCGCTACGCCGGGATCGACGGCCCCGACCCCGGCCCCCACATGTGCGTCGACAAGCCGCCGCACGCCAAGGTGCTCGCCGCCGGCCGCCCGACCGCGCTGTGGCACGTCGAGGGGGCGCCCCCGGACCGCGCGGTCTTCGCGGGCGAGGCGCGGGGGCTGTGGCTCTGGGCGATCGCCTGGCCCGAGCAGTCGGGGCTGCTGATGTACGACGAGCTGGTGCTGACGGATCTGCGCGAGGCGGGCGCCGAGGTGGACCTGCTGCCGTGCGGAGCGATCTCGCCGCGGATCCTGGGCTGAGGGCCCCTCGCCGACCCCGGATACCCGCCGCCGGGGTGGCGCCGCTCACCCTCCGGCGGGCCCCGGACGCCACCGGCCGCCCGGTATCCTGCTGGGGTCCCCTACGGAATGCCTCCCCCGGCGTGCCGGCCGGGCCGTGTCCCGTATCCGCCCCGGAGCAGTCTGGAGTCCGCGTCGTGCGCATCGATCTGCACACCCACTCCACGGCCTCCGACGGCACGGACACCCCCGCGGAGCTGGTGCGGGGCGCCGCGGCCGCGGGTCTGGACGTCGTCGCGCTGACCGACCACGACACCGTCGGCGGCCACGCCGAGGCGCGCGCCGCGCTGCCCGCGGGCCTGACGCTGGTCACCGGCGCCGAACTCTCCTGCCGGCTCGACGGCGTGAGCCTCCACATGCTCGCCTACCTCTTCGACCCCGAGGAGCCGGACTTCGCCCGCGAGCGGGAGCTGGTGCGGGACGACCGGGTGCCGCGCGCCCGGGGGATGGTCGCCAAGCTGCGCGAACTCGGTGTGCCGGTCACCTGGGAGCAGGTCGCCCGGATCGCCGGCGACGGCGCCGTGGGACGGCCGCACATCGCCACCGCCCTCGTCGACCTCGGCGTGATCGGCTCCGTCTCGGACGCCTTCACCTCCGAGTGGCTGGCGAACGACGGCCGGGCGTACGTGGAGAAGCACGAGCTCGACCCGTTCGACGCGATCCGGCTGGTCAAGGCCGCCGGCGGGGTCACCGTCTTCGCGCATCCGCTGGCCGTCAAGCGCGGCTCGTGCGTACCGGAGAGCGCGATCGCCGAACTCGCCGCGGCCGGCCTCGACGGCATCGAGGCCGACCACATGGACCACGACGCCCCGACCCGCGCGCGGCTGCGCGGCCTGGCCGCCGACCTCGGCCTGCTGGCCAGCGGCTCCAGCGACTACCACGGCAGCCGCAAGACCTGCCGGCTGGGCGAGTACACCACCGACCCCGAGGTCTACGGCGAGATCGTGCGCCGCGCGACCGGCGCCTTCCCCGTTCCCGGCACCGGCGGCTGACCCCGCCGCGGCCCGCGGCCGCCGCGCGCCTCGTTCCCCGTCCCCGCACCGGCACCCGCGCGGTGCGGACAGTTCGTGCGTCCGCCGTCGCCCGCTCTTCCCGTCCCTCCCTTTCCCACGGGTCCGCTCCCGCGCCGCCCGTGTGCGTTCGTCCCGTACCACCTCTCGCAAGGCCTTCACCGTGTTCGACATCGCCGTCTTCAGTACGCTCTTCGTCACCCTCTTCGTGATCATGGACCCGCCGGGGATCACCCCGATCTTCCTGGGTCTGACCTCCGGCCGGCCGGCCAAGGTGCAGCGCCGGATGGCCTGGCAGGCGGCCACCGTCGCCTTCTGCGTCATCGCCGTCTTCGGCCTCTTCGGCCGGCAGATCCTGGGGCGGCTGCACATCTCGACCCCCGCGCTGATGATCGCGGGCGGGCTGCTGCTCCTGCTGGTCGCGCTGGACCTGCTGACCGGGAAGTCGGAGGAGCCGACCCAGACCAAGGACGTGAACGTCGCGCTGGTGCCGCTGGGCATGCCGCTGCTGGCCGGGCCCGGCGCGATCGTGTCGGTGATCCTCGCGGTGCAGCACGCGCACGGCTTCGCCGCCCAGCTCTCCGTCTGGGCGGCGATAGCCGCGATCCACGTGGTGCTCTACCTGGTGATGCGGTTCTCGCTGGTGATCATCAGGGTGATCAAGGACGGCGGCGTGGTGCTGGTGACGCGGCTGGCGGGCATGATGCTGTCCGCCCTCGCCGTGCAGCAGATCATCAACGGCGTGCTCCAGGTGATCCAGAGCGCCTGACGCCCGCCCGGGGCCCGGACGGCCGCGGACACCGCAGCGCCCCCGTACGACGTGTTCGTACGGGGGCGCTCGTGCGGTGCGGCCGGGCCCGGCCTGCGGTCTGCGGGCGTCGTCGGGCGGCGGGGCGGGGTGTCAGCGGACGGCGGTGCCGGCCGGGCGGATGTAGATGCGCTGGCCCGTTGCGGCGGCCTGCTGCACGATCCGGTTGACGGAGGCGGCGTCCACGACGGTGCTGTCCACGGCGGTGCCGTCGACATCGTCCAGGCGCATGATCTCGAAGCGCATACGGCTTCTCCCTTCGTCTGATCCTCCTGCGGAGAACTTCTGGGTATACGAGCCGCCCGGCGTCGCTGCCGGGCGCTCCTGTTCCGTACAACGACCTGCCCGGTGCAATCATTCCCTACGCTAAAGAAAATTTTCGACGGCCTAAATAGGTCGCCCGAGCGCGGTTGTGCCCCCGGAGCGGCCGCCCGGACAATGGGGCCGGTATGAACGACGTCCAGCCCACGGGCCCCACCGACCTCACCGCGCTCGCCGCCGGGATCGAGCGCACCAACGAGCTGCTCACCCGGGTGCTCGCCGAGGTCGCCACCACACCGTCCACCCACGCGGCCTTCGTGGACGCGGGCTATGTCTACGCCGCGGCGGGGCGGCTGGTCACCGGTACGGAGGACCGCAAGGCCTTCGATCTCGACGCCGAGGGGCTCATCGAGGCCTTCATCGACAAGGCCCGGACGATCTTCCCGGACAGCCGGCTGCTGCGCGTCTACTGGTACGACGGCGCCCGCCGGCGGATCCACACCCAGGAGCAGCAGCGGATCGCCGAGCTGCCCGACGTGAAGGTCAGGCTCGGCAACCTCAACGCCAACAACCAGCAGAAGGGCGTCGACTCCCTGATCCGCTCCGACCTGGAGTCGCTGGCCCGGCACCGCGCGATCACCGACGCGGTGCTCATCGGCGGCGACGAGGACCTGGTCTCCGCGGTGGAGGCCGCGCAGGGCTACGGGGCGCGAGTGCACCTGTGGGGCATCGAGGCCCAGGGCGGCCGCAATCAGGCCGAGCCGCTGCTGTGGGAGGTCGACAGCGCGCGCACCTTCGACCTGGAGTTCTGCAAGCCGTACGTCACCCGGCGGGTCGGCGTCGAGTACTGCGAGCAGACGGCCGGGGAGGGGCCCGCGCCCAGCCGCGAGCAGGTCCGCTTCGTCGGCGCGCAGGTCGCCGCGCAGTGGCTGTCGGAGCGCGGACGGGAGTGGGTGGCCGGGCTGCTGCCGGGCCACCCGTATCTGCCCGGCGCCGTCGACCAGGAACTCCTGACCGCCGCGGAGGCGCTGCTGCGGCACTCCCTGCGCAACCACTCCGACCTGCGACGGGTCCTGCGGGACGGCTTCTGGGACCACGTCCAGGCGCAGTACTGAAGGGCGGCGCGCGGGGGCGTACGGCCGGGCCGCTCCCGGGCGGCGAGGGGACGGTGGCGCGCGAGCGGCCGGTGGAGCCTCGGCCCCGGACCGCCCGGACCGCCCGGACCGCCCGGACCGCTCAGGCCCGCGCCAGCAGCTCCGTGAGACGGTCGAAGAAGCTCCCCCAGCCCGCCTCCGCCTGGCGGTACTGCTCCGAGGTGAGATTGCCGCCGAGCTGGCGGAAAGCCATCTCCGTACCGTCGCCGGCCTCGGTCAGGGTGACCCGGACGATCTCGCCCTCGCTGCCGCCCGGAGCGGCCGCGTCCCGGACGGTGAACTCCAGCCGCTCCGGGGCGCTCACCTCGCGGTAGACACCGGAGAACGGCAGCTCGCCGCCGTCCGGGGTGCGCATGACCAGGCTCCACACCCCGCCCGGCCGGGCGTCCATCGTCACCCGGTCGACCGGCACCTCCAGCTCCCCGCCGAACCAGTACGCGAAGTGCTCCGGTCTCGTCCACGCCTCGAAGACCAGCTCACGGCGGGCGTCGAAGGTCCGGTTGAGCGCGATGCCGTGCGGGCCGTCCTCGGCGCCGCCCGGGGGAGTCGGCGGATTCTCGGTCATGGTCGAGCCCTTCGTACGGAGCGGTCACCGGCCGGGCGCCGGTGAGGGCCCGCCTGCTCCGATGCTCGCCGACGGGCCCGGCGCTGTCCTGGCGACACCGTCCGCTCGGCCCACACCCACCGGCCCGGCCCCGTGCGCCGTCGGCGCCCGCCGCCACCGGACGGCGCTCAGCCCACGCCGCTCCAGAACCCGGCGAGCGCCTCGGCCGTCTTCTCCGGGCGTTCGGCGTTGGGGGAGTGCTCCGCGCCCTCGATGACGGTGCGCCGGGCGGACAGCCGCTCGGCCATCGCGTCCATCGACGGCACCGGCCAGGCGTAGTCGACCGCGCCGGAGACCACATGTGTGGCGAGCCCCGTACCGGCCAGCTCCGCCACCCGGTCGGGCTCCTCCAGCATCTGACGGCCGGTCGCGATCAGCTGCTCGGGGACGGTGTTCAGCCAGCGGCGGTGCAGGAACGCGCCGATCTCCGGCGGCGTCGCCGCGTCCGCCGCCTCCGGCGGGTCCAGTTCGCGCATCGCCCGCCACACGCCCTCCATGTCGAGCGTGCCGAGCGCCTCGATCAGCATCCGCACCCGGGCCTGCTGGGACGCCTCGATGGCGGCCGGACCGGAGCTGAGCACGGTCAGCGAGCGGAACGGGGCCGCGTCGAGCAGCACGGCGGCGCGGGTGACCAACCCGCCCAGCGAGTGCCCCAGCAGATGCACGGGGCCGCTGTCCGGCTCCCGCAGGGCCCGCGCCTGGGCCAGCACGTCGAGCGCCAACTCCCTTTGCGCGTAGGCACGTTCGTCGCGGGGCCCGGGGGTCTCGTGCTGCCCCCGCCCGTCCACCGCGACCGCCCGGAAACCGGCCGCGGCCAGCGGGGCCAGCAGGGCGATGAAGTCCTCCTTGCTGCCGGTGAATCCGGGCACCAGCAGGGCGGTCCCGATCGGCGCGGCCTCGGGCCGGGCGTCCTGGACGGCGAACGCGCCGCGCTCGGTGTCGAGTCGGTACGCACGGGCGCACGGCGGCAGTGTGAGGGAGGGCGGCCTGCTCATGGGGTGAGGTTATCCGGGCCGGACGGCGAACGAGGCCCGGGACGCCGACGACCCGGCACCCGCGGAGTGCGGGACCGGGTCGTCGGGCCGTCGGTGCGGCGCGGGCCGGGGAGGCTCAGCTCTCCGGCGTCGCCTCCGCGGCGGGGGCCTTGGCGCGGGTGCGGCGGCGCACCGGCTTGGCCTCGGCGGCGTCCGCCGCCTCCGCGGCGGGCTTCGCCGCGGCCTTGCGGGTCCGCTTCGGCTTGGCCGGGGCGTCCTCGGCGGCGGGTGCGTCCGCCGTGGCCTTCGCGGCGGCCGCGGTCTTGCGGGTGCGCTTGGGCTTGGCCGGAGCCGCCTCGGCGGCCTCGGCGGTGTCCACGGCGCTCTCGGCGGCCGGCTTGGCGGCGGCCTTGCGGGTGCGCTTGGGCTTGGCGGGCGCCTCCACGGCGGCCTCGGCGGTGTCCACGGCCTCCGCGGCCGGCTTCGCCGCGGCCTTGCGGGTCCGCTTCGGCTTGGCCGGTGCCTCCACCGCGGCCTCCGCGACGGTCTCCGTCACCGTGGCCGGTGCCGTCTCCGCGGCGGCCTTGGCGGCGGCACGGGTCCGGCGGCGCGGCACGGCGGGCGCCTCGGTGACGGCCGCGGCCTCGGCGGCGGCCTCCGCCCGGAGGGCGTGCGCCGCGGTCTCGACGGTCTGGAAGGTCCCGGTGTCCTCGGGGCGGGCGATCCGGGTACGGCGGCGGCGCGGCCTGGCGGGCTCGGCCGGAGCCTCGGTCGCCACTGCGGCGGGCGCGGCCTCGGCGACGGGAGCCGTCACGGCGGCGGGAGTGGTCACAGCGGCGGCCGCACCGGACGACGGCTGCGTGCCGCGGGTCCGGCGACGCCGGCGCGGCTGACGCGGCCCGGCGCTCTCCGCGCCCTCGGCGGCAGGCGCCCCGGCCGACGGTGCCTCGGCCGACGGAGCCTCGGTGGCGGCCTGCCCGTCCAGCGGCGTGCCGCCACGGGTACGGCGGCGCTGCCGCGGCGTACGGGTGCGCTGGGGGCGCTCCTCCTCGACGACGGCGCCCTTACGGGGGCCGCGGCCGCGGCCGCCGGTCTCGCCCAAATCCTCGACCTCTTCCGCCGCCAGCCCGGCCCGGGTCCGCTCGGCGCGCGGCAGCACGCCCTTGGTGCCCGCGGGGATGTTCAGCTGCTCGTAGAGGTGCGGCGAGGTGGAGTAGGTCTCCTCCGGCTCGTCGAACGGCAGGTCCAGCGCCTTGTTGATCAGCTTCCAGCGCGGGATGTCGTCCCAGTCGACGAGGGTGATCGCGGTGCCCTTGGCGCCCGCCCGGCCGGTGCGGCCGATGCGGTGCAGGTAGGTCTTCTCTTCCTCGGGCGACTGGTAGTTGATGACGTGCGTCACGCCCTCGACGTCGATACCGCGGGCGGCGACGTCGGTGCAGACCAGGACATCGACCTTGCCGTTGCGGAAGGCGCGCAGCGCCTGCTCGCGGGCGCCCTGGCCGAGGTCGCCGTGCACCGCGCCGGAGGCGAAGCCGCGGCGCGCGAGCTGGTCGGCGATGTCGGCGGCGGTCCGCTTCGTACGGCAGAACACCATCGCCAGGCCCCGGCCCTCGGCCTGCAGGATGCGGGCGACCATTTCCGGCTTGTCCATGGAGTGGGCGCGGAAGACGTGCTGGGCGGTGTTGCGGACGGTCTGGCCCTCGTCGTCCGGCGCGGTGGCGCGGATGTGCGTGGGCTGCGACATGTAGCGGCGGGCCAGGGAGATGACCTGGCCGGGCATGGTCGCGGAGAACAGCATCGTCTGGCGCTTGACCGGCAGCAGCTGGATGATCTTCTCGACGTCGGGCAGGAAGCCCAGGTCGAGCATCTCGTCGGCCTCGTCCAGCACCAGGCTCTTGACCTGGGAGAGGTTCAGCTTCTTCTGGCCCGCCAGGTCGAGGAGGCGGCCCGGGGTGCCGACGACGACGTCGACGCCCTTCTTCAGCGCCTCGACCTGCGGCTCGTAGGCACGGCCGCCGTAGATCGCCAGCACGCGGACATTGCGCACCTTGCCGGCGGTGAGCAGGTCGTTGGTGACCTGCTGGCACAGCTCACGGGTGGGCACGACCACCAGGGCCTGCGGCGCCTCGGTGAGCTGCTCGGGCTTGGCCCGGCCCGCCTCGACGTCGGCGGGGACCGTGACGCGCTCCAGGAGCGGCAGGCCGAAGCCCAGGGTCTTGCCCGTGCCGGTCTTGGCCTGGCCGATGACGTCGTTGCCGGAGAGGGCGACGGGGAGCGTCAGCTCCTGGATGGGAAAGGGGGAGATGATGCCGACGGCCTCCAGGGCCTCGGCCGTCTCGGGGAAAATCCCGAGGTCTCGAAACGTAGACAGAATCTTGCCTCTTCTGTGAGACGCGGCGTGAGGCGGCGAAGGGGGTCGTACCGCACCTTCGTACGGGGTTCGTACGGGGCCGGCCTGATGCGGCCGGTGGGGCGGGACCACTGCCAACGCTCAGGCACTCCTGCCGCGAGCGGTGTCCCTCTTGCCGTGCGTATGTCTGCTACGCGCCGCAAAAGAGGGCGGTCGGTTTGGAGCCGATCGGGCCACCGACCGGGCATCCGCTTCGTGGAACGACCCACCGATACTCGGCAGGTCCAATACCACTGTACCCCGGATACGGCGCGCCCATCCGAAGGCTTGTATGAGTGAGGAATACATCACGGCCCGGCGCGGCACCGGGACACCGGCTCGGGGCGCCGCGCGTACGGGCGAAGCGGAGTGGCTGACCAGGGCCTTCCCCGAGCGGCCGAGCGGGCTATTGTGCCGGTCATGGGAACGCCTGACAACGCCGCGGCTGACGCGCACACACCGACCGGGATCGCCGCCCAGGACTGGGCGCAGGCATCCGCCGACCCGCAGTACCGAGCCGCCGTGATCGACCTGCTCGGCGCGCTCGCCTACGGCGAGCTGTCCGCCTTCGAGCGCCTGGCCGAGGACGCCAAGCTCGCGCCGACGATGGACGACAAGGCCGAGCTGGCCAAGATGGCCTCGGCCGAGTTCCACCACTTCGAGCGGCTGCGGGCGCGGCTCGCGCAGATCGAGGCGGAGCCGAACGAGGCGATGGAGCCCTTCGCCGCGGCCCTGGACGAGTTCCACCGCCAGACCGCGCCGTCCGACTGGCTGGAGGGCCTGGTCAAGGCCTACGTCGGCGACTCGATCGCGAGTGACTTCTACCGCGAGGTCGCGGCCCGCCTGGACTCCGACACCCGCGGCCTGGTGCTGGCCGTGCTCGACGACACCGGGCACGCCACCTTCGCCGTGGAGAAGGTCCGCGCGGCCATCGAGGCCGAGCCGCGGGTCGGCGGGCGCCTCGCGCTGTGGGCGCGCCGGCTGATGGGCGAGGCGCTCTCGCAGGCGCAGCGGGTGGTCGCGGACCGTGACGCGCTCTCCACGATGCTGGTCGGCGGCGTGGCCGACGGCTTCGACCTGGCCGAGGTGGGCCGGATGTTCTCCCGGATCACCGAGGCGCACACCAAGCGGATGGCGGCGCTGGGCCTCGCGGCCTGACCCGCGGCGGGCGCGCCGGGCGGCTCAGGCCGTCCGGTGCCCCTTCAGCGGCGCGGCCGGCCGCCGAAAACGCCGGCGCGGCGGACGCGCCACGACCGACAGCAGCGCCGCCCCCACGGCGACCGCGGCCACCAGTGCCTGGACGGGGTGGCCCGGACCGAGGATCGAGCGGGTCAGCAGCGCGCCGAGCAGCGCCGCGACCGGGCCGGTGGCCAGCGTGAGACTGCGTGCGGGGAAACGGTCGGGCAGCCAGCGCGTGGCGGACAGGGCGATGGCGAGGCCGATGAGCACGGCGCCGAGCGCTTCCCAGATCATGCTTTTCCCTCCCGCGTGACGATGCCGATCAGCTGAACAAATCGGTCACAGGCGGTCGTACCCAGGGGGCACCGACAGCAACCCTCCCGGCGGCGGTGCCCTGCCTGATCAGCTCAGCCGGACCGCCTCGAACGGCCTGATCTGCGCAAAAGCGGCGGCCGGGCCCCGGTCGGGGGTGACGCTGCCATGGTGGGCCGATGCGCGGAAGCGGCGGGAGACATCCGGGGAAACACCGGGAGAACGCGGGGGAAAACGCAGGAAAGGGCGGCGGCCCGGAGCTGAATCCCCGGGCCGCCGCCCTTGCCGCCTTCGGGCGCCGCACCGGGCGCCCGCCGCGTCAGAGCGCGCCGAAACCGACCTTGCGGGCGGTCGGCTCGCCGATCTCCACGTACGCCAGCCGGTCCGCCGGGACCAGAACCTTGCGACCGTGGTCGTCCACCAGGCTCAGCAGCTGAGACTTGCCGGCCAGCGCGTCGGACACCGCGCTCTCGACCTCTTCGGCGGACTGCCCGCTCTCCAGAACGATCTCGCGGGGTGCGTGCTGCACGCCGATCTTGACCTCCACGGCTTATGTCCCTCCGACGGTCGGGTCCCCCAGCGTCGGCTGGAGGAGGATGCGCGGCGATCCGCGCCGTACGCAGCACACATTAGCCCGGTCCGGGGACGCGCAGGACGCCCTGGAGCACGCCCGCAGCGAACACGGTCAGTGCGTGTCGCTGCCGTGCAGGGGGAAGCCCGCGATGCCCTTCCACGCGAGCGAGGTCAGCAGCTGTACCGCGGTGTCGCGCGGGACCTTGCTCTCCGAGGACAGCCAGTACCGCGCCACCACCTGGGAGACGCCGCCCAGGCCCACGGCGAGCAGCATCGACTCGTCCCGCGACAGGCCGGTGTCCTCGGCGATCACCGCGCTTATGGCCTCGGCGCACTCCAGCGACACCTTGTCGACGCGCTCGCGCACCGCCGGCTCGTTGGTGAGGTCCGACTCGAACACCAGCCGGAAGGCGCCGCCCGGGTCCTCCACGTACGCGAAGTAGGCGTCCATCGTCGCCGCGACCCGCTGCTTGTTGTCGGTCGTCGACGCCAGCGCCGAGCGCACCGACTGCAGCAGGGCCTCGCAGTGCTGGTCCAGCAGGGCGAGGTAGAGGTCCAGCTTGCCCGGGAAGTGCTGGTAGAGCACGGGCTTGCTGACGCCCGCCCGCTCGGCGATGTCGTCCATCGCGGCCGCGTGGTAGCCCTGTGCGACGAAGACCTCCTGGGCGGCGCCCAGAAGCTGATTGCGACGGGCCCGTCGTGGCAGGCGTGTGCCCCGCGGGCGCGCCGCCTCGGTCTGCTCGATGGCGCTCACGCTGCCTCCCAGAAATTGTTTCGTACGCGGTCCGTACAAGGTGGTGCACCGCGCCCGCCATCGTACTTTTGGGTAACCCGGCTGTGCGCGGTCGAGGCCGAGAATTTCTGCCCGGCCCCCCACCCGGAAGCCGACATAACGCCCCAGGTCATCGGTATTCGTCTTCGTTGAGCTCGACGACACGGGCCTGTTCGGCGAGATCCGCCTCGTTCGCCTCGTCCGCATCGTGGTCACTCCGCGGTTCGTCGCGCCGCGGAGCGAGGTCGGTGTACTGCTCGGCGGCGTCCGCTTCCGGTGCCTCGACGTCGATCGGGGCGGCGTCGCTCTCGTCCGCGAAGGTCTCCGGGTCTGTCGGGTCGACGCGCATGATGGCTCCCTTTCCCGCGTGCTCGGTCGTCGGCCGGCGCCTGGCATGAAAGCAGGGGCCGGGGCGGCTGCCCTCGCCTACGAGCGTAGGAGAGCGGCCGCGGCAGCGCGATGCGGTGTGTGACCGCGGACACACGATAGGGGGCGTGATCGTCTCGTAACATCGTTCCATGTCTTCGACCGAGTCGCCGGACACCGCGACCGCCGCCCTCCCGGTGCCACCGGCCGGCCCCGGCCGGCACGGCGGGGAGGAGACGGTGCGCACCGTGACCCTGCCGGGCCTGACGCTGACCGTACGGGCACCGTCCGGACGGCCGGCGCACGGCGGCGACGGACCGGACGCCGGCGACGGCGGCGAGGTGCCCGCCCGTGAGCCCGCGCTCTACGTCCACGGCCTCGGCGGCTCCTCGCAGAACTGGTCGGACCTGATGCCGCTGCTCGCCGACCGGCTGGACGGCGAGGCGATCGACCTGCCCGGCTTCGGGCACTCGCCGCCGCCCGCCGACGGCAACTACTCCGTCTCCGCGCAGGCCCGCGCGGTCATCCGCCACCTCGACGCGGCCGGGCGCGGCCCCGTCCACCTCATCGGCAACTCCATGGGCGGCGCCGCCTCGACCCGGGTGGCGGCGGAGCGCCCCGACCTCGTGCGCACCCTGACGCTGATCTCCCCGGCGCTGCCCGAGCTGCGGCCGCAGCTGACCGCGGTGCCCACCGCGCTGCTCGCCGTCCCCGGTGTCGCCGGGCTCTTCGGCCGGCTCACCCATGACTGGACGCCCGAGCGCCGCACCCGCGAGGTACTGGCGCTCTGTTACGGCGATCCCGGCCGGGTCAGCCCGGAAGGGTTCAACGCCGCGGTCGACGAATACGCCCGGCGCCTGGAACTCCCCTACTTCTGGGAGGTCATGGAGCGTTCGGCGCGCGGCCTGGTGAACGCCTATACGCTCGGCGGCCAGCATAATTTGTGGCGTCAGGCAGAGAGAGTGCTCGCTCCGACCCTTCTCGTCTACGGTGGGCGCGACCGCCTGGTCTCCTACCGGATGGCGCGGCGGGCGGCCGCGGCGTTCCGCGGTTCGCGACTGCTGACGCTGCCGGAGGCGGGTCATGTGGCGATGATGGAGTACCCCGAGACAGTGGCGCGCGCCGTCCGCGAGCTGCTCGACAGTGAAGTGATCGATGTGACCGCTGATGCGGGCAGGAGCTGACACGCCCCGTGGGACGCCATAGCCGCCGAGGCCGGCCGGAGACCGCCGCCGAGAGCCCGGAGACGGCCGGTCCGTCCGGCAACAGCCCCACCGGGGGCGGTGCCCCCGGCTCCGGACGCCGCAGACGCGAGCCGTTCGAGGGCGACGCGGTGCGCGGCGGACACCCCGAACAGCACGAGCCGGGAGGCGGCTGGGGCGCGTTCCCCACGACGCCCACCGCCCCGGCCGCCGCAGGCCGGGGCGCGCCGCGGATCCCGCGCCCGCGCGCGGAGATGCCCGGCGAGGCACCTCCCCTCGCCCCGCCCGGCAGCGGGCCGGGACCCCGGCGCGACTACGTGGCCGCCTTCGACGCCGGGGCGTTCCCGGACGGCCGGGGCGGCGACGCCGATGCCGACGACGATGTGTTCCGGGCCGGTGCGCCCCGTACGGCTGCCCCGGCGGCCGGTCCGTACGCGCCCGGTACCGGTGGCGCGCCCGCCGGCGGACGCTTCACCGGCCGGTCGGTGGTCTTCGACCGCGACGAGGCCGACGGGCCGGAGCGGCTTGCCGGGTCCGGCGCGGACGCCGGCGAGGCGGGCGACGAGAACGGCCACGACCCGGACGGCGGCTTCGCCGTCGAGGAGGGGCGGCACGGCAGCAAGAAGGGCGGCATGGGCCGGACGTTCACCGGCGCGGCGGCCGCGGCGGTGACCACCGTCCTCGCCGTCGTCATCGCGGGCCAGGTCGCCGAGCAGCACAAGGACGGCGGCGACCCGCAGCCCCGCAGCGGCAACGACCGTACCGACGGGGCCGACGACGCGGCCTCCCGGTCGCGCGCCAGGCCCACCCAGGACGCCAAGCCCGCCAGTTACGACGAGCAGATGACGCAGGTCTTCCCGCTGGACGCGCACATGACGGCCAGCGGGAAGTTCCGGCCGACCGGCGGCGACGCCAAGGCGCCCGGACACGGCAAGGTGGTGCGCTACCGCGTCGACATCGAGGAGGGACTCCCGCTGGACGGCAAGCTGTTCGCCGACGCGGTGCACAAGACCCTCAACGACGACCGCAGTTGGGCGCACGGCGGGCAGCGGACCTTCCAGCGCGTGGGGTCCGGCCGCGCCGACTTCGTGATCACGCTGGCGAGCCCGGGGACCACGGCGGCGTGGTGCGCCAAGTCCGGCCTCGACACCGGCGAGGAGAACGTCTCCTGCGACTCGGCGGCCACCGACCGGGTGATGATCAACGCCTACCGCTGGGCGCAGGGCGCCCGGACCTACGGCCACGACAAGATGCACGCCTACCGGCAGATGCTGATCAACCACGAGGTCGGCCACCGCCTCGGGCACAACCACGAGATCTGCTCGCGGCAGGGCGCCCTGGCCCCGGTGATGATGCAGCAGACCAAGTTCCTGACGACGGACGGCGTGACCTGCCGGCCCAACTCCTGGCCGTTCCCCACTCAGCGCTGACCGGTGCCGGGTGCGCGTCGCCCCGAGGGCGGCGCCTCCTGTGCGGGCCGCGCCCCGCCACGGCCACTACGGACGGTGGCGCGGCGGACACATAGCGCGTCGAAACGCCCTCGCGGGCGGAAAGTTACGTCTGTTCACCCCTTCCGGTGGCGCGATGGACAACCGTCCATCGCGCCACCGGTCGTTTGCATAGCTTCTTCCCGCAGGTGGCGGCCGGGTCGCCGGCACACCAGGGACGCCGATATGGGAGGACGGTGGTGCACTCGTGCGGATTGGACTGCTCACCGAAGGCGGTTATCCGTATGCGCCCGGTGAGGCGCACGCCTGGTGCGACCGGCTCGTGCGCGGGCTCACCGGCCATGACTTCGAGGTCTACGCCCTGAGCGCCGAGCCACGCCCGGAAGCGCTCCACCGGCCCGAACTCCCGGGCCACGTACGGGCGGTGCACACCGCGGCCCTGGGGGGCGACGCTCCCGACGCGCGCCGCCGGACCGGCGAACCGCGCCGGGGACGCACCCCCGGGCGCCGCGAACGCCGCCGCTTCGCCGAGAGCTTCGGCGCGCTCGTGGCGGCCTTCGCCACGGTGCCCGTGGGGGGCGGGCCGACCGGGGGCGCGTATCAGGAGGGCGCGCCGGCGGATGCCCCCCCGGCGGCCCCGGACGGCTCCCCGGTTTCCTCGCCGACCAGTAAGGCGGACCGTTTCGCCAGCGGTCTGTACGGGCTCGCCGAACTCGCCCGCGAGCACCGGGGACTGCCCGCGCTGCTGCGCTCCGAGGACGCCGTACGCCTCCTGGAGGCCGCCTGCCACGGCCCCCACGCGCTGCCCGCCGCCCACGGCGCGCAGGTCGGTGATCTGCTGGCCGTCACCGCCGGGCTCGCCCGCGCGCTGCGGCCGCTGTCCCTGGACTGGTACGGCGACGGGCCGGCCCCCGGGCTCGCCGGGGTGGACCTGTGCCACGCCACCTCCGGCGGCGCGGCCGCCCTCCCCGGGCTGCTGGCCCGGCACTACTTCGGCACCCCGCTCCTGGTCACCGAGTACGGCGTACGGCTGCGCGAGCACTATCTCGCGCGCGCTGCCTCGCCGTCGCGTGCGCCGGTGCGCGCGCTGCTCGCGGCCTTCCAGGGCGCGCTGGCCGCCGAGACCTACGCGCAGGCCGCCCTGATCACCCCCGGCAACACCCACGCCCGGCGCTGGCAGGAGCGCTGCGGCGCCGACCGCGCCCGGCTGCGCACGGTCTACCCGGGCATGGACGCCGCCCCCTTCGCCGCCGTCGCGGACGCCGCGGCCGACGGCTCCAAGACGCTGGTGTGGGTCGGCGACATCGAGCCCGCCAAGGACCTCATCGCGCTGCTGCACGCCTTCGCCGAGGTCCGCCGGGCCGAGCCGGCGGCCACCCTGCGGATCATCGGCGGCCCCGGCCGCGACCCGCAGGCGCCCGGATACCTCGCGCACTGCCGGGCGCTGGCCGCCCAGCTCTTCCCCGACGAGGCGGCCGACGTCCGCACCGTCGGCGAGAGCCCGGTCAGTTTCGAGGAGATCGGCAGCCCCGAGGTGCCGGCCCTGGAGGACGCCTACGCCTCCGGCGCCGTGGTGGTGCTCTCCAGCGTCATCGAGGGCTTTCCGCGCTCCCTGGTGGAGGCGATGTTCTGCGGCCGCGCCACGGTGTCGACCGACGCCGGCGCCGTCTGCGAGATCATCGGCGGCACCGGGCTGGTCGTCCCGCCGCGCAATCCCCGCGCCCTCGCCGAGTCCTGCACCGCGCTGCTCGGCGACCCGGACCGCCGGGCCCGGCTGGGCGCGGCGGCCCGGGCGCGGGCGCTGGAGCTGTTCACCGTCGAGCAGAACGTCGCGGCATTTCGTGGCATCTACCTGGAACTGATCTCCCACGCCCCGGCCCGGCCGGCCGCCCGGCGCGGGCGCGGGGGCGCGCCGCAGCCCTTCGCCCGCCCCGCCGAGTCCCATGTCCCCGGCCGCTGGGCCGCGACCGGCGCCACCGCGCGGGCCGCCGTGTCCGCCGGCCGCACGCCGAGCTGGGCGGTTCCCACGGTCCCCGCACAGGAGCGGAGCGCCGTGCCGCCGGCCGAGACCGGAGGCTGCGCGGAGAGCGGGGCGACCGCTGTCCGAGAGGTGAGACGTCCGGTGAGACAGGGCGGGTTCGCCGTCGAGCCGACGGGCGTGACCGGAGCGAAGGAGGCAGGGCAGTGGTGACGGCTGTGCTGGACGTGATGGGTGCGATGGGCCTGGTGGGCGTGGCGCTGGTGACGGGCATGACGGATGTGGCGCGGGGCGGGGGCCG
Source organism: Streptomyces angustmyceticus (assembly GCF_019933235.1). Taxonomy (NCBI): domain Bacteria; kingdom Bacillati; phylum Actinomycetota; class Actinomycetes; order Kitasatosporales; family Streptomycetaceae; genus Streptomyces; species Streptomyces angustmyceticus. Next base: position 2,800,846 of record NZ_CP082945.1, on the reverse strand, counting down.
GAGGGCTCCCCGCCGCGCGGGCCGACCGGCCTACGCCGAGCACCCCGCCCCCGGCGGCCCCGGCCGCCCGGCCCGGCGGCGCCCGCCGCACCCCCGCCCCGACCGGGGCGGCTGCGCGGCGGCCCGGGGGAGAGGGGACGGGCGGTGACCACACCCGACACCGGCGCCACCCACGCCGCAGCAACCGGGGAAGACCGCACCGCGGCCGGTACTGGAGTGCCGCCCGAGGAGGCTGCCGCCCGTACTGCGGCGCCGCCCGACGGGCCCGTCGCCCACTTCGCGCCACGGCCCGAGGAGGCCGTCGCCCGCACGGCGCCGCCGCCCGACGAGGCCACCGCCCTCCTCGCGCCACGGCCCGAGGAGGCCGTCGCCCGTCCCGGGCGGCGTGGGCCCGCCGACCCCGTGCGGTCGCTGATGCATCGCCATCAGGAGCTGTGCGCCCGTGCCGTCGACGCGCTGGAGATCGCCGCCGGCCTGGAGGCGCACGGGGTCACCGACCGTACGGCCGCGCGCTTCCGGCACCGCGACGTCTTCTCGCTGGCCGAGGAGCTCTACGCCCGGGTGCCCCGCGCCGACCCGGAGAGCGCCGCCCCCGAGCGCGCCGACCCGGGGTACGCGGACCCGGAGAGCGCCGACCCGGAGCGCGCCGGGCACCACGGGCCGGGGCACCCGTCCGTGCCCGTGCCCGCCCGCGGCTCCGGCGGTGTGCGCGGGGTGTTGCAGCTGCTGCCCGGTGCCGTCTGCGTCGCCGCGCTCGCCGCCGTCGCCTCGGCCGGGGCCGCGCCGCCCTCCGTGCGCGTCGCGGTCGGTGCCGCGGGCGGGGTGCTGCTCGTCCTCGCCGTCCGGCTGGCCGTCCGGTCCGGGCCGCTGCGGTCGCGCCACCGGGGCGCCGGGCCGTGGACCGCGGGGCTGTGGGTCTGCTGGACGGCCGGATACGCGGTGTACGGCGACTGGCTGCTCGAAGAGCTGCTGGCCGGCGGCCCCGACCTGCCGCACGCCACGCCGCACGCGGCCGCCGCCACCGCCGTGGCCCTCGCCTTCGCCCTCGCCCCCGCGGCCGGCTGCGCCCGCTGGTTCGCGGCCCGCGGGCGGCGCGGCCTGGCCGCCAGCCGCGGCCTCGGGGAACTCGCCGCCCGCATCCGGCCGTTGCTCCTCGCCACCACCCTGCTCTTCCTGGGCGCGCTGACGGCGCTGCTCCTCGGCGCGGACGCGGCCTTCGGCGGTGTCGGCAGGACGGCGCAGGCCGCCGCGGCCGCCCTCGGGGTGCTGCTCTTCCTCGCCCGGCTGCTGACCGTGCACGGCTTTCCCGAGGCGGCCGCGACGGGCGTGGCCGCGGCCGCCGCCCTGGAAGCCCTCGCCCTGTCCCTCGTACTGATCGCCCGGCTCCCCGGCCTGCCCCCGCTGGACGTCCCGGTCGAGGCGCTCGCCACCGCTGTGGGACCGGCCGCCGTCCCCGCCGTGGCCTGCACGGCCGCGGCCGCCGGGCTCCTGGTGTACGGCCTGCGGGCGCTCACCGGCGCCTGCGCGCACCGGCCGGCCCCCTCCGGGCCCGCGGAGGCGCAGCGGCCGTGACCGTCCGGACGACCCCCGGCCCCCGACTCCCCGTCCCCCCACACGGGCACCCCCACCACGCACCGCCCCGGGAGCGGCACCCCGAAACGGCCGCCCCGGCCCCCGCCCCGCGGACCCCACCCCCCACGTGGCCCCCGCCCCCGGGGCGGACGCCGACTCCGCGGAAGCCGACTCACTTCCCTCGATCCGCCTTAGGAGCACGACAGATGAACGTCCAGCCGACCACACGCCACGCGGACCGGGGGGTCGCACGATGAGGGTGCTGCTCATCGGTGCCAACGGCTATCTGGGCCGTTATGTCGCCGACCGCCTGCTCGCCGACCCCGCCGTCCAGCTCACCGCCCTCGGGCGGGGCGACGACGCCGACGTCCGCTTCGACCTCGCCACCGGCAGCCCCGGGGCGCTCACCCGCTTCCTCGACGCCGTCCACCCCGGGGTCGTCGTCAACTGCGCGGGCGCCACCCGTGGCGGCGCCCGCGACCTGACCCGGCACAACACCGTCGCGGTCGCCACCATCTGCGAATCGCTGCGCCGCAGCAGCTGCGGCGCCCGCCTCGTCCACCTGGGCTGCGCCTCCGAGTACGGGCCGTCCCAGCCCGGGTCCTCCACCGCCGAGGACGCGGTGCCGCGCCCCGGAGGGCCCTACGGCGTCAGCAAACTCGCCGCGACCGAACTGGTCCTGGGCTCCGGGCTGGACGCCGTCGTGCTGCGGATCTTCTCGCCGGTCGGCCCCGGCACCCCGGCGGGCTCGCCGCTGGGCCGGCTCGCCGAGGCGATGCGCCGCGCCATGCAGTCCGGCGACAACGAACTCAAGCTCGGCGGGCTCGGCGTCCAGCGGGACTTCGTCGACGTACGCGATGTCGCGCGGGCGGTGCACGCCGCCTCGCTGTCCGCCGCGCAGGGCGTCGTCAACATCGGGACCGGCCGGGCCGTGCGGCTGCGCGAGGCCGCGTCCGTGCTCGCCCGGGTCGCCGGCTTCGGCGGCGCGCTCCACGAACTCGACTCGCCGCCCGCCCGGCTGGTCATCCCCGGCCCGTCCCCCGAGCACCCGACGGGCTCGCCGCCGGTCACCTACCCGTATCCGGACGGCTGCGGCACCTGGCAGCAGGCGGACGTCCGCACCGCCCGCGACCGGCTCGGCTGGCGCCCGCGGATCGTGCTGGAGGAGTCCCTGGCCGACATCTGGATGGAGGCCGCGTGTCGCATCTGACCCGCACCGCCGGCGCCGCCCCCGCCGCCGGCGGGACGACGCCGTGCGGCATCGGGGTGCCGGGTTTCGCCCACCCCCTGCTGGCGCCGGCCGAATGGGCCGGACTGCTGCGCGGCGCCGGCGGGTCCGCGCCGCCGCGGGAGCCGCGGGCCCCGCTGGGGACGGGGCCGCTGCACTGGGCGGTCCTCGACGTGTCCAACGGCCCCGGCTCCCGCCCCGACCCGCACTGCCTGCCGGCCGCCGCCCGGCTGCGGGACGCCGGTGTCCGCCTGTTGGGACACCTGGACACCGGGCGCGGGACGCGGCCCTTCGCCGAGCTGCTCTCCGACGCCCACCGCCACCTGGAGTGGTACAAGACCGACGGCTTCTGGCTGGACCGTGCTCCCACGGACCGGGCGCACCTGCCCGCGACGCGGCGGCTGACCGACGCCCTGCGCGCGCTGTGCGGCGGCCCCCTCGTCCTCGGGCACGGCAGCCACCCCCACCCCGGCTACGCCGAGACCGCCGACCAGCTCGTCACCTTCGCCGGCTCCTGGGCCGACTACCGCTGGTCACAGGTGGCCGAGTGGACCGCCGACCACCCTCCGGAGCGGTTCTGTCACCTCGTCCACAGCGTGCCGCGCGGCCACCTCGACGAGGCGCTGCGGATCGCCCGCTGGCAGGGCGCGGGCACCGTGTACGTCACCGACCGGCGTGCCGCGGCGGGCGCGGGGGTGCCCGATGGCGCCTGGGAGTCGCTGCCCGGTTACTGGGACGAACTCGTCTCGCGCATCGGAACAGGTGTCTCGGAATGAAGAAGGGCGTGGCAGTGTTACGGGGAGAGCAAGCTCCCCCACTCTCGGCTCCGCTCGGGCGGGGGGAACCCCACCACGACCGATCAACGGAGTCCCCGTGTCGCTGCCACCCCTGGTCGAGCCCGCTTCGGAGCTCACCGTCGATGAGGTCCGCAGGTACTCCCGCCACCTGATCATCCCGGACGTCGGGATGGACGGGCAGAAGCGGCTGAAGAACGCCAAGGTGCTGTGCGTCGGCGCCGGTGGCCTGGGCTCGCCCGCCCTGATGTATCTGGCCGCGGCCGGCGTCGGCACGCTCGGCATCGTGGAGTTCGACGAGGTCGACGAGTCGAACCTGCAGCGCCAGATCATCCACAGCCAGGCGGACATCGGCCGCTCCAAGGCGGAGTCCGCGAAGGACACCGTCCTGGGCATCAACCCGTACGTCACGGTCAACCTGCACCAAGAGCGCCTCGACTCCACCAACGTCATGGAGCTCTTCGCGCAGTACGACCTGATCGTCGACGGCACCGACAACTTCGCCACCCGCTACCTGGTCAACGACGCCTGCGTGCTGCTGAACAAGCCGTACGTGTGGGGCTCGATCTACCGCTTCGACGGCCAGGCGTCGGTGTTCTGGTCCGAGCACGGCCCCTGCTACCGCTGCCTGTACCCGGAGCCCCCGCCGCCCGGCATGGTGCCCTCCTGCGCCGAGGGCGGCGTCCTCGGCGTGCTGTGCGCCTCCATCGGCTCCATCCAGGTCAACGAGGCCATCAAGCTGCTCGCCGGCATCGGCGACCCGCTCGTCGGCCGTCTGATGATCTACGACGCGCTGGAGATGACCTACCGCCAGGTCAAGGTCCGCAAGGACCCCGACTGCGCCATCTGCGGCGAGAACCCGACCGTCACCGAGCTCATCGACTACGAGGCCTTCTGCGGCGTCGTGTCCGAGGAGGCCCAGGAGGCGGCGGCCGGCTCCACGATCACTCCCCAGCAGCTCAAGGAGTGGATCGACGGCGACGAGAAGATCGAGATCATCGACGTCCGCGAGCCGAACGAGTTCGAGATCGTGTCCATCCCCGGCGCCCGGCTGATCCCGAAGAACGAGTTCCTCATGGGCAGCGCCCTCCAGGACCTCCCCCAGGACAAGAAGATCGTCCTGCACTGCAAGACGGGCGTCCGCTCCGCCGAGGTGCTGGCCGTACTGAAGTCCGCGGGCTTCGCCGACGCCGTGCACGTCGGCGGCGGCGTCATCGGCTGGGTCAACACCGTCGAGCCGGAGAAGCCGGTCTACTAGACGCCACGGCCCGCCGGGCCCCTCCCGGGGCCGGCAGCTCCCAGCGCGAAGGCGCCGGTCCGTACCCCGTACGGACCGGCGCCTTTCGCGTGCCGTGCGCCGGAGGCCGCAGCGCCCTGCGGGCTCCGCTCAGATCTCGCCCTTGCGGGTGAGGTAGGTGAAGGCCAGCCAGCCCGGCAGCACCGGCAGCCAGAAGACCATCAGCCGGAACAGCAGCACCGCCGGGAAGGCCGTGTCGCCCGCGAGCCCGGCGACCGTCAGCGCACCGATCAGCGCGCCCTCGACGGCGCCCACACCGCCCGGCGTCGGCGCGGCCGAGCCCAGCGCGTTACCGGCGAGGAAGGCCACCGCGATGCTCGCGTAGCTGATCGTGTCGCCGCCGCCGAACGCCCGGATCGAGGCGTCCAGGCACATCACGTTCGCCGCCGTCAGCAGCAGCATCCCGCCGATGCCGGTGACCAGCTTCCCGGGCCGCTGCAGGATGTCCAGCATCCGCGGGACGACCCCCGCGAACAGCGACCGCACCCGGGTGGAGACGAACTTCCGCAGCGCCGGCACCGCCGTGACGATCAGGACCAGCACAGCCACCGTCAGCAGGCCGGCGATGACCGTACGGGACGGCGAGATCGACGGGGTCTGCTCCTGGGTGCCGGTCAGATAGCCGAAGACCAGCAGCAGCAGCACATGGCTGCCCAGGCCGAACAGCTGGGACGCGCCGACGCTGGCCACCGCCAGCCCCGGCCGGACCCCGGCCCGCTGCAGGAAGCGGGTGTTGAGCGCCACACCGCCGATCGCCGCGGGCGCCACCAGCTTCACGAAGTTGCCCGCGATCTGCGCGATGACCGTGCGGACGAACGACACCCGCTCGGTGACGAACCCCAGCAGGCTCATCGCCGCCGCGATGTACGTCAGCGCCGAGAAGAAGGCCGCGACCAGCACCCACTCCCACTCCGCCTTGTTGACCATGTCGCCCAGGTTGAAGTTGGTGAGCTGGGACAACAGCAGGTACACGGCGAAGGCGCCGGCAATCCAGGTGATGAGTTTGCGCGGGCTGAGCCGCTCCAGCTTGGCGGGTTCGATCACCGCGGTCGGACGGATCAGCAGCACCTGCCGGCGGATCTGGGCGAGCAGATCCTCCTCGCGGGCCTCCTCCGACGCCTCGTCCAGGGCCCGCTTCTCGGCGTTCTTCTCCGCGTGCCGCTCGGCCCGCAGCGTCTTGCGGTCCTTGGGACCCTCCGCCTCGCGCTCCTCCCGCGCCTCCTTGGCCGCCTGCGAGGCCGCCAGTACGGCCTCCCGCTCCCGCTTGGCGCGCTCGCGGGCCAGCTGGCGCAGCGTCGCGCGGGTGGTGCGGCTCAGCGCGATCGGCTGCAGCAGCGGCAGGCTGTCGGCGACCGCGTCCGGGCCGAGCACCTCGACCGCCGCGGCCACCGCCCGCTCCGCACCGACCCGCAGACCGCAGGTGGCCAGCAGCTGGGCGATGTCCATCCGCAGCACCAGATCACCGGCCGCGATCTCGCCGCCGCGCAGCTCGGTCAGGACGATGGTGCCGGAACGATCCATCAGCAGCGCGTCACCGACCAGCCGCCGGTGCGCGATCCGCCGGGACTGCAGCGCCTCGACCTGCCGCCAGGCGCTGTGCATCAGCGCGTCGGTGATCTCCTCGTCGGCCAGCGAGTCGAAGGTGCGGCCGCCGATGTGCTCGTAGACCAGCATCACCGCGTCCGGCCCGAGCTCGGAGGTCGCGATCAGCTTGGGGGCGTGGGCGCCGGCCGCGATGGCCGCGTACGCCAGCAGCGCCTCCTGCTCCAGCGCCTGGCGAAGCGACTGCAGGCTGCGGCGCTGGTTGATGCCGCGCAGCGAGAGCCTGCGCCACACCCGGTAGAAGAAGCCGTGCGCCTGCTGCTCGCGGTCCACCACGGTGACGTCGATCGGCGGACCGTCCTCCAGGGTGACGAGGTAGCGGCGGCCGCGGTCGGGGTGCTCGGTGTGCTCCGTGGGGGTGGCGTCCTCCGCCCGCAGCGCGGACACCGGATGGAAGCCGACCCGGCGCAGCCCCGCGAGGAGGTTCTGGCCGGTGGGGCGGACGTTGGGGGAGCCGACGGCGTAGAGGGTGCCGTAGGCGACGGTCCAGCCGATCAGCACCGTCGTGATGATCGCGAACGGGGTGGTGTAGCGCCCCACCAGCACCGCGAAGGCGTCCAGCAGCAGCACGCACCACATCGCGACCCGCCAGCGCGGCCGCCGGGACATGCCCACGGCCGTCATATAGGCGATCACGGGCGCCAGATAGCTGTGCACCGGGGCGGAGAGCGACCCGTTTTCCAGGGGCTGGGTCAGCGCGTCCCGGATGGAGACGGGCGCGGAGTCGGCCACCCACAGGTCGGCGGCCAGCGACACTCCGTGGGCGAGGACGGCGGCCAGCACCCCGTCCGCGATCCGCAGCCCGTCGCGCTTGATCAGCCGCTCGACGGCGAACGCCACCGGCACGATCAGCACCGCGACGCTGGAGGTGAGCCCCGCCAGGTTGATCAGCAGCGGCGGCGCCGCCTTCGCGCCGGTCCCGATGTCCCGCGCCAGGCCCTGGGTGGTGCCGTGGGCGAACGTGGCGAGTCCGAGGACGAGGGCGATCCCGGCGATGCCGAGCAGCAGCCGCAGCAGGTCGGCGGGGCGGTGCACCCGGGCGGGCAGCAGCGGCTCGTCGCCGGAGACCCGGTCGACGTGGAACTCGCCGTACTCGCCGGAGCCCAGGTCGGAGCGGTGCGAGCCCGTGTGGGGCCGGTTTTGGGGCGTGCCGGACGCCGGCTCCTCGTGCTCGTCGCGCGCGGCCGGTCCGTCCTGCCCCTCCTCGGGCTCCCTGCTGTTCCGCTCGCCGTTCGGCTCCTCCTCGTGCCGCTCGGTGGGCTCGGGCTCCTTGGGTCCTTCCGGCCTCTCGGACGCCCCGGGTCGTTCGGCCTTCTCGATCGTGCTCGCCTTTTCGGTAGCGGAAGCCGTGTCCGGCCTCCGTTGGTGCTTCCCCTGTGGTGCCGCCTGCCGCCGCCGCGGCCGCCGGGTCCGTGCGGCCGGTCCGGGCGCCGGGCCGGCGGCGTCGACGGCCAGCGCTTCAGGGGCGCCCGCCTCCCATGGAGGCGCCGCACCCTGCTGCTCGGCCGTCTCTTCTTGATCTCGTATCACCAGTCACCGTCCGGAAGATGGTGGCACGGCCGACCGGTGGAGGGGGGCATCAGGGTGCATTTCGGGGGCGCGGGAAGCGGAACGCCCTCCCCGCACGGGGCCGCCGACGCCTTGCCACCGACCTCCCGGAGGGACGGGACCGTGTGTCCGCTCCCATTGTCGGTGCCGTGCGGCAGGATGGACCGAATGAGTGGGACCGGAGATGAGACATCGGGTGAATTCCCCGCGAACCCGGAAGACCAGGAAGGCCCGGAAGGTCCGGGAGGCGCGGAAGGTCCGGAACTCCCGGAGTACGCGGAACGCGTCCTGGCCGTCGCCGAGCTGATCCCGGCGGGCCGGGTGATGACGTACGGGGACGTCGCGGAGTGGCTCGAAGAAGGAGGTCCGCGGCAGGTCGGGCGGGTGATGGCGCTCTACGGCGGCGCCGTGCCCTGGTGGCGGGTGGTCCGCGCGGACGGCCGGCTGCTGCCCGGCAGCGAACTGCGCGCCCTGGCGCACTACCGCGACGAGGGCACTCCGCTGCGCACCGCCCCGCACGCCGCCGACGACCACATACCGCGGCTCGACATGCGGCGGGCCCGCTGGGACGGGCGCCCGGACTAGCGGCTCCCGGCCGCGTCCCGCCCGGGTCGCGGACCCGAGCCGCCGGGCCGGCCCGGGCCGAACGACAGCCCTCCGGGCCGGCGGCACCGAGCCGCGGGCCATGGGGCCGGCCACCCGGCGGGTCACGGGGCCGGCCACCCGGCGGGTCATGGCGGCGGCCGCCCGGCGGGCCGTGGGACGCGCTGCGGCACGGCCACCACCTGGCGTAGCGTCGGGCCCTGCCGTCACGACGACGGCCCCGCCGCGCCCCGCACGGCCGGACCACTCCCGGCCCGCGGACCACGGCGCCGCGCACCACCACCGCACCACGACCAGCACCTCCTCAGGACCGGCGATCCACGTGAGTTCCTCCTTCTCGGCCTCCCCGGCCGTCCCGACGACGCAGCCCCACCGGGCGGCGCCGCGGGGTGCCGCGGGCACGTACCGGCTGGTGCGCACCCCGCCGGGGCGGGCGACTCCTCCTGCGTTGGACGCAGCGCAGCGCGCCGTGGTTGACCACCGGCACGGCCCCCTGCTGGTGCTGGCCGGGCCGGGCACCGGCAAGACCACGACACTCGTGGAGTCGGTCGCCCGCCGGGTGCGGGCCGGCACCGACCCCGACCGGATCCTCGTCCTCACCTTCAGCCGCAAGGCCGCCGTCGAACTCCGCGACCGGCTCGCGGCCCGGCTGGCCGACCTGGAGGGACAGCCCGCCGGGCCGACCGCCCCCGGGGCCGGCCCCCGGGCCGGCATCCCGCAGGCGACGACCTTCCACTCCTTCTGCTACGCCCTGGTCCGCGCCCACCAGGACGCCGACCTCTTCGCCGACCCCATCCGGCTGCTGTCAGGACCCGAACAGGACCTCGCCGTCCGCGAACTCCTCGAAGGACAGGCGGAACTGGCCGGCACCGGCCGCGCCCGGGTGAGCTGGCCCGACGAACTGCGGGCCTGCCTGACCACCCGCGGCTTCGCCGACGAGGTCCGCGCGGTGCTCGCCCGCAGCCGCGAACTGGGCCTGGGCCCGGACGCCCTCGACGCCTTCGCCCGCCGCACCGGCCGCCCCGACTGGAGCGCGGCGGCCGCCTTCCTCGCCGAATACCTCGACGTCCTGGACGCCCAGGGCGTACTGGACTACGCCGAGCTGGTGCACCGCGCGGTGCTGCTCGCCGAGGACACCGACGTCGCGGCACAACTGGCCACCGCCTACGACGCGGTCTACGTCGACGAGTACCAGGACACCGACGCCGCCCAGGTACGGCTGCTGCGCGCGCTCGCCGGCAACCACGGAGCGACGGGCCGGCCGGGCGCTCCGGGCCGCACACTCGTCGCCTTCGGCGACCCCGACCAGTCGATCTACGCCTTCCGCGGCGCCGACGTCAACGGCATCCTCGACTTCCCCGAGACCTTCCGCCGCGGCGACGGCACCCCCGCCCCCGTGGCCGTGCTCGGCACCTCCCGGCGCTCCGGCGCCGCCCTGCTCGCCGCCACCCGGCTGCTCACCCACCGGATGCCGCTCACCCGCCTGCCCGCCCGTAAGGTCCGCGCCCACCGCGAACCGGTGCCCGTACGGGACGGCGGCCGCGTCGAGGTGTACACGTACCCGACACCCGGCACCGAGCTCGACAACATCGCCGACATCCTGCGCCGCGCCCACCTCGAAGACGGCGTGCCCTGGCACGAGATGGCCGTCCTCGTCCGCGCCGGCGGGCGCTCCCTCCCCGCCGTACGCCGCGCCCTGACCTCCGCCGGCGTACCGCTCGACATCGACGGCGACGACCTGCCCCTGCGCCACGAACCCGCGGTCGCCCCACTGCTGACCGCACTGCGGGTGGCGGCACGGGCCGCGTTGGAGGGGCCGGGTGCGGACGGGGCCGGGGCGGGGGAGGGGGAAGCCGGGGCGGCCGCCCCTGGTGGCGCCTCGCCCGTCGCGCCCGCCTTCGATGACGCCCTGCCCGTCGAGTCTGCCCCCGGGGATGCCCCGTCCGCCGAGGCCGTCCCCGATGACACCCACCCTGTCGAGGCCGCCCCCGCCCCCGGCGCCCGCCCCGTGCTCGACGCCGAGACCGCGCTGGACCTGCTGACCTCCCCGCTGGGCGGTATGGACGCCGCCGACCTGCGGCGGCTGGGGCGGGCCCTGCGCGAGGAGGAACGCGCCGCCGGGCAGGCGCTGCCGCGGCCTTCCGACGAGCTGATCGCCCAGGCGCTCGCCGAACCGCAGCGCCTGGTGGCCCACGACCCCGCCTACGCGCGCGGCGCCCAGCGGCTCGGGCTGCTGCTGCGCAAGGCCCGCGAACTCCTGGCCGGCGGCGGCACCGCCGAACAGGCCCTGTGGGAGCTGTGGGACGGCACCCCCTGGCCACAGCGCCTGGAGCGGGCCGCCCACCGGGGAGGCGCCGCCGGACGCAACGCCGACCGGGACCTGGACGCCGTCGTCGCGCTGTTCGAGACCGCGGCCCGCGCCGAGGAACGCACCGGCGGCCGCGGCGCGCTCAACTTCCTGGAGGAACTCGACGCCCAGGACATCGCCGCCGACACCCTCACCCGGCGCGCCGTGCGCCCCGACGCCGTACGGCTGATGACCGCGCACCGCGCCAAGGGCCTGGAATGGCGGCTCGTCGTCGTCGCCGGGGTCCAGGAGGGGCTCTGGCCCGACCTGCGCCGCCGCGGCTCGCTGCTGGAAGCCGACCGGATCGGCCGCGACGGCCTGGCCGAGCCGCTGCCCCCGGGCGCCCTGCTCGCCGAGGAACGCCGGCTGTTCTACGTCGCCGCCACCCGGGCCCGCGAACGCCTGGTCGTCACCGCCGTGAAGGCCGCGGCCGACGACGGCGACCAGCCCTCCCGGTTCCTGACCGAACTGGGCGTCGCCCCCCAGGACGTCACCGGCCGCCCGCGCCGGCCCCTCTCGGTGGCCGCGCTCGTCGCCGAACTGCGCGCCACCACCGTGGACCCGGCCGCCACCCCGGCGCTGCGCGAGGCCGCCGCCCAGCGGCTCGCGCAACTCGCCGCCCTCCGCGACGACGACCAGTACCCCCTCGTACCGGCTGCCCACCCCGACAACTGGTGGGGCCTGCACGAACCCACCCACAGCACGGTCCCGCTCCGCGACCGCGACCGCCCCGTCGTCCTCTCCGGCAGCGCCCTCGACCAGCTCGCCAACACCTGCTCCCTCCAGTGGTTCCTGGGCCGCGAGGTCAAGGCGGACACCCCCGCCACCGCCGCCCAGGGCTTCGGCAACGTGGTGCATGTGCTCGCCGACGAGGTCGCCTCCGGCCGTACCCCCGCCGACCTGACCGTCCTGATGGAGCGCCTGGACTCCGTATGGGACGCCCTCGCCTTCGACGCCCCCTGGAAGTCGCGCCAGGAAAAGGAGTCCGCCCGCGCCGCCCTGGAGCGCTTCCTGCGCTGGCACGTCATGGAGCGCGAGACCCGCGGCCGGGACACCGTCGCCACCGAGCACGGCTTCGACCTCACCCTCCGGGCCGGCGCCTACGAGGTCCGCATCCGCGGCAGCATGGACCACGTCTCCAAGGACGCACAGGGCCGCGCGTACGTCGTCGACTTCAAGACCGGCAAGCAGAAGCCGACCGGCCCCGAGGTCGCCCGCCACCCCCAGCTCGCCGTCTACCAGCTCGCGGTCCGCGAGGGCGCCGTCGACGACGCCTTCGACGGCCGCACCCCCGAGCCGGGCGGCGCCGAACTGGTGCACCTGCGCCTGGGCGCCGCCCAGAAGGAGGGCGGCGACGCACTGCCCGCCGTACAGGCGCAACAGCCACTGGAGCCGGCAGGCCCCCCGGAGCAGCCCGGGGGAGAGTGGGTCGGCGAACTCCTCGCCACCGCCGCGGGCCGCGTCCTGGAGGAACGCTTCACACCGACCACCGGCACCCACTGCACCCACTGCACGTTCCGCGCTTCGTGCAGCGCTCAGCCGGAGGGGGGGCAGGTCGTGGAGTGACGTTTCACTGCGTTTGGCTTTTTTCCCACGTTTTTGTCTTTGCCGCCGTGGGGGTTGGTCGCCGTGTTTCGCCCGCTGGCGCGGTGCGCCCGGCGTTGCGCCTGGCGGCGGGCGGGTCCGCTGCGCGGGGCTGTCGGGGTGCCGGTGACGGGCCTCCGCGGGTGGGTGTCCGGACTGCTTCGCTTTACGTCCGGACACCCACCCGCTCCGGCCCGTCCCCTCCCGTTGGGGGGTGGGAAGAAGGCCGGTGGGGGTGGATCTCGGAGGTCCGTCACCGCACCCACAGCCCCGCGCAGCGGACCCGGCCCGCCGCAGGCGAACAAAGAGAAACCCCCACGGCGGGACAGCCGAACGTGGGAGGGCCACCCAAGCGCCGTGGATTGTCGGTGGCGCCCGTTACCGTTTGTCTCGTGTCAGCTCGCCTCACCGATCCCGAGCAGCTCAAGGAGCTGCTGGGTATCCCGTTCACGCCGGAGCAGACGGAGTGCATCACCGCTCCGCCCGCCCCGCAGGTCATCGTGGCCGGGGCCGGCTCGGGCAAGACCACGGTCATGGCCGCGCGCGTGGTGTGGCTGGTCGGCACCGGTCAGGTCGCCCCCGAGCAGGTCCTCGGGCTGACGTTCACGAACAAGGCGGCCGGCGAACTCGCGGAACGCGTCCGGGCCGCGCTCCTCGCCGCCGGGGTCACCGACCCCGACCCGCTCCCGTCCGGCGCCGCGGGCACCGCCGCCGACCAGCCCCCCGGTGAGCCGCGGATCTCCACCTACCACGCCTTCGCCGGCCAGCTCCTCAAGGACCACGGCCTGCGCATCGGCCTGGAGCCCAGCGCCCGGCTCCTCGCCGACGCCACCCGCTTCCAGCTCGCCGCCCGTACTCTCCGCGCCGCCCCCGGCCCCTACCCCGCGCTCACCACCTCGCTGCCCTCCCTCGTGGAGGACGTCCTCGCCCTGGACGCCGAGCTCGCCGAGCACCTCGTGGACCCGGCCGCGCTCCGCGCCCACGACACCGAGCTCCTCGCCGTCCTCGACGGGGTGAAGCTCACCAACGCCGACCTGCGCAAGGTCCCCGAGACCGCCCGCGGCCGCCTGGAACTGCTCGACCTCGTCACCGCCTACCGGGCCGAGAAGCGCCGCCGCGACCTCCTCGACTTCGGCGACCAGATCGCCCACTGCGCGACCCTCGCCACCACCCGCCCCGAGGTCGGCCGGATCCTGCGCGACGAATTCCGGGTCGTCCTGCTCGACGAGTACCAGGACACCTCCGTCGCCCAGCGACTCCTGCTGTCCGGCCTCTTCGGCGCCGGCGGCGACACCGTCACCGGGCACGCCGTCACCGCCGTCGGCGACCCCTGCCAGGCCATCTACGGCTGGCGCGGCGCCTCCGTGGCCAACCTCGACGACTTCCCCGCCCACTTCCCCTTCCCGGACGGCACCCCCGCCCGCCGCCACGCCCTCAGCGAGAACCGGCGCAGCGGCGGCCGCCTCCTCGACCTCGCCAACGGCCTCGCCGCCCCGCTGCGCCGGATGCACCGAGGCGTCGAAGCGCTGCGCCCGGCCCCCGGCGCCGAGCGCGACGGCACCGTCCGCTGCGCCCTGCTGCCCACCCACGCCGAAGAGCTCAGCTGGCTCGCCGACTCCCTCGCCCACCTCGTCCGTACCGGCACCCCGCCCGGCGAGATCGCCGTCCTGTGCCGCACCGCCGGCGACTTCGCCCGCATCCAGGGGGAACTGGTCGCCCGGGACATTCCCGTGGAGGTCGTCGGCCTCTCCGGGCTGCTGCACCTGCCCGAGATCGCCGACCTCGTCGCCGTCTGCGAGGTGCTCCAGGACCCGACGGCCAACGCCGCCCTGGTCCGCCTGCTGATCGGCCCGCGCTGGCGGATCGGCCCCCGCGACCTGGCACTCCTCGGCCGCCGCGCCCGCACCCTCGTCCACCACGGCGGCCCGTCCGACGACCCCGCCCAGCGCCTCGCCGAGGCCGTCGAGGGCGTGGACCCCGCCGAGACCATCTCGCTCGCCGACGCCCTCGACACCTTCCTGGAGGCCGAGGGTCCCGACGACCAGCTCCCGTTCTCCCCCGAGGCGCGGGTGCGCTTCGCCTACCTCGCCGCCGAACTCCGCGACCTGCGCCGCTCCCTGGGCGACCCCCTCATGGACGTGCTCCACCGGGTGCTCGCCGCCACCGGCCTGGAAGTCGAGCTGTCCGCGTCACCGCACGCCCTCGCCGCCCGCCGCCGCGAAACCCTCGGCACCTTCCTCGACATCGCGGCCGGATTCGCCGCCAAACAGGGCGGCGAATCCCTCGACGGCGACGCCACCCTCCTCGCCTTCCTCGGCTTCCTGCGCACCGCCGTCCAGCACGAAAAGGGCCTCGACAGCTCCCTTCCGGGCGGCGACAACACCGTCAAGGTCCTCACCGCGCACAAGTCCAAGGGCCTGGAATGGGACGTGGTCGCCGTACCCGGCCTGATCGCCAAGCAGTTCCCCAGCGAACAGGCCCGCGAGTCCTGGACCAGCCGCGCCAAGGTCCTCCCGCACGCCCTGCGCGGCGACGCCGCCACCCTCCCCGACATCGGCGAATGGGGCGCCCGCGGCCTGAAATCCTTCAAGGAGGCGATGAAGGAACACCAGGAGACCGAGGAACTCCGCCTCGGCTATGTCACCTTCACCCGCCCCCGCTCCCTGCTGCTCGGCTCCGGCCACTGGTGGGGGCCCCAGCAGAAGCGGCCCCGCGGCCCGTCCGCCTTCCTGGAGGCGCTGCGCACCCACTGCGAGGCAGGACACGGCGAGATCGAGCACTGGGCCCCGGCCCCCGGGGACGGCGAGGAGAACCCCGCCCTCGCCGAGGCCGCCACGGAACAGGCCTGGCCGCTGCCCCTCGATCCCACCGCCACGGCCCGCCGCCGCGCCGCCGCCGCCACGGTCCGCGCCCACCTGGAGCGCCGGACGGGCGAGACCCCCGCCGCCTCCGCCCCGTCCCGCCCCGCCCACGACCCCGACTGGCCACCACCCCCGCCGGACGACCCCTGGGACACCGACCCCCACGACGACGCCCTCCCCGAACCCGACCCGTTCGACGACGCCCCGCCGTTCGAGGACGCTCCGCCGTTCGACGACGTCCTGCCGACCGGCGGGGCTTCGCCGTTCGACGAGGCCCCGCCGTACGCGCAGGGCGCCCCGTCCGGCGAACCCGTTCCGTACGACGAGGACGACCCCCCGCCGTACGACCCCCCGCCCCACGACATCCCCGAGGCCCACCCGTCCCCGCGCCCCGCCGCCCGTATCGGCGCCCAGCGCGCCGCCGAGCCCGACCTCACGGCGCCCGCCGGCCCCGGCACCGCCCACCCCGACGACACCGCGCCGCACGCCCTCCTCCCCGAGGAGCGGCGCACCGTCGGCTCCTGGGACCGCGATCTGGACGCGCTCGCCGCCGAACTGCGCCGCTCGCGCGCCACCGTCCGCGACGTCCCGCTGCCCTCCGCCCTCAGCGCCACCCAACTGCTCCGCCTCGCCGCCGACCCCGACGGCTTCGCCCGCGAACTCGCCCGCCCCATGCCGCGCCCGCCCCAGCCCGGCGCCCGCCGCGGCACCCGCTTCCACGCCTGGGTCGAGTCCCGCTTCGAAGAGCTGACGCTGCCGCTGCTCGGCCCCGACGAACTCCCGGGCGCCGAACCCGGCGAGGAGACCGAGATCGTCGACGAACACGACCTCGAAACCCTCAAGGAAGCCTTCGCCCGCACCCCCTACGCCCACCGCACCCCCTTCCGCGTCGAAGCCCCCTTCCAGCTGACCCTCGCCGGGCGGGTGATCCGCGGCCGCATCGACGCCGTCTACAAGGAGCCCGGCCCCGACGGCGACCGCTTCGAGATCGTCGACTGGAAGACCGGCCGCGCCCACAGCGCCGACCCCCTCCAGCTGGCCGTCTACCGCCTCGCCTGGGCCGAGCGGTACGGCCTGGAGCCCTCCGCCGTCGACGCCGCCTTCCTCTACGTCCGCAGCGGCGAGGTGGTCAGACCCGCCCGGCTGCCCGGCCGGGCCGGACTCGAACGCATCCTGCTCGGCGAGACCGCCGACCGGCCGCCGGCCCAAGGCCGATAGGCTCGGTCGTATGAGCACAACCCCGGACAGCGCCGTCCGCGCGTACATCGCCCTCCACCGCGAGAGCTTTCTCCAGGACCTCGCCGACTGGCTGCGCATCCCCTCCGTGTCCGCCGACCCGGAGCGCGCCGGCGACGTCCGCCGCAGCGCCGAATGGCTCGCCGCGAAGCTCTCCGACACCGGCTTCACCGCCACCGAGATCTGGGAGACCGACGGCCTGCCCGCGGTCTTCGCCGAGTGGCCCTCCGGGGACCCGTCCGCGCCGACCGTGCTCGTCTACGGCCACCACGACGTCCAGCCCGCCGCCCGCGAGGACGGCTGGCACACCGACCCCTTCGTCCCGCACACCACCGACGGCAAGCTCTACGCCCGCGGCGCCGCCGACGACAAGGGCCAGGTGTTCTTCCACACCCTGGGCGTACGCGCGCACCTCGCCGCGACCGGCCGCACCGCCCCCGCCGTCAACCTCAAGCTGCTCATCGAGGGCGAGGAGGAGTCCGGCTCCCCGAACTTCCCTGCCCTGATCGAGAAGCACGCCGACCGCCTCGCCTGCGACGCGGTGATCGTCTCCGACACCGGCATGTGGTCCCGGGACACCCCCACGGTGTGCACCGGCATGCGCGGCCTCACCGACTGCCAGATCGACCTCTACGGCCCCGACCAGGACATCCACTCCGGCTCGTTCGGCGGCGCGGTCCCCAACCCCGCCACCGAGGCCGCCCGGCTGGCCGCCGCGCTGCACGACACCGACCGCCGCGTCGCCGTCCCCGGCTTCTACGACGGCGTGATCGAGCTCACCGAGCGCGAGCGGGAACTCTTCGCCGAGCTGCCCTTCGACGAGGCGGAGTGGCTGCGCACCGCGCACTCCCACGCCCCCCTCGGCGAGGCGGGCAGCACGACCCTGGAGCGCATCTGGGCCCGCCCCACCGCCGAGGTCAACGGCATCGGCGGCGGCTACCAGGGCCCCGGCGGCAAGACCATCGTGCCCTCCACCGCACAGCTGAAGCTGTCCTTCCGGCTGGTCGCCGGGCAGCATGCGGCCGCCGTGCAGCAGTCCGTACGCGACTGGGTCGCAGCCCAGCTCCCGCCCGGCATCCGCCACGAGATCACCTTCTGGGGCGCCACCCGCCCCTGCCTCACCCCGCTCGACCACCCCGCGCTCCAGTCCCTGGTCCGCGCCATGGGCCTGGCCTTCGAGCAGAAGATCCGCTTCACCCGCGAGGGCGGTTCCGGACCGGCGGCCGACCTGCAGGACGTCCTCGGCGTCCCGGTGCTCTTCCTCGGGATCTCCGTGCCGTCCGACGGCTGGCACGCGCCGAACGAGAAGGTCGAGCTCGACCTGCTGATGAAGGGCGTCGAGACCGCCGCCCACCTGTGGGGCGACCTGGCGGAGACCTGGCGCCCGGCCTGACCGCGCGCGTCCCGCCGTACCGCTCCGCGCCCGTACGCAGCAATCACCCACGCCACAGGGGGAGTTGGAAACAGCAGTGACCACCTGGACCGACCACACCGCCGGCCGGCCGCTCACGTTCAGCGCGCCGAGCGGAATCGACCGCTCCGCCCATCACCGGCTCGACGAGGCATGGCTGGCGGCGGCCTGGAGCCACCCGACGACGCGCGTCTTCGTGGTGTCCGGCGGCCAGGCGCTGATCGACGACACCCCCGACGGCCGCACCGAGCTGATCATGACGCCGTCCTTCGAGGCGCCGCTGACCGAGGCCCACCGCTACTACCTCGGCACCGACGACGACGGCGTCAGCTACTTCGCCCTCCAGAAGGACACGCTGCCCGGCCGCATGGACCAGTCCGCGCGCCCGGCGGGCCTGCGCGAGGCCGGCCTGCTGCTCTCCCCCCGCGACGCCGGACTGCTCGTCCACGCCGTCGCCCTGGAGAACTGGCAGCGCCTGCACCGCTTCTGCTCACGCTGCGGTGAACGGACCGTCATCGCCGCCGCCGGCCACATCCGGCGCTGCCCCGCCTGCGGTGCGGAGCACTACCCGCGCACCGACCCGGCCGTGATCATGCTCGTCACGGATGAGGAGGACCGCGCCCTCCTCGGCCGCCAGGTGCACTGGCCCGAGGGCCGCTTCTCCACGCTCGCGGGCTTCGTCGAGCCGGGCGAGTCCATCGAGCACTCGGTGGTCCGCGAGGTCTTCGAGGAGGCCGGCGTCGTGGTCGGCGACGTCGAGTACATCGCCAGCCAGCCCTGGCCCTTCCCCTCCAGCCTGATGCTGGGCTTCATGGCCCGCGCCACGTCCTCCGAGATCCAGGTCGACGGCGAGGAGATCGAGGAGGCCCGCTGGTTCTCCCGCGAGGACCTGCGCGCCGCCTTCGAGTCCGGCGAGGTCCTCCCGCCGTACGGCATCTCCATCGCCGCCCGCCTCATCGAGCTCTGGTACGGCAAGCCGCTGCCCAAGCCGTAGGGGCACCACGGGACGCGCGGCCGCGTCGCAGGGAGGCGCGGCCGACGGGCCGCTCCTCGCCCGCGCCCACCGGACGGCGGCCGCCCCGCGAGGCACGCAAAAGGGCCGCCGGCCGGTTCGCGGAAACGAACCGGCCGGCGGCCCATGAAACAGCTCACACCGGCGACGCTCAGGCGCCGACCTTCTGCTTGACCTGCGCCAGAGACGGGTTGGTCAGCGTCGAACCGTCCGGGAAGAGCACGGTCGGCACCGTCTGGTTGCCGTCGTTGGCCTTCTCCACGAACGCCGCGGACTCCGGGTCGTGCTCGATGTTGATCTCGGTGTACTGGATGCCCTCGCGGTCCATCTGGCCCTTCAACCGCCGGCAGTAGCCGCACCAGGTCGTGCTGTACATCGTCACAGTGCCCGCCATGCGCCCCGCGCTCCTTCGTTACGTCGTATCCGAAACCGCCCGACGCGTCATCGGTGCGGCCGAGGGGCACAACGTACGACGTGCCCGAGGCATTCCCGGGGGGACCCCCACCCCCACCCCGCCCCACCCCACCGCCTCCGCCCCCGACCCGGGCTCCGACACGCGCCCCACCTCGTGCCGCGCTCCCAAGGCGTCCACCCGGGCCCACGCCCTGGCCCCGGCCCGCACCCTCCGGCCCCCGCTTCGCCTCAGCCTCCCCCCGCCCGTCGCTCGCCCCTTCGCGCTGAGGTTCGCGCTGATTCGCGCTGAGGTCCGCGCTGAGAAAAGCAAAGCATCCGCCGCGCCCGCGTGCGTCGGGTTGTCCCCAGCGGGCGTGATGCGTACGACCGGGGTGCGGCGGCTGTGGACGGGCTGTCCGGGGGCCTTCGCGGACCTGGCAGCATGGCGGGGTGACAGCAGCAACGGACTCCTCTCTTTTCCCGCAGGTGCCTGACTCGGCCGACGGGGTGCTCGACGGGCTCGACCCCGAGCAGCGCGAGGTCGCCACGGCGCTGCACGGTCCCGTCTGCGTGCTGGCCGGTGCCGGTACGGGCAAGACCCGCGCGATCACCCACCGGATCGCCTACGGGGTGCGGGCCGGGATCCTGCAGCCGGCGAGTGTGCTCGCGGTCACGTTCACGGCCCGCGCGGCGGGCGAGATGCGCGGCCGGCTGCGGCAGCTCGGCGCGGGCGGGGTCCAGGCCAGGACGTTCCACTCCGCGGCGCTGCGGCAGCTGCAGTTCTTCTGGCCGAAGGCCGTGGGCGGTGAGGTCCCACGGCTGCTGGAGCGCAAGATCCAGCTGGTCGCCGAGTCCGCCGCCCGCTGCGGCCTGCGGTTCGACCGCAATGAGCTGCGCGATGTCACGGCCGAGATCGAATGGTCCAAGGTCACCCAGACCGTGCCGGCCGACTATCCGGCCGCGGTCGTCAAGGCCGGCCGCGAGGCCCCCCGCGACCCGGCGGAGATCGCGCAGGTCTACGGCACGTACGAACAGCTCAAGCGGGAGCGCGGCAGCATCGACTTCGAGGACGTGCTGCTCCTCACGGTCGGCGTGCTGCAGGACCGGCACGACATCGCCGAGCAGGTCCGCGCCCAGTACCAGCACTTCGTCGTCGACGAGTACCAGGACGTCAGCCCGCTCCAGCAGCGGCTGCTGGAGCTGTGGCTGGGGGACCGCGACAACCTCTGCGTGGTCGGCGACGCCAGCCAGACCATCTACAGCTTCACCGGCGCCACCCCCGACCACCTCCTCAACTTCCGCACCCGCCATCCGAACGCCACGGTCGTCAAGCTCGTCCGCGACTACCGCTCCACCCCCCAGGTCGTACACCTCGCCAACGCTCTGCTGACGCAGGCCAAGGGGCGCGCCGCCGAGCAGCGCCTGGAACTGGTCTCGCAGCGCGAGGCCGGACCGGAGCCCGGGTACACGGAGTACGCCGACGAGCCCGCCGAGGCGGAGGGCACCGCCCGCCGGATCCGTGACCTGATCGCCTCCGGCGTGCCGGCCAGCGAGATCGCCGTGCTGTTCCGTATCAACGCCCAGTCCGAGGTCTACGAACAGGCACTGGCCGACGCCGGGGTGCCCTATCAGCTGCGGGGCGCCGAGCGGTTCTTCGAGCGGCCGGAGGTGCGCGAGGCCGGCGTCAAGCTGCGCGGCGCCGCTCGTTTCGGCGGCAACGACGCGCTGCTCGACGACGCCCTGGACCTGCCGTCGGAGGTGCGGGCGGTGCTCAGCGACATGGGCTGGGCGAGCCGCCCGCCGGCCGGCTCGGGGGCGGTGCGCGACCGCTGGGAGTCCCTGGCGGCCCTGGTGCGGCTCGCCGAGGACTTCGCCAAGGCCCGGCCGGCGGCCACCCTCGCGGACCTGGTCGCCGAGCTGGACGAGCGGGCCAACGCCCAGCACGCCCCGACGGTCGAAGGGGTGACCCTCGCGTCCCTGCACGCCGCCAAGGGCCTGGAGTGGGACGCCGTCTTCCTGGTCGGCCTCACCGAGGGCATGATGCCGATCACCTACGCCAAGAGCGAGGAGCAGATCGAGGAGGAGCGCCGGCTGCTCTATGTGGGCGTCACCCGCGCCCGGCTGCATCTGGGCCTGTCCTGGTCGCTGGCGCGCTCGCCCGGCGGGCGGGCCTCCCGCCGCGCCAGCCGCTTCCTCAGCGGCCTGCGGCCCGGGTCCGGGGCGGTCGCCGGCCGCCGTACGCCGGGCGCGCTCTCCGGGGGCGTCGAGCGCGGCGAGGGGACGCCGGTGGTGGCACGGCGTCCCCGGCACCGCAGCCCGGCCCGCTGCCGGGTCTGCAACAAGACCCTCACCGACGCGGGCGAGATGAAGCTGATGCGGTGCGAGGACTGCCCCTCGGAGCTCGACGAGGGGCTCTACGAGCGGCTGTGCGAGTGGCGGGCCGGACAGGCGGCCCGCTCCCGGCAGCCCGCCTACTGCGTCTTCACCGACAAGACCCTGATGGCGATCGCGGAGGCGGTGCCGGGATCCGAGGCGGAGCTCGCGGTCATCTCCGGAGTGGGGCGGCGGAAGTTCGACCGCTACGGCGGTGACGTGCTGGCCATCTGTGCCGGCGAGGAGCTCGTGGGGGCCTCGGGAGACGGGTCCGGGGACGCCGCGGAAAACTCGTCGGAAAAATAGTTTGCGCGCGCGGAGCGCATCCCCATAGCCTTCGGAAGCAACGGAGACAACGGTTTCTTTCCGAGATCCGATGGATCCGTGCTGTACTTGAACACCCTGGACCGGGATTCCCGGTCCACCGAGACGCCGAGAGGAGGCGAGCCCAGTGATCAGCTTCATCGAGACGAACAAAATGACCGATCGCTCGGTCGTCGCCGCCTGCCCGCTCGGCTCCTCGCTCCCGGGTACCGGTCTGTCCGGCTTCGGCCGTCCGTCCGGTATCGAGGTCGCGCGCCCCGAGTCCCTCGCTGTGCTGACGCGCAGTGAGCGCACCGCGCGACCGACCGAGGCACCTGTAGCAGCAACGGCGGCTCCGGCACTTGCCGGCGTCTTCGCGGCGGCCAAGGGTGCCGAATCCCGGAATCAGTACCAGACGCAGCATGACATGTGGGCCTACCGCGGCCTCGAACCCTGGAGAGATCCAGCCTGATCGGCACGATCAGGTCGGCACCTTCCAGGGCCGCGGAACCCACACCGGGATCCGCGGCCCTTTTGTTTGCCCCACGCGCCCGCCACCAGCGGGCCGAACAGACGAGGAACACACCACCGTGCAACTGCAGACGCACACCCCGTCCGTAGCAACCGACCTGATCCCTCCGCCTGACCCTCAGGAGAACTCCTTGCTTCCCCTCACCGAGCTCGACGACGAGATCGACCGCCTCGGCGCTGCTGTTCCGTGCCGGACCTACGACCCCGAGGTCTTCTTCGCCGAGTCCCCGGCCGACGTCGAGTACGCCAAGACCCTGTGCCAGACCTGCCCGGTCCGTGAGGCCTGTCTGGCCGGCGCCAAAGACCGCCGTGAGCCGTGGGGTGTCTGGGGCGGCGAGCTGTTCGTCCAGGGCGTCGTCGTGCCCCGGAAGCGTCCGCGTGGCCGTCCGCGCAAGAACCCGGTCACAGCATGAACACCATCAGCACAGGAACGATCGATCGTCCCCTCACACGGGATCCCCAGAAGCAGGACCTCACGATGAATCCCTCCCTCACCGACACCCCCGTCCCCGTGAACGCCGACGCGATCGAGTCGCGTCAGAACAGGAACCTCGCGATGCAACTCATCCCAGAAGCCCTGGCCCGTGCGCATATGCACGAACGCCTGCAAGAGGCCGAATCGGAACGCAGGGCTCACCGGCTCGCCGCCGCGCGGCGTATGCAGCGGCGCGCCGAGCGCGCGTCGCTCCGTGCCCGCCGTGCGCTGGCGATGGCCGTGATGCAGTAAGGCGGTAGGCCGATGCCGCCACCCACGGGGTCCGTCCGACAGGGCGGGCCCCGCGGTGCGTGGTGTCCCGTTTCGGGGGGTGGACGGGGATATCGTCGGCGGGTGGACCAGAAGACGCGTGAACAGGCGGAGTTGGCCGACGGGAACATGGTGTGCGCCGGGTGCGGCGCGGTCGCCGAGGGCTCCCCGCCGACCTGGACCTGCTCCGTCGAGAACCGCGAGCGCCGCTACTTCTGCGACGGCTGCGCACGGGAGAACATCCGGGCCATCGAAGGGCGGCTGGATTCGAGCTGGTGGTGAGGGCGGGCCCGGACACCACCGGAGCCGGAAGCCCCGGGCCGGCGGGCCGACGGCCGGGGCCACCCGGGGTTGCTCCCGGCCGGGACGGCTCAGGCCGTGGTCTCCTCGACGGCCCGCTTGCCGAGGTCCGTACCGATCTCCTCCTCCGCCTCCATCTCCACGACGGTGTCGAGGGCGGTGACGTCCGGGCCGGCCGGCTCCTCCTCGGGGACGAAGCCGGGCAGCCATGCCTCCAGTTCGTCGCGGAGCCGTACCTTCGCCCCCAGCTGGCACAGCACCCCGATCGTGCTCAGGGTCACCCGGTGGATGAGGAGGTAGGCGGGCGGCAGGTTGAGCTGTTTGCCCAACTGGTGGGCGGGGGAGCGCGGATCACCGATCCGGGCGGCCTGCCGGCGCATCCAGCCCCGGGTGAAGGTGAACTCGTCCACCAGGGCGGGTTCGATGATCGGCAGCAGATATTCGAGCACCGCGTCCGGCTCCAGCTCGATGGACTCCTTGACGAAGCCCTCCTCGCACAGCAGCCGGTAGACGGCGTCCGCCTCGCTGTCCAGCGCCATCCGCAGCGAGGTGCCGATCGTCGGCGGCAGGCCCTCGGGCAGCCGGTCGACGGTGCCGAAGTCCAGCACCCCCAGCCGCCACTCCTCGACCGGGCCGTCCGGGAAGTCCCCGGCCAGCAGCCGGAAGTTCCCCGGGTGCGGATCGGCGTGCAGCAGGCCCGTACGGGCGGGGCCGGAGAAGAGGAAGCGGGCCAGCAGCTGACCGGCCCGGTCCCGCTGCTCGTCGGTGCCGTCCGCGATCACCTCCGACAGCGGCACCCCGTCCATCCACTCCGTCACCAGCACCTCGTCGCTCTGGTGTACCACCGCCGGCACCACCACATCCGGGTCGTCGGCGAACTCCTCGGCGTGCGCCCGCTGGGCCGCCGCCTCCAGGGAGTAGTCCAGCTCCTCCGACACCCGGTCGCGCAACTCGGTGATCAGCGGCTTGATGTCCATGCCGGGGATCAGCGGGCCCAGCAGCCGGGCGAACCGGCTCAGCTGCGACAGATCCGACAACAGGGCCTGGCCGGCGCCCGGATACTGCACCTTCACGGCCACCTCACGGCCGTCGTGCCACACCGCACGGTGCACCTGCCCGATCGAGGCCGCCGCCGCCGGTGTGTCCTCGAACTCCTCGAACAGCTCCCGCCAGTCCGCGCCCAGCCGCTCCGCCAGCACCGCGTGCACCGTGCTCGTCGGCATCGGCGGCGCCGCCTCCTGCAGCTTCGTCAGGGCGGCACGGTAGGGGCCGGCGATCTCCTCGGGCAGCGCCGACTCGAAGACGGACAGCGCCTGCCCGAACTTCATCGCCCCGCCCTTCAGTTCGCCGAGCACCTTGAAGAGCTGTTCCGCGGTGCGCTGTTGCAGCTCCCGGCCGACGATTTCGGCGGATCTGCCGCCGATCCGCTTGCCGAGGCCCCAGGTGGCACGGCCGGCGAACCCCAGTGGCAGCGCGGCCAGCTTGGCGGTGCGGGTGACCGCCTTGCGGGGAAGATCAGACATGCGCCCCTCCAACTCACACTGTCCCCCAACCGGGGTTACTCCGTCATTGTGGCGTGTCACGGCCGAGTATCCGAGGCGTCTGCAGCACCCCGCACCCCGGCCGCACCGCAGCCGCACTCCGGATGCGGCTCGATCCGCACCGTCCGCACCGTGGCACACGGCGCGGCGAGCTCCATCCGCGCCCCTGTGCACGGCGGCAGTTCACCGTCCAGGAACGTCAGTGCCTGCACGGCGGCGACCCCGGCGACCGCCGTGGCCAGCGCGGCGTCGCAGGCCGGCACCGCGGGCGCACCGCGCCCCGACCGCCACTGCGCCAGCAGCCGCGGCCAGGCCGGCTCCGCGTCCGTACGGCGCAGTTCATCGCAGCGGGCACAAGCCGAACCACCGGGCAGTACCAACGGACCCACCACACCCGTGCCCTCGATCACCCCCGCGTAAAGATGCGGGATCCCGGCGGTGACCAGCGGCTCGGAGAGCACCGGGTCGGGGGCGTACGCGCCGAGCCCGTCGCGCGGCGCCAGCACCACCAGGGACAGCCCGGGTTCACCGGATTCGCTCAGCGGGACCCTCGGCCGCGGTGTGCGGCCCCAGGGGGAGGACCGGCGGACCAGCCCTCGCGCGGCGGCGTCCCGCCGCTCGCCGGTCCGCTCGGCCGGCAGTGCGCCGGGCATCACGTCCCACGGCCGGACCGTGCCGCCGTCGACCACCTCCACCCGGCCGATCCCGGAGGCCGACAGCAGCCCCGCGATCGCCGCACCGACCCGCCCCGCCCCCTTGACCTTGGCCCGGACCGCCCGGCGCGCCCCCATCCGGGCCAGGGCGCCCGCGGGCTCCGGGTGCCGCACCGAGAGGGACGCCAGGTCGGGCCGCAGCTGCTCGAAGGCGGCCTGGTCGGCCCGGACCGCCTCGGCCGACGGGCCGCCCGCGGTGGGGGATTCCAGCAGTCCGGCCGCGCCGAGCCGGTCCACCACACCCCGTACGTGGTCGGCCGGGAGGTCCAGCGACGCGCCCTCGTCGATCAGTTGCCGCAGGGTGCGGGTGCCGTCGAGCAGGGAGAGGAAGCTGCCCGTCGCCGTGTCGACCGGGCCGACCACCAGCGCATGCGCCGGCGCCACCCCGAACCGCACCGTCTCCCTGTCCCGCCAGCCGCGCCGCAGCGCGGGCTTGAGCATCGGATGCCGCATCTCCGCCCCCGTCCTTCGTCGTCCGGACCCCAGCATGCGCCGTGCCGCGGATTCGCGTGGAAGTTATCCACAGGCGGTGGGTGCCGGTCGTACAACCGGTCCACGCCAAGGAGTGGTTCGGTGGCGAACCGACCGCGGGGCGGGACGTCCCGCCCCGCCAGCGGGTAACGTCGGGCGCGTGCCCGCCGACCCCTCCCACGGCCCGGGAGAGACGCCCCTGCGCCGCGCCGCCGACCCCCCGCGCAGGGCTGCCCCGAGCCCCGACGCCCGCAGGCCGGGCACCAGCGCCGTCGAGGTGCGCCGCAGCTCACGGCGGCGCAGAACGGTCTCGGCGTACCGCGAGGGCGACCGCACCGTCGTCCTGATCCCGGCCCGGATGTCCGAGGCGGAGGAGCGGCGTTGGGTCACCGTGATGCTGGACAAGCTCGCCGCCCAGGAGAGCAAGCGGATGCTGGGCGACGGCGAACTGGCCGAGCGCGCCGAGCGGCTCTCCGGCCAGTATCTGGACGGCCGGGCCCGCCCCGCGACGGTGCGCTGGGTGACCAACCAGAACACCCGATGGGGATCGTGCACCCCGGCGGAGGGCAGCATCCGCCTCTCGCACCGCCTGCAGGGCATGCCGGAGTACGTCATCGACTACGTCCTGCTGCACGAACTCGCCCACCTGCTCGTCCCCGGCCACGGCCCCCGTTTCTGGCGGCTGCTGGAGACCTACCCCCGTACGGAGCGGGCCCGCGGCTACCTCGAAGGAGTGGTCGCGGCCGACCGGCTGCCCCATCTGCCCGCCGCCCGCGGCGACTGACCGGCGGCCGGACCACATCCGCCGCGCCCCGCCATCGCCCGCTGTCGGCGCCAGCGGTTAGCCTGGCCGCGCAGAAGGAACTCACAGCCGGAGCGGGGGACGGACGTTACGTATGGCCAGGGAATTCCAGCGGGGCCACAAGGCCAGGATCGGTGATCTGACGGCGGGAACGGATCTGTACGTCGGCGTGCAGATCGCCGGCCCCGGCCTCACCTTCGACATCAGCTGCTTCGGACTCGACGCCGACGAGCGGCTGTCCGACGACCGGTACTTCGTCTTCTTCAACCAGCCCACCTCGCCCGAGGAGTCGATCCAGCTGCTCGGGGCGCAGGCCGGCGACAGCGAGTCGTTCCGGGTCACCCTCGACAAGATCCCCCCGCACATCCGGAAGCTCTCCTTCACCGCCGCGCTCGACGGCGCCGGCCAGGTCTCGGGGATCGGCCCCGGCTATCTCCGGATCGTGGCCGGCGGCGAGGAGGTCGCCCGCTACTCCTTCAACGGCAGCGAGTTCAGCACCGAACGCGCCGTCATGCTCGGCGACTTCTACCTCAAGGACGTCTGGCGGTTCGCCGCCGTGGGCCAGGGCTTCGACGGCGGGCTGGAGGCGCTGCTGAAGAACTTCGGCGGCGAGGTCGCCGAGGAGGCCGAGACCCCGGTGCCGCCCGCCACGGCGCAGGGCGCGCCCGGCTTCGCGCCGCCGTCCGCTGCGGCCGCCCCCGCGCCCTCCTTCGCGCCGCCCGCCGCACCGGCTCCGCCGCAGCCCGCGCCCGATTTCGGCCCGCCCCAGGGGGCGCCGCAAGCACCCCCGGCCGCGCCCCGGCCCACCGCCCCGCAGGTGCACCACGCGCCCACCCTCGCCGCCCCGCTCGCCCCGCCCGGCCAGCAGCCGCCGGCCCCGTACGGTCAGCCGGCTCCCGGCCAGGACCCGTACGGTCAGCAGCAGACGGTGCCCGGCGGGTTCCCCGGCCAGCAGGCCCCGCAGGCACCGCCCTACGGCCAGCCCGCCCCGCCGCCCGGCGGCTACGGCCCGCCGCAGGGCCAACCCGCCCCCTACGGCCAGCCAGGACAGCAGCCCCCGGGCACCCCGTACGGCGGCGGCCAGGCCCCGGCGGTGCCCCAGGGCGGCGGCCCGAGCCTCGGCGTCGTCCTGGACAAGTACAAGGAAGCCCCCACCGGGCAGCGCTGGACCCCGCAGAACAGCAAGCTGATCCGGGTCGACCTCGGCGTCGACGGCCAGCCGGTGCTCGCCCGCCAGGGCAGCATGGTGCTCTACCAGGGCAAGGTCGACTTCGGCTACAAGGGCGCCGGCTTCCGCGGCCGGATCGTGGGCAACGCCACCGGCCAGGAGATGCAGCTGATGCGCTGCACGGGCCAGGGCCAGGTGTTCTTCGCCGAGACCAGCGCCCACGTCCACCCCATCGAGCTGCAGGGCGACGCCATCTGCGTGTCCGCCGACAGCGTCCTCGCCTTCGACGAGTCGCTGCAGCACGAGGTCCGCCGGATCGAGGGTCACGGCATCCCCGGTGGCGCCCTGTTCACCATGCAGTTCCAGGGGACCGGCACCCTCGTCGTCAAGACCCAGGGCACCCCGGTGGTACTGCCGGTCACCCCGACCACCTTCGCCGACGCCAACGCCATCGTGGCCTGGTCCGCGGGCTCACAGGTGATCATCTCCAGCCAGGTGAGCCTGCGCCGGCAGGCCTTCCCCGGCCACTCGGGCGAGACCGTGAACCTCCAGTTCCGCGGCGCGCCCGGCAACTTCATCGTCGTCCAGCCCTACGAGGTCTGAGGGAGCCCGCACGTCATGAACCAGCAGCAGCTGTCGGGCTACACCCCGACCCCGCCCGCCGCCCGTATGGAGAACCACGGCAGCGCCATGGTGAAGATCGCCATGCAGAGCGGCCAGGACGTCTTCGCCCGCACCGGCTCGATGGTCGCCTACGAGGGCTTCGTCCAGTACGAACCGAACCCGCCCGCCGTCCGCCAGATGGCCTCCCAGTGGCTCACCGGCGAGGGCGCGCCCCTGATGAAGTGCTCCGGGGACGGCCTGCTCTACCTCGCCGACTACGGCGCGGACGTGGTCTGCATCAACCTCGACGGCGACGCGCTCTCCGTCAACGGCACCAACCTCCTCGCCTTCGACGCCCAGCTCCAGTGGGGCGTGCAGCGCGTCAAGGGCATGGCGAAGTTCGCCGGCCAGGGGCTCTTCAACGTCGGGATCTCCGGAACCGGCTGGGTCGCCCTGACCTCCCGGGGCACGCCCATCGTCGTCGACTGCGGCCGCGGCGAGGACGAGACCTACGTGGACCCGGACGCCCTGGTCGCCTGGTCGACCAACCTGAAGATGAAGGGCAAGCGCAGCTTCAAGGCGTCCTCGATGATCGGACGCGGCAGCGGCGAGGCGTACCAACTGGGCTTCTCCGGCCAGGGGTTCGTCGTCGTCCAGCCCAGTGAGGACAGCACCGACCGGCTCCGGGCCCGGGGCTGAGGGGGAGGACCGAACACGCCATGCAGAGTCCGCTTTTCGCCTTCACCGAGGCACAGACCCGGGACCGCTACGCCCTGCAGAACAGCCAGCTGCTGCGCGTCTCCCTCCAGGGCCACGAGGATCTCCTCGCCCGCAAGGGCGCGATGGTCGCCTACCAGGGGCTGCTCGAATTCGACGGCAACTACCAGACGCCGGGCCAGCACCGCACCCGCGCGTACTCCGGCGAGGGCCTCGACCTGATGCGCGTCTCCGGGCAGGGCACGGTCTACCTGGCCAACCTCGCCCAGTACGTCCATGTCGTCGACGTCGACCACGACGGCCTGACCGTCGACAGCAGTTACGTCCTGGCGCTGGACTCCCGCCTCCACTGGGAGGTCGTTTCCGTCGACAGCCAGTACGGCATCTCCGGCACCGGCAAGTACCAGCTCAACATCTCCGGGCAGGGCCAGGTGGTCCTGATGACCTCCGGCGAGCCGCTGATGCTGCAGGTCACCCCGGACAAGTACGTCAACGCCGACGCCGACGCGGTGGTCGCCTGGTCCGCCTCGCTGCGGGTGCAGATGCAGGCGCAGACGCACTCCTCCGCGGTGTGGCGCCGGCGCGGCAACACGGGCGAGGGCTGGGAACTCAGCTTCCTCGGCCAGGGCTACGCACTGGTCCAGCCCAGCGAGCTGCTGCCGCCGCAGAACGCCGTCATCGGGTCCGGCATGGCCGCCCAGTTCGGTATGGGCCAGCAGGGCGCGCACGGCATGAACCAGGGCAACATCTTCACCAACTGACCGGCCCGCCCGCGGCGCCGCCAACCGGCGGCCGTCACCCGGCCGTTGACACGCTGTGGCGCCCGCCCCGGGAAGGGGGCGGGCGCCACAACGCGTGCAAGCCGGTCCGCGTCCTCGGGGGACCGTCCGGAGAGCCGCCTCCCCTAGAGGAGGGCGCGGGTGCGCTCCACGAGCCGCACCACCGACGTGTCGGCGACGCCGGGCACCTCGTCGTAGGGGAACCACCGCAGGTCCAGCGACTCGTCGCTGATCGCCGCCACCGCGTCCGCGGGGGCCAGCGCCGCGTACTGGACATCGAGATGCACCGCGCAGGGCGTGTGATGACGGTCCAGGCGCACCGGGCCGCCGGGCAGCAGCGTCAGCCCCCGCGCGATCCCCGATTCCTCGCGCGCCTCGCGCAGCGCCGCGTCGGCGAGCGAGGAGTCCTCAGGCTCGCAGTGGCCGCCCATCTGCAGCCACATCTCCAGCTTGCGGTGCAGGGTCAGCAGCACCCGCCCGCCGGCCGGATCGATCACCAGGGCGCTGGCCGTGAGATGCCCGTCCTTGCAGGGCTTCCACATGCCGTCCTCATGGGCGGCGAGGTGGTCGAGATACGCCAGCCGCAGCTGTTCCTGTTCGGGGGACGGCGCGGGCCACTCCTTGAGCACCCGCGCCGCGTCCTCGCGCAGACTCACTTCTCGCCGTCGCCCTTGCTCTCGCCGGGGGTCTCGTCCGGGCCGTCGCTCTCCCGGGCCGGCTTGCCCAGGTCGGGCTTGCCGCCGCTCGCGGCCTCGCCGAGCATCTTGTCGAGCTCGGAGAAGTCCGGCTGCTCGTGGTGCACAAAACCGTCCGGGTCGTCCAGGTCGGCCGCCGTCGGCAGCATGTCCGGGTGCTCCCACAGGCCGTCGCGGCCCTCCAGGCCCCGCGCGTCCGTCAGCGACGCCCACAGCCGCGAGGCGTCCCGCAGCCGCCGCGGCCGCAGCTGCAGACCGATCAGCGTCGAGAACGTCTGCTCGGCGGGGCCGCCGCTGGCCCGGCGCCGCCGCAGCGTCTCACGGAGCTTGTCGGCGGACGGCAGATGCGGCTTGGCGGCGGCGTGCACCACCGCGTCCACCCAGCCCTCGACGAGGGCCAGCGCGGTCTCCAGACGGGCCAGCGCCGCCTTCTGCTCCGGGGTGTCCTCGGGCTGGAACATGCCCTGCTGAAGGGCGTTCTGCAGCTCCTCGGGATGCTGCGGATCGATCTGGCCGACCACGTCCTCCAGCTTGGTCGTGTCGACCTTGATGCCGCGCGCATAGCCCTCGACGGCACCGAACAGATGCGAGCGCAGCCACGGCACATGCGCGAAGAGCCGCTGGTGGGCGGCCTCGCGCAGGGCCAGGTACAGCCGCACCTCCTCCTCCGGCACGCCCAGGCCCTCGCCGAACCTCGCGATGTTCCCCGGCAGCAGCGCGGCCTTGCCGGCCGGCCCCAGCGGAAGCCCGATGTCCGTCGACCCCACGACCTCGCCGGCCAGCACGCCCAGCGCCTGGCCGATCTGGGTGCCGAACATCGCGCCGCCCATGGAGCGCATCATCCCGAGCAGCGGGCCCGCCATGGCCTGCATCTCCCCGGGCAGGACATCGCCCATGGCCGCTCCGACGCGCTCGGCGAGCGGGTTGACCAGGTCCTTCCACACCGGGAGGGTCTCCTCGACCCACTCCGCGCGGCTCCAGGCCACCACCGAGCCGGAGCCCGACGGCAGCGACGTCACACCGTCCAGCCACAGGTCCGCCAGGCGCACGGCCTCCTCGACCGCGCCGCGCTCGCCCGGCGACAGGCTCGCGTCCTTGCTGCCGTCCTCGGCGCCCTGCGCCACGGTCTGCCGGGCGATGTCCTTGGCCATGTCCCAGTTCACCGGGCCGCCCTCGTAGGAGAGCATCTGGCCGAGCTTCTGGAACGCGGCTCCCAGGTCGCCAGGGTTCATCTCGCCGCCGGGGCCGCCCATGCCGCCGAAGAGCGCCGCGAACGGATTGTCCGCGCCGCCGCTCCCGCTGCCGAACCCGAACGGGTTCGCGGGGCCCTGGCTACCTCCCTGGCCGCCCTTCTGCTTGCCGTTGTCGCCGTCCTCCGGCTCCTCCGGCGGAAGGCCGAATCCAAATGGGGTGTCACTCACGGGTTTCCTCGGCTCGTAGGGCCGCCGACCAGGTGGCCGACGGCGGCTGCCCGACATCACCTCCAGCGTAGACACCCGGACCGCTTCGGGGCTCGGTGCTTCGCTGACCCGGTGGCTGCGGCAGGATGGACGCCACCTGGTGCGTACGCATGACCACACGTCCGCACTGAAGACAACCGCTGGAGACGCCCGGTGAGTTCCCCAGATCCGACCGTTCGCGCAGCGCGAAACGCTGCGGCCCAGACCGAGCAGGCGGGCGACACCGCAGGCGGGGCCACGGACCGGCCGCTGCGCCGGCCCGTGGTGGCCGTGACCGGAGCCGCCTCCGGAGTCGGCGCGCTGCTCACGCGCGCCCTGGTCGCCTCCGACGAGGTCAAGGAGGTGGTGGCCATCGACGAGCGGCGCGGCGACGTCGCCGAGGCGCACTGGCACGTCCTGGACGTCCGCGACCCGGCCATCGCCGACAAGCTGCGCGGCGCGGACGTCGTCGTCCACCTGGCGCTCGACCTCGACCTGGAGACCGACGCCGCGGCCCGCACCGCCTACAACGTGCGCGGCACCCAGACCGTGCTCACCGCCGCCGCGGCCGCCGGCGTCCACCGGGTGGTGCTGTGCACCTCCGCGATGGTCTACGGGGCGCTGCCCGACAACGACGTCCCCCTGGCCGAGGACGCCGAGCTGCGGGCCACCGCGGACGCCACCGGCGTCGGCGACCTCCTGGAGATCGAGCACCTGGCACACCGCGCGCCCCGCGCGCACCCCGGCCTGAACGTCACCGTGCTGCGCCCCACCGTCCTGGTGGGCGGCACGGACACCGCGCTGACCCGCTACTTCGAATCGCCCCGCCTCCTGGTCGTCGCCGGGTCCCGCCCCGCCTGGCAGTTCTGCCACGTCGAGGACCTGGTCAGCGCCCTGGAGTTCGCCGCCCTGGAGAAGGTCGACGGCGAGCTGGCGGTGGGCTGCGACGGCTGGCTGGAACAGGAGGAGGTCGAGGAGCTCTCCGGTATCCGGCGCATGGAGCTGCCGTCCTCGGTGGCGCTGGGCGCCGCGGCCCGACTGCACCGCATCGGCCTGACGCCGTCGCCCGCCGGCGACCTCGCGTACACGATGCATCCGTGGGTGGTCAGCGGCAGCCGGCTGCACGATGCCGGCTGGCGTCCCCGGTGGACGAACGAGGAGGTGCTCGCCGAGCTCCTGGAGGAGGTCGCCGGGCGGCACACCGTCGCGGGCCGCCGGCTGGGCCGCAAGGACGCCACCGCCGCGGGCGCGGCCGGTGCCACCGTCGCCCTCCTGGGCACCGCCGCGCTGGTGCGCCGCGCCCGTAAGGCCCGCCGCCGCATCTGAGGGGAACCGGGCCCGCCGTCCTGGAGGAGTCTCCATACGGCGGCCCGTAGGCCCGGTGGAAACGGCCATGACGCGCCGCGGGCCGCGTACGGCACGATGGGGGTATGCCTGGCACGCCCTCCCCCTCGTCCCCCGGCCGCGACCACCCCGGTGAGCAGGCCGCCCCGGATCCGATCCGGCTCCTGGAGATCCGCGAGCGCGCGCTGTCCGTGGACGAGGTGTTCGCGGCGGTGGGCGACGCGGCGGCCGGCGGCACCGCCCTGTTCGTCGGCACGGTCCGCTCGCACGACAACGGCGCCGACGTCGACGGCCTGGGCTACTCCGCGCACCCGACGGCCGAGGCGGAGATGCGCCGGATCGCCGAGAAGGTGATCGCCGACTACCCGGTGCGGGCGCTGGCCGCCGTCCACCGCGTGGGGGACCTGCGCATCGGGGACCTGGCCGTCGTGGTCGCCGTGTCCTGCCCGCACCGCGCCGAGGCGTTCGAGGCATGCCGCAGGCTGATCGACGACCTCAAGCACGAGGTACCGATCTGGAAGCACCAGACGTTCTCGGACGGCACCGAGGAATGGGTGGGGGCGTAGCCCCCCGCGTGCGTAAGGCTCCCCCTCCCGTGCGTAAGCGCGGATTCCCGGGGCAGGCGAGAGGACAGACGCGCAGGCAGGGGCCCTGTCGCCGCGGGGTCGTGGCCGCCGGACGCGAGGCCGAACCGGTGCCTTGTGTTCCGGTTGCGTAACCCGCCCCCTGGCGTGAGCGTTGACCCAGCAGATGGTTAATCTGCTTATTCGTCGATCGCGGTCGTCACAAGGGGTTGGGAGGTCGCTGATGGGTGCGCTCCTCTGGTTGCTGATTCCGGTGGGTGCGGGGCTGGTTGCCGCGGTGTGGAGCAGCTGGGCCCTGCGGAACCGCAAGGCCGGGGACGTCGCGGAACTCGCGGGCTACGCCCGGTTCCGGGACGCCATGGAGAAGGAGCATCCCGTTCCCGTCCCCGATCCCGCCTCGGATCCCGTCTGACCTTCCCGCCGGTCCGTGAGGGCCGGCGCCGCACCCGGTGACCACGGCCGCACAGGCGGGTGTTCGCCCTCGTACGGACGGCCCCGCGGGCCGGTTGTCATACCCGTCCCGTACTGTCGTTCCATGCCACGCCGCACCGCGACGCTGCTCGCCTCGACCCTGATGCTGATCGCGCTGCTCTGCGCCGGGGTGCTGATCCCCGTGCCGTACTCCGAGATGTCGCCGGGGCCGACGGTCAACACCCTCGGCGATCACGACGGCGAGCCGGTGCTGCAGATCTCCGGGCGCAAGACGTACCCGACGACCGGTCACCTCAACATGACCACGGTCCGCGTCACCGGCCCCGACTACCGCATGAACCTCTTCGAGGCGGTGTACGGCTGGCTCGACCACGACAACGCCGTGGTGCCGCACAAGACGCTCTACCCCGAGGGGCAGACGGCCGAGCAGGCCGACCAGGAGAACGCCGAGGAGTTCAGCCAGTCCCAGGAGAGCGCCAAGACCTCGGCCCTCCGTCAGCTGCACATCCCGGTCGCCTCCCAGACCGTCGTCGGTTCCGTCGTCAAGGACAAGCCGGCCGACGGGCGGCTGCACGCGGGCGATGTGATCAAGGCCGTGGACGGCACGGCGGTCAAGCAGGCCGGCGACGTCGCCAAGCTCGTCACCCGGCACAAGCCGGGCGAGAAGGTCGTCTTCACGATCATCCCCGCCAAGGAGGCCGCCGCGGCCGAGAAGCGGGGCAAGAAGCCCGCGACCGGCGCCCGGCAGATCGCGATCACCACGCAGAAGGCCGAGGACGGCCGCGCCATCGTGGGCATCCAGGCCGGGGTGGACCACATCTTCCCGTTCCCCATCGACGTCAAGCTGGCCGACGTCGGCGGCCCCAGTGCCGGGCTGATGTTCGCGCTCGGCATCGTCGACAAGCTCACGCCCGGGGACATGACCGGCGGCAAGTTCGTGGCCGGCACGGGCACCATCGACGACAAGGGCAAGGTCGGCCCGATCGGTGGCATCTCGATGAAGACGGTCGGCGCGCGCGACAAGGGCGCCCGGTACTTCCTGACGCCGAAGGAGAACTGCGCCGCCGCGGCCAAGGACACCCCCGAGGGGCTCACCCTGGTCAAGGTCGGCACCATAGGCGACGCCGTCAAGGCGCTGGAGAAGATCCGCACGGGCGACACCGCGGCCCTGCCCAGCTGCAGCCCCGCGGGTCACGCCTAGAACGGCCCCGGTGGCGCCCCGGGGCGTCACCGGACAGCCGCCCGGGCCGCGGACGCGCACGTCCGGCCCGGGTGCCGCCCGGCAGGCCGCGGTCAGCCCTCGAACGTCGCCGCGAGCGCTTCCGCGAGGCCCGGCACCAGCGCCGCGCCGGTGAGCACCTCGGACGTGGAGTCCTTCTCGCGCAGCCGCAGCGCCGACTCCCGCCGGCCGTCCCGCAGCACGGCCACCGTCATCCGGACCTCCTGGCGGTCCGGGTGCCCGGCGACCCACTTGGCGAGCTGGGCCTCGTCCATGCCCGCGGGCTCGGAGTCCTCGGCCGACGGGGGCAGCATCAGCCGCTCCACGGTCAGGGCGCAGCCGGTGACGGCGTCGGGCCAGGCAATGGTGGCGAGGAACTCGTCCAGCGGGACGCCCGCCGGGATCTCGTCCTGTTCCACGGGGGTCAGGGACGCGGTGGAGGAGTCGTCGATGCCGAGCTGGGCGGCGAGCGAGGGCTCCTGCGCCCGCAGCTTGGCGGTGTCGACGAGGGCGAACAGTCGGGCGGGCTGATCCCAGCCGAGCCCGGCGCTGTACTCGTCGATCTCGAGCACCGCGCGGGTCAGGGGGTCGGCGGCGAGGGGGGTGCCGGCAGCGGGAGAGCCAGGAAGGTCAGTCATGCTCAACATCGTGCCTTGTGTACCCCGGAAAGCGGGAACTGAGTAAAGCCTTCGTAAGTTGCATCGGTGGGTCCTACTATCGCCGGGCCTGCTCCACACGACAGCGAACTTCGAGGTGCGCACCTTGGCTTTCCAGATGCCGGACCGCGGCGGAGGCCCGACAGGGCCACGGATCAGAGTCGGCCGACCATCGCGGCGGATCCGGACCCTGCTCATGACGTTGGGTGTGCTGGCCGTACTGGCCATGCTCTTCGTGATGTTTGCGGGGTTCTGGACCGATTGGCTCTGGTACCGGTCGGTCAAGTACTCCTCGGTCTTCACCACCACCCTGTGGACCAAGATCGGCCTGTTCTTCGCCTTCGGCGTCGTGATGG
The DNA here is from genome assembly GCF_019933235.1 of Streptomyces angustmyceticus. NCBI lineage: Bacteria > Bacillati > Actinomycetota > Actinomycetes > Kitasatosporales > Streptomycetaceae > Streptomyces > Streptomyces angustmyceticus. Next base: position 2,763,587 of record NZ_CP082945.1, on the reverse strand, counting down.
CGGCGTCCGTCGGCGTCAACGTCTGGCTGGCGCACCGGCTGCGGCCGCCGCTGAGCGCGATGTCCGTGGAGCAGCAGAGCCTGGACCGCTACCGCATGGGCATCGCGCCCTTCAAGAAGTGGGCGCTGATCGCGGTCACGGCGGTGATCGGCCTGATCGCCGGTGCCTCCGCCTCGGGTGAGTGGCGGACCTGGCTGCAGTGGGTCAACGCCGTGCCCTTCGGGAAGACGGACCCGCAGTTCGGCAAGGACATCTCGTTCTACACCTTCGACCTGCCCTGGTACCGCTTCCTGTTGAGCTTCGGCTTCGCCTGCGCGGTGCTGTGCCTGGTCGCCGCGGCGCTGACGCACTACCTCTACGGCGGGCTGCGGCTGACCAGCCCCGGCTCGCGGGCGACCGCGGCCGCCACCGGCCATCTGTCGGTGCTGCTGGGGATCTTCGTCTCGCTCAAGGCGATCGCGTACTGGCTCGACCGGTACGGCCTGGCGGTCAAGTCCAGCGGCCTGAAGTCGGCCGACAACTGGACGGGCCTGCGGTACGTCGACGCCAACGCCTACCTCCCGGCGAAGACGATCCTGTTCTTCATCGCGGCGATCTGCGCGGTGCTGTTCTTCGCCACCCTCTGGCGGCGGACATGGCAGCTGCCGGTGATCGGCTTCGGCCTGATGGTGCTCTCGGCGATCCTGATCGGCGGGCTGTACCCGGCGATCGTGCAGAAGTTCCAGGTCCAGCCGAACGAGCAGGCCAAGGAAGCGCCGTACATCAAGCAGAACATCAAGGCGACCCGGGACGCGTACGACATCCAGGACTCGCGGGTCACGCCGTACAAGGGCGACTACAAGCCCGCCGACAAGGCGGACGGCCAGCGGCTGCGCGATGACGCGGACACCACCGCCAGCATGCGCCTGCTCGACCCGAACGTGGTCTCGCCGGCCTTCCAGCAACAGCAGCAGGTGCGCGGGTACTACCAGTTCCCCTCCACCCTCGACGTCGACCGCTACAAGGACAAGGACGGTGCCGAGCAGGACACCGTCATCGGTCTGCGCGAGCTGAACATCGCCGGCATCCCCGAGCGCAACTGGATCAACGACCACTTCAAGTACACCCATGGCTACGGCGCGGTCGCCGCCAAGGGGACCGAGGCCGCCGACGGCGGCGGCCCGAAGTACACCGAGTCGGACCTGCCCGCCAAGGGGCAGCTGCCGCCGTACCAGCAGCGGGTGTACTACGGCGAGAAGACCTCCCAGTACTCCATCGTCGGCGGTCCGCAGAAGGAGCTGGACTACTCCGACGACAGCGGCGAGAAGAGCTACAGCTACCGCGGCAAGAGCGGCGTCAACCTCGCCAACCCCGTCAACCGTGCCGCCTACGCGGTGGCGTTCGGCGAGCCGCAGATCCTCTACTCCGGAGCGATCGGCAAGGGCTCGCGGATCCTGTACAACCGCACGCCCAAGGAGCGCGTCGAGGCCGTCGCCCCCTGGCTGACCATCGACGGCGACGCCTACCCGGCGGTCATCGACGGCCGGATCAAGTGGATCGTCGACGCCTACACCACCAGCAACGGCTACCCCTACGCCTCGCGCACCACGCTCGGGGACAGCACGGCCGATTCGCTCACCGACGGGCAGCGGGCGGTGGTGGCCCAGCAGAACCAGGTCAACTACATCCGCAACTCCGTCAAGGCGACGGTCGACGCCTACGACGGTTCGGTGAAGCTCTACCAGTGGGACGAGAAGGACCCGGTCCTCAAGACCTGGATGAAGTCCTTCCCCGGCACCGTCGAGAAGAAGAGCGCCATAAGCCCGGCGCTCCGCGAGCACCTGCGCTACCCGCAGGACCTCTTCAAGGTGCAGCGCCAGCTGCTGACCACGTACCACGTCACGGACCCGGGCACCTTCTACACCGGCTCCGAGCGCTGGCAGATCCCGAACGACCCGACGACCAAGTCGGTCAACGCGGTTCCGCCGTACTACCTGAGCATGAAGATGCCGGACCAGAAGAACCGCACGTTCTCGCTGACGACGACCTTCACGCCCAACAAGCGCGACAACCTCGGTGCGTTCATGGCCGTCGACGCCAACGCCACCAGCGGCGACTACGGCAAGATCAGACTGCTGAAACTGCCCTCGCAGACGCCGGTGCCGGGGCCGCAGCTGGTGCAGTCGAAGTTCAACTCCGATCCGAACATCGCCAATGAGCTCAACATCCTCAAGAAGCTCGGCGACTCGGAGATCGAGTACGGCAACCTGCTGACCGTCCCCCTGGACGGCGGGCTGCTCTACGTCGAACCCGTGTACCTGCGCGGCGCCAACACCAACTACCCGCTGCTGAAGAAGGTGTTGGTCAGCTACGGCGACAACAAGCCAGTCCTGGAGGACTCCCTCAAGGACGCGCTGGACGTGGTCTTCGGCAAGAAGGCGCCCAGTACGGGCTCGCAGAAACCGCCGGGCGGCGGCGACACCCGTACGCAGCCCCCGTCGGGGCAGACCGTGCAGCAGGCCCTGGGCGACGCGCAGAAGGCCTACGAGGAGGGCGAGAAGGCGCGCGCCGCGGGCGACTGGGCCGGCTACGGCGAGGCCCAGAAGAAGCTCAAGGCGGCGCTCGACCGTGCGGCGAAGGCGTCCGAGAAGGGCGGCAAGCCGGGCGGCTGAGCCGGCCGGGCGTCCCGGCCCGGTGGCCGCCGGTGCGAACCGGCGGCCACCGGCGCCACGGCGGCGCCGGACCACCCCGCCGCCGTGATACCTTGAGGACACAACGACGCGGGGTGGAGCAGCTCGGTAGCTCGCTGGGCTCATAACCCAGAGGTCGCAGGTTCAAATCCTGTCCCCGCTACCAAAGACGAAGGCCCGGATCCTCCAGGATCCGGGCCTTCGTCATGTGTTCCGGCAATTACCGATCAAAGCCGGGTCGCGCAGCCGATGCGGGGTAGGTGTGTGCTTGAGTTTGCCAAGTCGTCGTGTCGGGAAGTCGACAAACCGCTGAAGTGACCTCACTGGCTGCGGTATACCAGGTGTACGCGGGCTACAGGTGATGCGACGATGGGTCTTATGGGGGACAAGGCAAGGTTGTTGGAGACGGACCGGTTTGTGCATGCGCCCGACGACGGGCGCGAATCCGAGCTGCAGATGGACGCGATGGACGCCGCCGAGGCCGCCGACGCGTCCGATGCCGTGACCGAGTCCGGCCACCGCCGGGCTGCCGAGGCGGGCGACACCGCCGCCATGAGCGCCCTGGGGGCGATGCTGCTGCGCCGCGGTGACCTCGACGGCGCCGAGCCGCACCTGCGTTCCGCGGCCGCCGCCGGGGACCGCGCCGCGGCCAACAACCTCGGCGTGCTGCTGCACCAGCGGGGCTACGGCGACGAGGCGGCCGGCTGGTGGCGCATCGCGGCCGTCGCGGGCTCCGCCGCCGCCGCGCACGCCCTCGGGCGCCACTACCGCGAGCGGGGCGACGAGCCGGCCGCCGAGTACTGGCTGCGCCAGTCCGCCGAGTCGGGCCACTGCCTGGGCGCGTACGCCCTCGCGGACCTGCTGGAGCACCGCGGCGACATCGGCGCCGAGCGCTGGTTCCGTACGGCCGCCGAGCGCGGCCACCGCGAGGCCGCCTACCGCCTGGCCCGGCTCATCGAGGACGGCCGCGACACGGACCGGGGTGCGCTGGTCCCCGCGTACGGCGAGCTGAACCGGCAGGAGGAGGCCGAGCAGTGGTACCGGCAGGCCGCGGCGCGCGGCCACCGGCGCGCCGCGCTGCAGCTGGGCGCGCTGCTGGAGGACCGCGGCGACGTCCAGGAGGCGGGGCGCTGGTACCTGTCGGCCGCCAAGGACGGTGAGGCCCGCGCGGCCTGCGCGCTGGGCTTCCTGCTGCGCGACGCGGGGGACGAGGAGAGCGCCGCGGAGTGGTGGCGCCGGGCCGCCCAGGACGGCGATGGCAACGCTGCCAACGCGCTGGGCGCGCTGCACGCCGACCGTGGCGAACTGCAGACCGCCGAGCGCTGGTACCGCGTCGCGCTGGACGCCGGGGACGTGAACGGCGCCTACAACATCGGGCTGCTCTGCGCCGAGCAGGGCCGGGAGGGGCGCGGCGAGCAGTGGTACCGCCGGGCCGCCTACGCCGGGCACCGCGAGGCCGCCAACGCGCTCGCCATCCTGCTGCTGCAGCGCGGCGACGCCTCGGGGGCCGAGCCGTGGTTCTCCAAGGCGGCCGAGGCCGGCAGCGTGGACGCCGCGTTCAACCTCGGCATCCTGTACACCGGCCGCGGTGCGGAGCGTACGGCGCACACCTGGTACGAGCGGGCGGCCGCGGCCGGGCACACCGAGGCGGCGCTCCAGGTCGCCATCGTGCAGCTGCGGGACGGCGAACTGCAGGACGCGGAGCGGAACCTGCGCTGTGCGGCCGGCGGCGGCAGCGCCGAGGCGGCCTTCCGGCTCGCCGACCTCCTCGACCGCAGGGCGGCCGCCGCGGGCGAGGGGCGGACGGACGATGAGCGCGCGCCCGACGACGAGAGCGTGCAGTGGTACGAGCGGGCGGCGCGCCAGGGTCACCGGCGCGCCCAGGTCCGGGTTGGCATGTTCGCGGCGGCCCGCGGGGACGCCGTCGAGGCCGCCGAGTGGTACCGCGCGGCGGCCGAGGCCGGCAGCCGCAACGGCGCCTTCAACCTCGGGCTGCTGCTGGCCCGCGAGGGCAGCCTCCCCGAGGCCGCCCTGTGGTGGCAGCGCGCCGCCGAGTCCGGCCACGGCCGGGCGGCGCTGCGGCTGGCGCTGCTCGCCGCCCGGCGCGGCGCGCTCGCGGAGGCGCAGAGCTGGTGTGCGCGCGCCGTCGAGCTGGGGCCGCCGGAGGTGGCGGAGCGGGCGGCGCGGCTGCGTACGGCGCTCCAGGAGGAGCTCAGCGCGTAGCGGCGCTCCACGGTCACCCGGAAAGCCCGGGGCCGGTTCCGCAGGGACGGGCCCCGGGTGGCGCCGAAGGGATTTGCGCTGGTCGTCGGCCCGGGGTTAAGGTTGGGACAACAACGGCGCGGGGTGGAGCAGCTCGGTAGCTCGCTGGGCTCATAACCCAGAGGTCGCAGGTTCAAATCCTGTCCCCGCTACTGCACGACGAAGGCCCGGATTCCATGGGAGTCCGGGCCTTCGTCATGTCTATCGCCGCAGCCGGTGGCCGACGGCCTCGGCGTACAGGCCGCGGTCGACGAGCCGGTCCTCCGGCAGGGGCGCGCCCTGGGTGACGCCGCTGTCCCGGTAGGCCCGCTGGAGCCGGGCCGCGGTGCCCTTCCTGATCTCCCAGTCCATCCGCAGCGACGGCACCGAGGCGAGGGTCTTCGCGTCGGTCCTCAGCAGCCTCGCGAGCTCGGCGACGAACGCCCCGTCGGCCTTGTAGTCGCCGGCGAAGTACGTGTTGACCGTGCGGATGTAGGCCCGCAGGAAGGCGACGCCGGCGTCCGGGTCCCGCTGGAGGAGGTTCGGGCCGTACAGGGCGCCGCCGAGCGGCTCGCCCCGGGGCTGGCCGCCGAGGAAGGCGTACTCGGGATTGCCGTCGACCCGGCGCCAGACCGGGTCGAGCAGCCAGGCGGAGTCCACCCCGCCGCCGGTCAGGGCGGTCAGCACGTCGGCGGAGCCGAGCTGCTGGAAGGCGACGGAGCGCAGGTCGGCGCCGTGCCCGGCGAAGGCGGTGGCCATCGGGTACATGATCACGGAGCCCTTGCCGATCATGGTGCCCAGCCGTGTTCCCCGCAGGGAGACCGACGAGGCGCTCTCGCCGTCCTTCAGGCGCGCCCACAGGCCGCTCCTGGAGCCGGGGCCGGGGGAGAAGTTGCCGGCCACCCAGCGGATGTCGAAGCCACCGTTGACGCCGCCGACGACCGCGGCCTCGGGGGCCGCCCACAGCGCGTCCAGCTCGCCCTTGGCCAGCAGCGGCAGCGCGTCCGGGGTGGGCAGCACCTTCAGGCGGACGTCCAGGCCCTCCTTGCGGAACTCGCCCCTGGCCAGGGCCAGCCGCAGCGGGGCCACGTACTCGGCGCCGAGCGTGCCGGTGGCGACGGTGAGCGTGCGGCGCTTCGCGAGCGGGCGCGGGGCCGGGGCGCCCTTGGCGCAGCGCGCCGGGGCGCGGTCCGGTGCGAGGTCGGCGGGGTCGGTCCAGGAGCCCTTGCCGCAGCCCGCCACGGGCCGGACGGTGCGGGGACCGGCGGCGGGCGCGCCGTCCTCGGGGGCGGCGGAGCAGCCCGCGCCCAGGGCGAGTGCGGTCAGGAGCGCGGCGACGGTGGTGCGGGGGCGCATGGGACCTCCGTACGGGGCGGCGAGCGGACGGGGCGGTGCGGCGGGTCAGCTCCCGGAGCGGCCGCGGTCGCGGGGCGCCCAGGGGGTGAGGAGGCGCCCGGCCAGCCGCACCAGCTCGGAGAAGAGCACGCCGAGGACGGCCACGCAGACGATGCCGACGCACATCACGTCGTTCTGGAACAGGGCGCGGGAGTCGAAGATCAGATGACCGAGGCCGTCGGTGGCGGCGATCTGTTCCGAGGCGACGATGACCAGCACGGCCACGCCCGCGGCGATCCGGGCGCCCACCAGGACGGCGGGCAGCGAGGCGGGCAGCAGGACGTGCCGGAACATCTGCCAGGGGCTCGCGCCGAACACCCGGCCGGCGTCGCGGTGCCCGGAGGGGATCGCCAGCACCGCGGCCATGGTGGAGATCCAGACGAAGAAGAAGACGGTCGCGGCGACGAGGGCGACCTGCGGCCCCTCGCCGAGCCCGAACATGTTGAGGAAGACCGGCAGCAGGGCGAGCTTGGGGACCACGTACAGGGCGTCCAGGAGGGGTTCGAGGGCGGCCCGTACGAGGGGCAGCGAGCCCATCAGCAGCCCCAGGAGGTAGCCGGCGACGGTGCCCAGGGCGTAGCCGGCCAGAACGCGCCGCACGGTGGCCGCCACGTCCGGCCACAGGTCGCCGGCCAGGGCGCGGTCCCATCCGTCGGCCAGGATCGTGGACGGCGCGGGGTAGACGCGGGCGTCGATCCAGGCCAGTCCTGCGGCCAGTTGCCACAGCAGGACGAGCAGCAGCGGGACGGCGACGGCGAGGGAGAGCTCCAGGGCGCGCCGGCGGCGGTGGGTGCGCCGGGGCCGCAGTTCCGCGGGGCCGGGGCGGCGGACGAGGAGGCGGTCGGCCGCGGCGTCGCCGTCCTCGGGGCCGGGCGGGCGGAGGGCGGCGGTCATGCGGAGACCGCCCCGTTCGGGGCGGGGCGCACGGCGGCGCCGTCGACCTCGCCGCGCAGCAGCTGCCACAGCTCGGCCTTCAGGGCGGTGCAGGCGGGGGTGTCCCGGACGGCGCCGGTACGGGGGCGGCCGAACGGCGGGCGGCGTTCGGCGATGATCCGGCCGGGCCGGGCGGACATCACCAGGACCCGGTCGCCGAGCACCAGGGCCTCTTCGAGGCTGTGGGTGACGAAGAGAGTGGTGGTGCGGGTGGTCTGGGTGAGGCCGAGCAGCTCGTCCTGGAGGAGGGTGCGCAGCTGGGCGTCGAGGGCCGCGAAGGGCTCGTCCATCAGCAGCAGACCGGGCTCCACGGCGAGCGCGCGGGCGAGGGCGACGCGCTGGCGCATGCCGCCGGAGAGCGTGGCCGGGTAGGCGCCGGCGAAGTCGGCCAGTCCCATCCGGGCGAGCCAGGTGCGGGCCCGTTCGTCGGCCTCCTTACGGGGCACGCGCTGGATGTCCAGGCCGAAGCGGACGTTGGCCAGCACCGTCTTCCAGTCGTAGATGCCGTAGTCCTGGAAGATCATCGAGGTCGGCCGGCCGGCGTGCGTCCGGATCTCCAGCTCGCCCTCGCCGGGCCGCAGCAGGCCGGCGGCGATCCGCAGCAGGGTCGACTTCCCGCAGCCGGAGGGGCCGACGAGACAGACGAACTCGCCCGGTGCGAGGTCGAGGTCCAGGGGGCCGAGGGCGGCCAGCGCCGCGCTGCCGCGGCCGAACGAACGGGCCAGGGCGCGGGCGCGCAGGGCCGGCGGCCGGTCGGGCGGGCGGTGCGCTGCGGGCGGCGGGTGCGGCTCTCCCACGGGGTGCTCCTTGCGGAGTGCGGACAGGGTGCCGCCGTGGTGCGGGTTCCGGGACCGGTCGGGGCCGGTGGCCGGAAGACGCGGCGCGCCGACGATATGACGGGTTGTCAGATTTGGGCAAGGGGCGTGCGGGTACGCGTGCGGCGGGGAGGTCCGGCGGCGCGACGAAGGGGGTGGCCGGTGAGCGGGCAGGGCACGCGAAGGAGCCCGCGGCCGGACGGGCGCGGGCTGGGGGAGGTGTACGGCGTGACGCGGTGCGGGAGCGGCCCGGAGGCGGGTCGGCCCACTCCGCCGTCAGGACGGGACGCTGCAGGCGGGGCAGATGCCCCGGTAGGTCACGGTGACCTCGGAGACCTGGAAGCCGTAGCGCTCCGGCTCGGGCAGCGCGGAGAGCGGGTCGCCCTGGACGTGGACGTCGCGGATCGTGCCGCACCGCGAGCAGACCAGGTGCTGGTGGTCGTGGTGGGCGTTGGGGTCGTACCGCTTGGCCCGGCCGTCCGTGCTCACCTCGAGCACCTCGCCGAGCGAGACCAGCTCGCCGAGGGTGTTGTAGACCGTGGCGCGCGAGATCTCCGGGAGCCGCTCGGATGCCCGCGCGTGCACCTCGTCGGCGGTGTAGTGGACGTGGTCCCCGTCGAGGACCTCGGCGACCACGCGTCGCTGCGCGGTCAGCCGCCAGCCGCGCCCTCGGAGCCGTTGCAGCAGGTCACTCATGCCAATCACCTATCAGTCAGATAGACCCAGCGTAGCAGTGGGCCGTCCATCACCGGATCGCGTACGAAGTTCGGGTCCTTCTTGACTTAGACATTGTCCAATGTAGGATCGGGACCGGCGCAAGCCCAGGGCAGGTGGAGAAAATCTTTCAGGAGGCGCACGTGTCGGTAGAGAGCACCACCGGACCGCTGACCACGGAGTCCGGCGCACCGGTCGGAGACAACCAGAACAGCGAGACGGCCGGCATCGGCGGTCCCGGCCTCATCCAGGACCAGCTCCTGATCGAGAAGCTCGCGCACTTCAACCGCGAGCGCATCCCGGAGCGCATCGTGCACGCCCGTGGCGCCGGTGCGTACGGCACCTTCACGGTGACCGCCGACGTGAGCCGCTACACCCGCGCCGCGTTCCTCTCCGAGGTCGGCAAGCAGACCGAGACCTTCCTGCGGTTCTCGACCGTCGCGGGCAACCTCGGGTCCGCCGACGCGGTGCGCGACCCGCGCGGCTTCGCGCTGAAGTTCTACACCGAGGAGGGCAATTACGACCTCGTCGGCAACAACACCCCGGTGTTCTTCATCAAGGACGCCCTCAAGTTCCCCGACTTCATCCACACCCAGAAGCGCGACCCGTACACCGGCTCGCAGGAGGCGGACAACGTCTGGGACTTCTGGGGCCTGTCGCCCGAGTCCACCCACCAGGTCACCTGGCTGTTCGGCGACCGCGGCATCCCGGCGTCCTACCGCCACATGAACGGCTACGGCTCGCACACCTTCCAGTGGAACAACGAGGCCGGCGAGGTCTTCTGGGTCAAGTACCACTTCAAGACCGACCAGGGCATCAAGAACCTCACCCAGTCCGAGGCCGACAAGCTCGCCGGCGAGGACGCCGACAGCCACCAGCGCGACCTGCGGGAGTCCATCGAGCGCGGCGAGTTCCCGAGCTGGACCGTGCAGGTGCAGATCATGCCCGCGGCCGAGGCGGCCGCATACCGCTTCAACCCGTTCGACCTGACCAAGGTCTGGCCGCACGAGGACTACCCGCCGATCGAGATCGGCAAGCTGGAGCTCAACCGCAACCCGCAGAACATCTTCGCCGAGGTCGAGCAGTCGGTCTTCTCCCCGCACCACTTCGTGCCGGGCATCGGGCCGTCCCCCGACAAGATGCTCCAGGGCCGCCTCTTCGCGTACGGCGACGCGCACCGCTACCGCGTCGGCATCAACGCCGACCACCTCCCGGTGAACCGCCCGCACGCCACCGAGGCGCGCACCCACGGCCGGGACGGCGTGATGTACGACGGCCGGCACGCCGGTCAGAAGAACTACGAGCCCAACAGCTTCGGCGGTCCCAGTGAGACCGGCCGCCCGCTGTGGCAGCCCGCCGCCGTGACCGGCGCCACCGGCGAGCAGGCCGCGCCCTCGCACGCCGAGGACGACGACTTCGGCCAGGCCGGCACCCTCTACCGCCTGATGGCGGAGGACGAGAAGGAGCGCCTGATCGGCAACCTGGCGGGCTTCATCGCCCAGGTCTCCCGCGACGACATCGCCCAGCGCGCGATAGAGAACTTCCGCAAGGCGGACGCGGACTACGGCAAGCGACTGGAGGCCGCGGTCCAGGCCCTGCGCGGCTGAGTGGCACCCCTTTGCGGCTAAACCGCCGCCGCTCTCGCGGAGGTGGTGGAGCGCCGTGGGGGTTGCGCAATCGTCGCTGCCGTATAAAAGCGAAGAGGCCGGATGCCATGGGGCTCCGGCCTCTTCGTGTGTGTGGCTCCGGGGTGTTGGGGGGCGGAGCCGGGGTGCGTCAGGCCGGTACGGCGTCGGCCCGCTCGGTGGCGGTCCGTTCCGTGGTGGTCGACCAGCAGCGGATGATGTCGCGTACGGACACCACGCCGACCGGTTCATGGTCGTTGAGCACGATCAGATGGCGGAAGCCGCCGCGCACCATGGCGTCCGCGGCATCGTCGAGGGTCCAGTCCGGAGCGGCGAAGACCACGTCCGAGGTGGTGTGGGTCTGGGCGGTCTCCCGGTCGGGGTTCTCGCCCGCGCCGAGGGAGTTGAGGATGTCGCGCTCGGTGAGGATGCCGATGCCGCTGTTGTCGTTGTCGAGGACCACGGCCGCGCCGATACGGCGGGCCGCCATCAGCTGCGCCGCCTGACGGAGCGTGTGGGCGGGCCCGATGGTGAGGACCACCGTGCTCATGGCGTCTTTGACGTGCATGGGCATGGAGTGGAGCCACCTCCTTGGTGAATGTGCCTTGCGAAAGGATTCACAAGTTCACAAAGTGGGGGATTCTCATGTTCACATGCCTGTGCCGATGCAACAAGGGGCAACTGCGGGACGGGTGTCCGAATACCCGCCCCGTCGCAGGTCAGCGGGGGGAGTCGCCCAGATATCCGAGCAGATCCTCGTGCAGCAGGCCGTTGGAGGCCGCCGCGTTGCCGCTGTGCGGGCCCGGCTTGCCGTCGAGGCCGGTGAACTGTCCGCCGGCCTCCTTGACGACCACCGCGCACGCCGCCATGTCCCACAGCGAGAGCTCCGGCTCCGCGCAGATGTCCACCGAGCCCTCGGCGATCATCATGTACGGCCAGAAGTCCCCGTAGCCGCGGGTGCGCCAGCAGTCCCGGCTCAGGTCGAGGAAGCCGGGCAGCTTGTCGCGCTCCTCCCAGCCGGTCAGCGAGGAGTAGGCGAAGGAGGCGTCCTGGATGCGGCCGACCTGCGAGACCCGCAGCCGGGTCGCGGAGGTCAGGCTGCGGCCCGTGAAGGCCCCCAGGCCGTCGGCGGCCCACCAGCGGCGGTTGAGCGCCGGTGCGGAGACGATGCCGACCACCGGGCGGTCACCGCCCTCGCCGCGCTCCATCAGCGCGATCAGCGTCGCCCAGACCGGCACCCCGCGGACGTAGTTCTTCGTGCCGTCGATCGGGTCGATGATCCAGCGCCGCGGCCCCGTGCCCTCGCTGCCGAACTCCTCGCCGAGCACCGCGTCCCGGGGCCGGGCCCGCTGGAGCTGGCCCCGGATGAGCTCCTCGGCGGCCTTGTCCGCCTCGCTCACCGGCGTCATGTCCGGTTTGGTCTCGACCTTGAGGTCGAGTGCCTTGAAGCGCTCCATGGTGGCGGCGTCCGCGGCGTCCGCGAGGACATGGCCGAGGCGAAGATCATCGTGATAGTCGGGCATGTGCGAACAGTATCGACTGGTATACGCCGGAGCCACACGGCCATGCGCCGCCGGGCGTGTGACAGCCCGGGGCCCGCGGCGGGCGGGTGCGTGACGGCCCTTGACAGCATCTGGTGCCGCGTCAATTCTGTGCGCACACCGGCCGCCTGGGCCGGGTCCGGGGAGGCAACGGATGCCCGCAGCGCGTGAGTCCCTGCTCGATGCCGCCTATACGGCGCTGACGCGGCGCGCCTGGGCGGCCGTACGGATGGTCGATGTCGCGGCCGCCGCCGGGGTCTCCCGGCAGACGCTCTACAACGAGTTCGGCAGCAAGGAGGGGCTGGCCCGCGCCCTGGTCCGCCGGGAGACCGAGAGCTACCTCGCCGGCGTGGCCCGGGCGCTGTCCCGGGGCGCGGCTGCCGCCGGGACGCGGGGCGACGCGGCGGGCCGGATGGTGGCCGCGGCCGCCTGGACCCTGCGCACCGCCCGCGCCAACCCCCTGGTCAGGGCGGCGCTGACCGGCTGCTGGGGCGACCGGCTGCCGCCCCCGGCACCCTCGCCCGCCGTCACGTCCGGGGCCGTCCCGGCCGGAACCGCTGTTGCCCGGCCCGGCCTCCCCGACCGGCGAGCCGCGGCGCGGGCCGAGGCGCCGCTGCCGGGCCCCGCGGAGCTCGTCGGCCGCTTCTGCGACCAGGCGGTCGCGGCGCTGGAGCCCGACTGGCCCGCGGAGGAGCTGCCCGCCCTGGGCGCCGTTTGCGAGACCGCGGCCCGGCTGACCCTGGCCTGTGTCGTCGCCCCGCCGGCCCCCGCCGCGGCCCAGGCCCCCGGACGCCTGCCGGCGCAGCGCACGCGCGGGGAGCTGGAGACGGAGGCGGTGGCCCGGCTCGTACGGGGCGCCTTCGCCCGGGTCCCGGCCGGTGCGCCGCCGGGCGAGCGGGGGTGACGGGGCGTGACGGGGTGCGGTGGACGGGCTTTTCCGGCGCACGAGTTGACGGCCGCCCGTCCGCACGGGCGCCCCGGCCCGCACCCGCCGCCCCGTCCCTCGTCCGCCCCGTCCGCCCGGCCCGCACGGCCGGGTGCCGGGCGGCGCCGCGGGTCAGTGTGCCGAGCCCGACAGCTGCAGTCCGACCACGCCGACGATGACCAGGGTGATGGAGACGATCTTGAGGGTGGAGACCAGGTCGCCGAGGAAGACCATGCCGTAGATGGCCGTACCGGCCGCGCCGATGCCGGTCCACACCGCGTACGCCGGGCCGACGTCGAGCTTGCGCAGCGCCAGCGTCAGCAGGCCGAAGCTGCCGAGGGCGAAGGCCGCGAAGGCGATGGTGGGGAAGAGGCGGGTGAAGCCGTGCGAGAGCTTGAGGCAGACCGCGAAGCCGGTCTCCAGGATCCCCGCCACCACCACCAGCAGCCACGCCATCCCATTGCCTCCGTCAGCTGGGCCTGTCCTCCGTGGGCCCCGACGGGACATCACCACGACTCGTCCGGGCCCCGTCCGGGCGACCGGTTCCTGGTGGATCACGTCGCCGGGCTCGGTGCGAAGATGCATTTACCCCGGACGGCGGCAGCAAACGTCGTCGGTCAGTCGCCCTCGCGCCGTTCGCGGGTGGCCAGCAGGCGGCGCAGGGAGTAGAGACGGGCCGGATCGGCGTGGCCGTCGGTGACCCATGCGTCCAGCGCGCAGTCCGGTTCGTCGTGGCTGCAGGCACGCGGGCAGCCCGCGGTGCCGGGCTCCAGGTCCGGGAAGGCGTGGATGACCCGCGAGGGGTCGACGTGGTGCAGCCCGAAGGACCGTACTCCCGGGGTGTCGATGACCCAGCCCGAGTCGTCCGGCAGCGGGAGCGCCAGCGCGGAGGTGGTGGTGTGCCGACCGCGGCCGGTGACGGCGTTGACATGGCCGATGGCCCGGCGGCGCTCCGGGACCAGCGAGTTGACCAGGGTGGTCTTGCCCACCCCGGAGTGCCCGACGAAGGCCGTCATACGGCCCGTCAGCGCGGCCCGCACCCGCTCGGCGGCGCTGCCGTCGGCGAGTTCGTCGCGGTTGGTGACGAGGTAGGGGACGCCGAGCGCGCCGTAGGACTCCAACAGGGTGTCCGCGGACGCCAGATCCGACTTCGTCAGCACCAGCAGCGGGTCGAGGCCCGCGTCGTAGGCGGCGACCAGGCAGCGGTCGATGAGCCGGGGGCGGGGCTCGGGGTCGGCGAGCGCGGTGACGATCGCGAGCTGGTCGGCGTTGGCGACGACGACCCGCTCGAACGGGTCGTCGTCGTCGGCCGTACGGCGCAGTGTCGAGGTCCGCGGCTCGACCCGGACGATCCGGGCGAGGGTGTCCTTGGTGCCGGTCAGGTCGCCGACGACGGCGACCCGGTCACCGACCACCGCGCTCTTGCGGCCCAGTTCGCGGGCCTTCATGGCGGTGACCGTGCGGCCGTCGATGAGGCAGGTCAGACGGCCGCGGTCGACGGTCAGGACCAGGCCCTCGCCGGCGTCCTCGTGCTTGGGGCGGATGTTGGTGCGGGGCCGGTTGCCCTTGGGGTTGGGGCGGACGCGGATGTCGTCCTCGTCGGGGTTCTTTCCGTAGCGGCGCATGGCGGACCCCCCTCAGACTCTCCGGGAGGCGACGGACGCCGGGTCGAGCATGTCCGTCCACATCGCGGGGAAGTCGGGCAGGGTCTTGGCGGTGGTGGCGACGTTCTCCACCTCCACTCCGTCGACCGCCAGGCCGATGACCGCCGCGGCGGTGGCCAGCCGGTGGTCCTCGTAGGTGTGGAAGATCCCGCCGTGCAGGGGGCGCGGGCGGATGTGCAGTCCGTCCGCGGTCTCGGTCACATCGCCGCCGAGTTCGTTGAGTTCCTTGGTGAGCGCGGCCAGCCGGTCGGTCTCGTGCAGCCGCAGGTGCGCCACCCCGCGCAGGGTGGAGGGCGAGTCGGCCAGGGCGGCGACCGCGGCGATGCCCGGGGTCAGCTCGCCGACCTCGCTCAGGTCCACGTCGATGCCGTGGATCCGGCCGCTGCCGGTGAAGGTCAGGCCGCGGTCGGTCAGCTCGCAGGAACCGCCCATGGCCGTGAAGATCTCGCGCAGCGCGTCACCGGGCTGGGTGGTGTGCTCGGGCCAGTCGGGGATGGTGACCCGGCCGCCGGTGATCAGCGCCGCGGCCAGGAACGGCTGGGCGTTGGACAGATCCGGCTCGACGACCAGATCGCGGCCGAGCAGGGCGCCGGGGGTGACCCGCCAGACGTTCGGCTCGCCGCCCGCCTCGGGGGTGTCCACCTGCGCGCCGACGCTGCGCAGCATGTCGACCGTCATCCGGATGTGCGGCATGGAGGGCAGCGCCGCGCCCACGTGCCGGACCTCGACGCCCTGGTTGAAGCGCGGCGCGGACAGCAGCAGGGCGCTGACGAACTGCGAGGACGAGGAGGCGTCGATCTCGACCGGGCCGCCGTCCAGGCCGCCGCTGCCGAGGACCGTCATGGGCAGCGCGCCGCGGTTGTCGTCGTCGATCCGGGCGCCCAGGGCGCGCAGCGCGTCGATCACGCCGCCGAGCGGGCGCTCGTAGGAGCGGGGGTCGCCGTCGAAGCGGATCGGGCCGTCGGCGAGCGCGGCGACCGGGGGGAGGAAGCGCATGACCGTGCCGGCGTTGCCGACGTCGATGGTGGCCGGGCCGTGCAGACCCGACGGGATGATCCGCCAGGCCTCGCCGCCGCCGGTCCCCGCGGCGGCGCCGGCGGAGCTGGAGGACGCGGTCTCCTCGATGCCGACGCCCAGGGTGCGCAGCGCCTCGGCCATCAGGAGCGTGTCCCGGGAGCGCAGCGGGCGGCGCAGCCAGCCCGGTTCGGAGGAGAGGGCGGCCAGGACCAGGCCGCGGTTGGTGACCGATTTGGAGCCGGGCACGGTGACGGTGGCATCGACGGCCCCGGCGGCGAGGGGGGCGGGCCAGAGGGCGGGATGTGCGGGGCTCTCGGTCATGCCCCTTACTTTAATGGCTGGGCAGGGGTGCCGATCTTGATCAAAAGTGGCGCGACGGTGCCGGAACGTGGCGGTGCCGGTGCGCCCGGCCGCCGGGAGCGGGCCGACGGCGCGCACCCCGGGCGTGGCGGTGGGCGAACCGGCCGCGGCCCGGGGCCGCGGGCGTCACAGGCCGAGCAGCCAGCGTCCGCCGCCGATCAGCGAGCACAGCGTCACCACATGGAAGAGGCCGAGCCAGAGGGCCGCGGGGACATGGGTCAGGCGCGCCAGCTGGTCCGGGTCGGAGTCCACGGCCCCGCCGCGGCGCCGCTTGCCCATCAGCTCGAACGGCGGCCGCACCCCGCCCAGCAGCAGGAACCACACCACGACATAGGCGAACGCCGCCTGCACCTGGGCCGTCGTCAGCCAGGACACCAGCACGAAGGCGGCGCCGGTCAGCACCACCGTGAGCACGCCGTAGGCGTTGCGGATCATGACCAGCATCGCCAGCAGCAGGACGGTCGCGCCCCACAGCAGCGCCGTGATGTGCCCCGCGGCGAGCAGCGCGGCGCCCGCGAGGCCCAGCAGGGACGGCGCGGTGTAGCCCGCCGCCGCGGTCAGGATCATGCCGAGGCCGGTCGGCTTGCCGCGCGAGACGGTCAGGCCCGAGGTGTCCGAGTGCAGCCGGATCCCGTCCAGGCGGCGGCCGGTGAGCAGGGCGATCAGGCCGTGCCCGCCCTCGTGGGCGATGGTGACGGCGTTCCGCGACAGCCGCCAGGCGGTGTGCGGGACGACGGCGCCCAGCGCGAGCACCGCCGTGATGATCACCAGCCAGAGCGACGGGGCGGGCTGGGTCCCGAAGACGCGGCTCCATATGTCCGTGAGGTGGTCGGTGTCCATGTCTCCCCTTCGTGTGGCATGGCAGTGTGGCATGCATGTGCGGTAGGTATGCAGCGAGCCGTCGGCCCGAGGAACTGGTGGGGACCTTCGGCGTGCGGCAGTGGGAGCCGGCGGAGACCCTGGCGCCCAGCTGGAACGTGGCGCCGACGGACCGGGTGCACGCGGTGCTCGAACGCCCTCTCAAGGGCGCGGCGGCCGGCGCCCACCCGGCCGGCGGCCCGGTGCGCCAGCTGCGGCCGCTGAAGTGGGGCCTGGTCCCGTCGTGGTCGAAGTCACCCGAGGCCGCCGCGAAGATGATCAATGCGCGGGCCGAGACGGTGCACGAGAAGCCGTCCTACCGGCAGGCCTTCGCCACCCGCCGCTGCCTGCTGCCCGGCGACGGGTACTTCGAGTGGGTCACCGACGCCGCCGAGCGGCAGCTGGAGGAGCAGGGCAGGAAGAAGCGGCCCCGCAAGCAGCCGTACTTCGTCACGCCCGCGGACGGCTCGGTGATGGCGATGGCCGGGCTGTACGAGTTCTGGCGCGACCGGACGCTGCCCGGGGACCATCCCGGGGCCTGGTGGGTGACGTGCACGGTCGTCACGACGGAGGCCGAGACCACCCCGCTGGCCGGGGCCGACGGCGGCGACGGGCCGCAGTCGCTGGCCGACATCCACCCCCGGATGCCGCTGGTGCTGACCCCGGACCGCTGGGACGCCTGGCTCGACCCGTCGCGCACCGACCCCGACGAGGTGCGCGGCCTGCTGACGCCGCCGCCGGCCGGACTGCTGCGCGCCCACCCCGTCCCCACCGGCGTCAGCAACGTCCGCAACAACGGACCCGAGCTGGTCGCCGAGCTCGACGGCCCCGAGCTGGGCACGCTGTTCTGACCCGGCGCGGGCGCCCGGCCCCGGGCCGCCGGGCCGCCGGGCCGCGGTGACCCGCAGGACGCGGCACGGGGCAGGATGGGCGTATGAGCACTGGGGCGATGGAGACCGAGACGGTCGGGACACCCGCGGGCGACGCCCGGATCACCTGGCACCGCCACGCCACACCGGCGCGGGCCGTGGTGGCCGTGAGCCACGGCGCCGGCGGCGGCATCGAGGCACGCGACCTGAGGGCCCTGGCGGCCGCGCTGCCCGCCCGCGGGTACACCGTGGCGCTGGTCGAGCAGCCGTGGCGGGTGGCGGGCAAGAAGCTGGCGCCCGCGCCGAAGACCCTGGACGCCGGCTGGACCGCGCTGTGGCCCGCGCTGGAGAAGCCGGGGCTGCCGGTGGTCGCCGGCGGCCGCAGCGCCGGCGCCCGGGTGGCCTGCCGTACGGCGCGCGACCTGGGGGCGCGGGCCGTACTGGCGCTCAGCTTCCCGCTGCACCCGCCGGGCCGGCCGGAGAAGTCCCGGGCGGACGAGCTGACCGGCGCCGGGGTGCCGACGCTGGTCGTCCAGGGCGGCCGGGATCCGTTCGGACGGCCCGAGGAGTTCCCGCCGGGCACGGAGATCGCCGAGGTGGCGCACGGCGACCACGGCTTCGCGGTGCCCAAGAAGGCGGGCGTCGGCGAGGCGGAGTCGATGGCCGGGCTCACGGACGCGGTGGCCGTCTGGCTGGACGGGATGTTCGGCTGACGGATGGCGGCCCGGGGCGGAGATTGCCGGAGTGGCAAGTGGGTTTGCCGCTGCAATGGCCCTTTCCTGCCTGCTGCCCGCCGTACCGGAGGAGGGGCGCGGGACGGCCGTGGCGAAGAGGTGCGCGGCCCGGCGCTCCCCGCGGCCCGTCCTCGTCCGCGGGCGCCGGGAATGCCGCGCCGGGTGCGGCTGTTGTGCCATGCGTAGTACTCGAGTACGTCCGGTGAAGCACGAGGAATGGGAGTCCGCCGCATGGGAATCGCTTGCCCGGCCCGCCCGGCCGCCGACCTGCCGTGGTCGCAGATGCAGGTGACGCAGCCCGCCCTGGCTGGAGCGGCGGCGGCACCGGATCGTCGTCTATTCTCCGAATCGGGTGGGTCCGCATCCGGATCCAGGACGGTGTTGGAGGAGGTGGGTCCGGTCACCGGTACCGACGCAGGGACCGACGGCACGGCCGAGGAGAAGGCCCCGGAGAGCGCGGCCGAGCGCAACGCGCGCTTCGAACGGGACGCGCTGACCTTCCTGGACCAGATGTACTCCGCCGCGCTGCGCATGACGCGCAACCCGGCCGACGCGGAGGACCTGGTGCAGGAGACCTATGCCAAGGCGTACGCGTCCTTCCACCAGTTCCGGGAGGGCACCAACCTCAAGGCGTGGCTCTACCGCATCCTCACCAACACCTTCATCAACTCCTACCGCAAGAAGCAGCGGGAGCCGCAGCGCAGTGCCGCCGAGGAGATCGAGGACTGGCAGCTGGCGCGCGCCGAGTCGCACATGTCGACCGGTCTGCGCTCCGCCGAGTCGCAGGCGCTCGACCACCTCCCCGACTCCGACGTGAAGGCCGCGCTCCAGGAGATTCCCGAGGAATTCCGCATCGCGGTCTACCTCGCGGATGTCGAGGGGTTTGCCTACAAGGAGATCGCGGACATCATGGGGACACCCATCGGCACGGTGATGTCCCGTCTGCACCGCGGCCGGCGCCAACTGCGCGGCATGCTCGAGGACTACGCCCGTGAGCGCGGGCTGGTCCCGGCGGGGGCGGCGACGGCGGACCCGCAGTCCGCGCGCACGACGGAGTCGCACGACCGGAAAGGCTCAGGATCATGAGCTGCGGAGACCCGCACGAGAAGGACTGCTCAGAGGTCCTCGACCACCTCTACGAGTATCTCGACCGCGAGATGCCCGAGGGTGAGTGCGCAGACTTCCAGGTGCATCTCGACGAGTGCTCGCCGTGCCTGGAGAAGTACGGCCTGGAGCAGGCGGTCAAGAAGCTCGTCAAGCGCTGCTGCGGCCATGACGACGTCCCCAGTGACCTGCGCTCCAAGGTCCTGGGCCGGATCGACCTCATCCGGGCCGGCGAGACCGTGCCCGAGGTGAGCGTGCTCGAACAGGCCAAGAAGGAACAGGCCCAGCGCGAACAGGCGGCAGCCGAGGAGGGGACCGGTACGCCCGAGGCGACCGGATCCCCCGAGGCACGGAACGAGACCGCCCGCGCCGAATAAGGCGGCACATCACCCTAAGGGGTGAGGGGCGGGGCGATTCGTCCCGCCCGATCCGCTGATGCACCTTCCCCGGCGCCCCGGCGCCTCTATTCTCACCGGACCCCGGCGCTCTGCGCAGGCAGTGCGCGGGCCCTTCCGCTCCGCAAGAGCGGGCGGAGAGCGGTGGGCATGCTGAGGAGGGCGCGATGCGGGAACTTCCGGTGGCCGCGCGGTGGTATATCGGCGGCACCGCCCTTGGCGCGGCGCTGTGCGCCGCCCCGGCGTTCCGCCTCGGCGCCGCCGCCCCCTGGAGCAGCCTGCTGGCCCTGGCCGCCCTGTACGCGCTGTGCGAACACCTGCACCGCTGCCCGCTGGTGGGCGGCCGCATACCGTACGGCGCGGGTGCCGCCGGCACGTCCGGGGGCTCGCTCACCGGCTGGGCCAGCCCCGTCCTGCTCGCCGGGGTCTTCCTGCTGCCGCCGCCGCTGGCCGCGCTGATCGCCGTCCCCGGGGCGCTGACGGGAGCGGCGAAGGCGCCCTCGGCCGGCGCCCGCAGGCTCTGGCACGCCGTCGAGCCGGCACTGGCCTGCTGCGCGGCCGCCGAGGTCTTCCGCGTCCTCGGCCACCACCCGCTGTCCGCACCGCAGTTCCCCGACCTGCTGCTGCCGGCCGCGGCCGCCGCCCTCACCTTCGGCGCGGTGCTCGTGGCACTGGAGGGCGGGGTGCTGGCCGCCGCCGAACGGCACCCGCCGCGCACCGCCTGGCGCGGCGCGCTGCCCCGTTCGCTGGCTCCGCAGCTGGTGCACGGCCTGGCCGGGCTGATGATGGCGGTGCTGTGGCGCAGCGCGTACGGGCCGACCGCCGCCCTGCTGGTGCTGCTGCCGATGTGCCTGTCCTGCTGGGTGTTCGCGCAGTACCACCGCGAACGCACCGCCCACCAGGCCACCATCCGCGCCCTCGTGCAGGCCGTCGACATCAAGGACCGCTACACCCGCGGGCACAGCGAGCGGGTCGGGCGGGCCTCGGTGATGATCGCCCGGGAGCTGGGCATGACCGAGGACCGGGTGGAGGTGCTGCGGTTCGCCGGCATCCTGCACGACGTCGGCAAACTCGGCGTCCCCACCCGGCTGTTGCGCAAGGACGGGCCGCTGACGCCGCAGGAGCGCCGGGTCATCGAGCTGCACCCCGAGTACGGCCACGAGATCGTGCGCGGCATCGGCTTCCTGGGGGAGGCGCGGGCGGCGATCCTGCACCACCACGAGCGGCTGGACGGGCGCGGCTACCCCTACGGCCTGATGGGTCATCACATTCCGGAGTGCGCACGGCTGGTGGCGGTCGCGGACGCCTTCGACGCGATGACCTCGACCCGCTCCTACCGCCGGGCCCGGCCGGTCCCGGTGGCCCTGGAGGAGCTGCGCCGGTGCGCCGGGGCGCAGTTCGACCCGCGGATGGTCCGGGCGCTGGCGGCGTCGCTCGACCGGTACGGCTGGCAGCCGGACCTGGTCACGGCGGCGGACCCGGAGCCCGGGACGGCCGGGGAAGAGCCGGGGGACGGCGCCGCACCGGGCGCGGACGCGACGCCGGAGACCGGGCAGCCGGCCGGCGGGCGGACGCCGGACCGGGGGCCCGCGCGGCACCGTGAGGCCGCCGCGCGGGACGGCGCGCGATGAGCGGCGCCCCCGAGCGGCCCCGGCCGGGCCCGCGGCCGGGGAGGCGGGCGGCACCCGCCGGCGCCGGGCCGCCCGCCGCACGGGGCGGCGCCGTGATCGCCGCGGTCTACGCCCCGGCGGCCGCGCTGGCGTGCTTCTCGCTCGGCCACACGCTCTGGGAGGGCCTGGCCGAGCCCGGGGTCGCGCTGGCCTTCGGGCTCCTGATCGCCGTGGGCGAGCTGGCGGGCCGGGGGCCCGCGCCGGCGGCCGGCGGGCGGACGCGGGGGGAGCGCGAGGGCGCCCCGCTCGGCGCGGCCGGCGCCCTCGCGTACGCCCTGCTCGGCGCGGTCGGCGGGCTGCCGACGACCCATGGCGTCGCGCAGACCGTGGCCGTGGCCCTGGCGGCGGGGCTGGTCGGGCTGGTCCCGCAGGTCGCCCGCGGCCGGGGACCGGCCCTCGACCACCTCGCCCGCCGGATGCTGACCACCGGCTTCGCCGCCACCTGCTTCCAGCCCCTCCACCACACCGGGACCCCGGGCGGCTGGACGGCAGCGGGCCCGCTCCACCCGCTGTTCCTGACCGGCCTGATGGCGCTGACCGCGCTGTGCGACGCGGTGCTGGCGGCCGCGCTCGCCCGCGCCCGCACCGGCTGGCCGTACGGGCCGCTGCTGCGCGACGAGTTGCGGGCGCTGCCCGGCATCGGCTCGGCGATCTGTGCCACCGGAGTGGTGATCTCGCTGGCCACCGCGGTCGCCGGGCTGTGGGCGCTGCCGGTCTGCTGCCTGCCGCTGCTGCTGACCCAGTTCGCCTTCCGCCGGTTCGCCGCCGTGCGCACCACCTACCGCCAGACCATCGCCTCGCTGGCCCGCTCCACCGAGATCGCCGGCTACACCCCGCACGGCCACGCCCGCCGGGTGGCCGCGCTCAGCCGCGCCGTGGGCCGCGAACTCGGGCTGAACGAACCGGACCTGGACGTGCTCGAATACGCCGCGCTGATGCACGACATCGGCCAGCTCTCGCTGCTGGACCCGGTACCGGCCGGCGCCACCGCGCCGCTGCCGCCCGACCGGCAGCGCCGGATCGCGCTGCTGGGCGGCGCGGTGGTCCGGCAGACCGGGGTCCCCGCCGAGGTCGCGGTGATCGTCGAGCGGCAGGCCGACCCGTACCGGGACCAGCCGGTCACGGCGCGCATCGTGCGCACGGTCAACGCCTACGACGATCTGGCGGGGGAGTCGGCGGGGCCCGGCGGTTCGCTGCGCGCCCTGGAGCGGCTGCGGCTGGCCACCGCGCGCGACCACGAGCCCCGGGTCGTCGAGGCGCTGGCCCGGGTCCTGGCGTGCGGCGGCCGGGCGGTGTGAGATGCGCGACTGCCGCGGTGACGGGGGCCGGGCGGTGCCCGGCCTTCCGGCGTACGCCGCCCCGCACCGGAGGCCCCGGTAGGGCGGGAAGCGGGCCGGGGCCGGTCACCGCCCGCCCCGCGGCGCCGTACGCCCCGCTCACGCCCCCGTATCGCGGCCGTTGGGCCCGCGCCGGGCGTCCGATGTCATGGAACCCATGGGTAATGAGCGCCCTTCGAGATGGGCATGGTTGGATGCGAAGGAAGCCCCTTTCAGGGGGTTCAGGGGGTCGGCGAAGGGCAAGGAGCCGCAGGGGGACCGGCAAACCGGGCTGAGCCCGGCGGCAATCTGTGGCAGGTTGTCGAGTGGGCCCCCAAGGCCCCGGACGCCGCTCGGGACCCCACCTCAGCGGCATCAAGAGCAACCAGCAGGCGGGAATCGTGAGGATCTTCGGCAAGGTACGGCATCGGCCCTCCGCCTCGTGGCGTCAGGCGACCGACCGCGCTTTCACGCTGATCGGCGACGGCCGTTACGAGGACGCGGGAGCGCTGCTGACGCGCGCCGCGGACATGGAGCCGTGGCTGTCGGAGTCCTGGTTCAACCTCGCGCTGCTGCACAAGTTCCGGCACGACTGGGAGCAGGCCAGGGCCGCCGGGCTGCGCGCGGTCGCGCTGCTGGACCGCGAGGCCGGGGCGCCCGACTGGTGGAACGTCGGCATCGCCGCCACCGCCCTGCAGGACTGGCCGCTGGCCCGCCGGGCCTGGCAGGCATACGGCCTCAAGGTCCCCGGCGACGGCTCGCCGTCCGGTGAACCCCTCGGCATGAACCTGGGCAGCGCCGCCGTCCGCCTCTCCCCGGAGGGCGAGGCCGAGGTGGTCTGGGGCCGCCGGCTGGACCCGGCCCGGATCGAGGTGCTGTCGATCCCGCTGCCGTCCTCCGGGCGGCGCTGGGGCGAGGTGGTGCTGCACGACGGCGTCCCGCACGGCGAGCGGACCATCGCGGCCGGCCCCGACGGGACCACCCGGGCGTATCCGGTCTTCGACGAGATCGAGCTGTGGGCGCCCTCCCCGGTCCCCACATGGGTGGTGCTCCTGGAAGCCGCCACCGAGGCCGACCGGGACGCCCTGGAGCGGCTGGCCGCCGACGCGGGCTACGCCGCCGAGGACTGGTCGTCGTCGGTCCGGCTGCTGTGCCGTACCTGCTCGGAGAGCCGGATGCCCAGCGACGAGGGCGACGGCGAGCACCTGGACCCGCACGACCACAGTGAACCGGGCCACCCCGGGCCGCTGGGCCACCGCACGGCGGGCTCGGGCTCGCTGTGGGTGCCGGAGCGCGAATGCGGCATCGCGGCGCCGTCCGCCCTGGTCCGCGGCCTGCTGGACGGCTGGGTCGCGGACAGCCCGGACACCCGTGAGTGGCGGGATCTCGAAGAGGTCTGCTGAGCCGCCGGGGCGCACCCCCGTAGGCTGTAGGGCGACTACCCAGGGTTTTCAGGAAGGCGTACGGCGGAGATGGCCCAGCAGCCTGTGTTTGATCAAGACGGTGACCAGCGCGTGGACGAAGCATTCATCGACGACGTCACGGACGCGGAGGAGCGGGAGACCGCCCATCGGGAGCGCGGCACCTCGCGGCCGATCACGGTCGTCGGCAACCCCGTGCTCCACAAGGAGTGCAAGGACGTCACGGAGTTCGACGACGAGCTCGGCCGGCTCATCGACGACATGTTCGCCAGCCAGCGCACCGCCGAGGGCGTGGGCCTGGCCGCGAACCAGATCGGGGTGGACCGGAAGGTCTTCGTCTACGACTGCCCGGACGACCAGGGCGTGCGGCACGTCGGCGCGATCTGCAACCCGGTGCTGGACGAGCTGCCGGCCGAGCGCCGGATCCTGGACGACTCCAACGAGGGCTGCCTGTCCGTGCCCGGCGCCTACGCCTCGCTGGCCCGCCCCGACTACGCCGTGGTCCGCGGGCAGAACGCCCAGGGCGAGCCGATCGCGATCGAGGGCACCGGCTACTTCGCGCGCTGCCTGCAGCACGAGACCGACCACCTCAACGGCTACCTCTACATCGACCGGCTCAGCAAGCGGGACCGCAAGGACGCCCTGAAGCAGATGGCCGAGCTGGAGCCGCGCTACCCCGTCGTCGCCAACGACTGAGCCGCGGTCGGGCGCCCGGCCGGAGCCGGGCGCCCCGCGTCACGATCCCTGCTGGTAGGCCCGCCAGATCTTCGGCGGGATGCTGGTCCCCAGCCCGGTGCCGGAACCGCCGACGCCCTGCATCGGCAGCAGGTCGGGCGCTCCCGGCTTGTTGCGGAACATGGTCACGGCGGTGGTCGGCTCGTTCCCGTCGGCGGCCCCGGGCACCCGGTCGGGGCGCACCGCGCTGCCCGCCCCGGCGCCCGCCGCGGCACCCAGGTCGGGTCCGGGGGCCGGCGCGCTGCCGATGAACCACGCGGACTTCATCCGGTCGCCCGGCTCCGTGCGGCCGGCCGCGACCGGACGCTGGAACGGCGTGCCGCCCGGCATCCCCAGGGTGCGCCAGCCGACCACCTCCAGGGAGCTGGACACCTGCTGGGCGACCCCGGCGTCGAGGACCTGCACGGGCTCGGGGCGGTCGAAGCCGGGGACGATGCTGCCGTGGTGGGTCATCCCGGACACCGCGTACGGGTCGCTGTGCAGCCCGCCGTTGGCGAAGGTGGTGTAGGCGCTCGCCATCCGTATCGCGCTGGGGGCCGAGGTGCCCAGCGGGAAGGTCTGCTCCAGGCGGGCCATGCTCTCCTTGCGCAGCCCCGCCGACACCGCCAGGTCCCGGATGCGCTCCAGCCCGATGCGCTGACCGGCCCGGACGAACGGCTGGCTCTCGGCCTTCATCAGCGCCCCGCCCAGGTCGTCCGCGCCGCTCTTCGCGTCGGCCGCCTGCTGAGGGGGCTCCGCGGTCGCGCCGTCAGGGCGCTGGAGCGCGGCCGCCAGCACGAACGGCTTGAAGGCCGACCCGGCCGGGACCGCGGAGGTGTCCGCGTTGTTGCTGAAGTGCCGGGTGGCGTCCGCGCCGCCGTAGAGCGCGACGATCGCCCCGTCCTTGGGGCGCACGGAGGCCGCGCCGACCTCCACATAGTTGTCGGCCGCGCGGCGCTTCGCGTCGAGGGTGTCCCGGCGGACGTCCCGCACGGCCTTCTCCAGCCGCTGGGTGCGCTGCTTGTCGAAGGTGGTGTGGATGCGGTACCCGCCGCGGGCCAGGTCCTTGTCGGTCAGGCCGGTGTCCGCCTTGATGAACTTGTTGGCGACATCGACGAGATAGCCGGTCTGGCCGGCCTGGCTGGTGGGCTTGGACAGGCCCCGGGGCTCGGGGAAGGTGCGGTACTTCGCCCGCTCCTTTTCGCTCATCTTCCCGGTGTCGACCTGCCGGTCGAGGATCCACTTCCACCGGGCCACGGCCCGCCGGTGATTGGCCTCGCTCAGCCCCGGGTCGTACTGCTCCGAGCCCTTCAGCAGGGCGGCCAGCAGGGCGCCCTGGCTGGGGTCGAGGTCCTTGGCGTCGATGCCGTAGTAGGCGTGCGCGGCGGCCTGGATGCCGTAGGAACCGCGGCCGAACCAGCTGGTGTTGAGGTAGCCGCGCAGGATCTCCTGCTTGGACTTCTGGTTGCTCACCTTCAGCGAGATGATGAATTCCTTCACCTTGCGGGTGACCGTCTGGTCCTGCGAGAGGTAGGTGTTCTTCACATACTGCTGGGTGATGGTGGAGCCGCCCTGGGTCTCCTGGCCGGAGACCATGTTGACCAGCGCGCGGCCGATGCCCTGGAGGGAGACGCCGGCGTCGCTGTAGAAGGTGGCGTTCTCCGCGGCGATCACGGAGTTCTCGACGGAGTCGGGCACCTTGTCGAGGGTGACGTTCTGCCGGTTGACGGCGCCCACGCTCACCATCTGGCTGCCGTCCGCCCAGTAGTAGACGGTGCCCTCCTGGCCGGCCAGTTCGTTCTCGTCCGGCACATCGATCTTCGCGTAGACCACGGCGAACAGCCCCGCCAGGCCGCCCAGGCAGAGCGCGACGGCGCTCAGCCACTGTCTCCATGACGGCAGCCAACGGCGCAGGCCGCTGCGTCCCTGACGCGGATAGTCGATGAACCGACGACGCCCCTTCGTGCCCTTCATGCCCGAGTAGATGTGGCGGGCCCGGCTCCGGTTGCCGAGGTAACAGAACGCTCACAAAAAGCGGGCGGCGAGGACGAAGGGGCGTCGCGGCGCGTCTTCTAGAAGTCGTCGTCGAAGGAGACCGAACCCTCCACGGCGACCTGGTAGGCGGACGCCCGGCGCTCGAAGAAGTTGGTCAGCTCCTGGACGTTCTGCAGCTCCATGAAGGAGAACGGGTTCTCCGAGCCGTAGACCGGCGCGAAGCCGAGCCGCTGCAGCCGCTGGTCGGCGACGCACTGCAGGTACTCGCGCATCGAGTCGGTGTTCATGCCCGGCAGGCCGTCACCGCACAGGTCGCGGCCGAACTGCAGCTCCGCCTCGACGGCCTCCTTGAGCATGTCCGTGACCTGCTGCTCCAGCTTGTCGTCGAAGAGGTCGGGCTCCTCCTCGCGGACGGTGTCCACCACCGAGAACGCGAACTCCATGTGCATGGACTCGTCGCGGAACACCCAGTTGGTGCCGGTGGCCAGGCCGTGCAGCAGGCCCCGCGAGCGGAACCAGTACACGTACGCGAAGGCGCCGTAGAAGAACAGCCCCTCGATGCAGGCCGCGAAGCAGATCAGGTTCAGCAGGAAGCGGCGCCGGTCCGCCTTGGACTCCAGCCGGTCGATCTTCTCGACCGAGTCCATCCACCGGAAGCAGAACTGGGCCTTCTCCCGGATGGACGGGATGTTCTCCACGGCCGCGAAGGCCGCGGCACGGTCGTCCGGGTCGGGGAGGTAGGTGTCCAGCAGCGTCAGATAGAACTGGACGTGCACGGCCTCCTCGAAGAGCTGCCGGCTCAGGTAGAGCCGCGCCTCGGGGGAGTTGATGTGCTTGTAGAGCGTCAGCACCAGGTTGTTGGAGACGATCGAGTCGCCGGTCGCGAAGAACGCCACCAGCCGGCCGATCATGTGCTGCTCGCCCGGCGAGAGCTTGGCGAGGTCGGCGACGTCGGAGTGGAGGTCGACCTCCTCCACGGTCCAGGTGTTCTTGATCGCGTCGCGGTAGCGGTCGTAGAACTCCGGGTACCGCATGGGGCGCAGCGTCAGCTCGAAGCCCGGGTCGAGCAGGTTCTTCTCGCCGGTGGTGGCGGTGTGCGCGGCTGCCGCGGTGTCGTTCTCGGTAGTCATTACTGGCATGCCTCGCAGGACTCGGGGTTTTCCAGGGAGCAGGCGACCGCCTCGGGGTCGGTGGCCTGCTGCGGGACGGGGGCGGGGGCGGCGGCCGCGGCGCCGCGGGCCGACTGGGCGATCCGGGTCGCCGGCCGCGACCGCAGGTAGTACGTCGTCTTGATGCCGCGCTTCCAGGCGTAGGCGTACATCGAGCTGAGCTTGCCGATGGTCGGCGACGCCATGAAGAGGTTCAGCGACTGGCTCTGGTCGAGATAGGGCGTACGGGCCGCGGCCATGTCGATCAGGGCGCGCTGCGGGATCTCCCAGGCCGTGCGGTAGAGCGCCCGGATCTCCTCGGGGATCCACGCGGCGTCCTGCACCGAGCCGTTGGCCTCGCGCAGGGCGTCGCGGGTCCGCGCGTCCCACAGCCCCAGCGCCTTGAGCTCCTCGATCAGATAGGCGTTGACCTGGAGGAACTCGCCGGAGAGCGTCTCGCGCTTGAAGAGGTTGGAGACCTGCGGCTCGATGCACTCGTACACGCCGGCGATGGAGGCGATGGTCGCGGTCGGCGCGATCGCCAGCAGCAGGGAGTTGCGCATGCCGGTGGTGGCGATCCGGGTGCGCAGCGCCGCCCAGCGGTCGGCCCAGCGGGGCTCGGCGTTCGGGTAGTGGTCCGGGTGCAGCACCCCGCGGGCGGTGCGGGTCGCCGACCAGGCCGGGTGCGGGCCGTGCCGCTCGGCCAGGTCCGCCGACGCCTCGTACGCGGCGAGCATGATCCGCTCGGAGATCCGGGTCGACAGCTCCCGCGCCTCGGGCGAGTCGAAGGGCAGCCGCAGCCGGAAGAAGACGTCCTGCAGGCCCATCAGGCCCAGACCGACCGGGCGCCAGCGGGAGTTGGAGGCCCCGGCCTGCTCGGTCGGGTAGAAGTTGATGTCCACGACGCGGTCGAGGAAGGTGACGGCGGTACGGACGGTGGCGTCCAGCTTCTCCCAGTCCATCTCGCCGTCGGCACCGAGGTGGGCGGCCAGGTTGACCGACCCCAGGTTGCAGACCGCGGTCTCCCCGTCGTTGGTGACCTCCAGGATCTCGGTGCACAGGTTCGAGGAGTGCACGACCTGGCCGCGCTCGGCGGTCTGGTTGGCGGTGCGGTTGGCGGCGTCCTTGAACGTCATCCAGCCGTTGCCGGTCTGCGCCAGGGTGCGCATCATCCGGGAGTACAGCACCCGGGCGGGGATCTGCTTGAGCGCCCGGCCCTCGGCCTCCAGCCTGCGGTAGGCGGCGTCGAACTCGTCGCCCCACAGGTCCACCAGCTCCGGGGCGTCCGACGGCGAGAACAGCGACCAGTCGGCGTCGGCCTCCACCCGGCGCATGAACTCGTCCGGGATCCAGTGGGCGATGTTCAGGTTGTGCGTCCGGCGGGCCTCCTCACCGGTGTTGTCGCGCAGCTCCAGGAACTCCTCGATGTCCGCGTGCCAGGTCTCCAGGTAGACACAGGCGGCGCCCTTGCGCCGGCCGCCCTGGTTCACGGCCGCGACCGAGGCGTCCAGGGTGCGCAGGAACGGCACGATGCCGTTGGAGTGCCCGTTGGTGCCGCGGATCAGCGAACCGCGGGCGCGGATACGGGAGTACGACAGCCCGATGCCGCCCGCGTGCTTCGAGAGCCGGGCGACCTGGTGGTAACGGTCGTAGATCGAGTCCAGCTCGTCCAGCGGCGAGTCCAGCAGGTAGCAGGACGACATCTGCGGGTGGCGGGTGCCGGAGTTGAACAGGGTGGGGGAGGAGGGCAGGTACGACAGCGAGCTGGTGAGGCGGTACAGCTCGGCGACGTCGTCCAGCGCGCGCTCGCTGTGGTCCTCCGCCAGACCGCAGGCCACCCGCAGCAGGAAGTGCTGCGGGGTCTCGACTACCTGACGGGTGGTGGGGTGGCGCAGCAGGTAGCGCGAGTGCAGCGTCCGCAGCCCGAAGTACCCGAAACGGTCGTCGGCGCCGTCGGCGAGCGCCCGGTCGACCAGCGCGTCCAGCCGGGCGGCGTGCGCCCGTACGAACTCCGCGGTCTCGTCCGCGATCAGGCCCTCGCGGTGACCGACCGCGACGGAGGCGGAGAAGGAGACCGCGCCCTGTCCGGCCGCCTCCTGCGCGATGGCGAGGGTGAGCAGGCGCGCCGCGAGCTTGGAGTACTGCGGCTCGTCACCGATCAGACCGGCCGCGGCGTCGATGGCCAGCGACCGCAGTTCGGCCTCGTCCGAGCCCGCGTGCCGGCCGCGCAGGGCGGCGGCGGCCACCTTGCCGGGGTCGGTCGCGGTCAGGTCCTCGGTCAGCTCGGTCAGGGTGCGCAGCAGCGCGACCCCCGGACCGTCCTCGCCCGGTCCGCCGTCGGCCGGACCGGGGGGCGTGGCCACCGCGGGCGGCACGACCTCGGCGTTCGACGCGGGCTCCGTTGGCGCGATGGTCACGTGATGCTCTCCCTCACTCGGCGGGGGCCGGGAGGGAGGGACGCGACGGGCGCACGCGCGCATGCGGCACCCCATGACGCTCAGGGGTGCGCGGGCACACCGCGCGGCGTCCACCGGCCCAGCCCTCGGGGCCCGGACGTATCGACGCCCGCACCCATGGCGGTGCGGACGTACCATCGGCAGGTCCTCGGACTACACGAGCGCACGCCGAAGCCGGTGTCCGGCCGGTCGAATGCGCTCCCTCACCGTTGCGGGACAGTTCCGGATTCCCACCGGATTCCCCTGCGGCGACAGCGAGGACGAGCATACATGTGGGGGTGGCCCCTCGTGCGCACCCCCATATCTAGTGTGTCGTGAGTGATCACGGGGTGGCTGTCAGTGGCCTGGGCTATCGTCGGTGGCACGTTCTCTGTTCCGTCCCGTGGAAGAAGGAGAAGGCCTCATGACCGCGCTCGCCGACCGTCCGCACATCATGGAGACCGAGCACTTCGAAGAGGCCGCCCGGATACTCGCCCGCCTGGAGGAAGGCGCGCGGTTGGAACTCATCGACGGGAAGGTCAAGAGCAAGCCCATGCCGGACGGGGATCACGGTCGGATCATCCAGTGGTTGCTCCGCATCTGCATGCAGCACAGGCCGGAGCTTTTCCTCGATCCGAATCAGGGCCTGAAGGCGGAGACCTACCGGAAGGGACGCCTTCGCCCGGACGCCTCGCTCGTGCCGTGCGATGCCTTCGTGGGCCAGGGTGAATGGGCGGACCCCGACCCGGTGCTCATGGTCGTCGAAGTCACCTCACACGACTCGGACACCGACCAGCGTGACCGGGTGGAGAAGCCCCGGGCGTACGCGAGGACCGGCATCCCGCTCTATCTGCTGATCGACCGCCAGGCTTGCCAACTGGTGCTCTACAGCGAACCCGATGACGGCCGCTACGAGACCGTCCATACCGCGCCGTTCGGCAAGGTGCTCCACCTGCCGGACCCGGTGGGCCTCACGCTGGACACCGAGCAGCTGAAGGACTGGGTGGGCTGAACCCCGGACCATGACACGGGCCGCCGCGCCCCGAAGGGTTCGCGGCGGCCCGTGAAGGGTCGGCAGCCGGTTCAGTGCCCGGCCGGTGCCTTTTCCGTGGCGGGCGGCAGTTCGACGGTGACGCCCGCGTCGCCGGCGTCCGCGGTGTAGTCGGCGGGGCTGGTCTCGTCGATGCCGTCGGGGGCCTTGGCGGCCTTCAGGGCGAAGGTCAGGATCACCGTGACCACGACGTTCAGGACGAAGGCGGTCAGGCCGATGTAGCCGATTTCGCCGATGCCGGGGATCTCCTTGCTGGAGCCGCCGAAGTGCTTCTGCGTCGGGCTGGCGACGCCGTAGGCCGCGAGCGTGCCGTAGAGCATGCCGACCGCCCATCCGGTCAGCAGCGCCCAGCGGTGGAACCAGCGGGTGAACAGCCCGCCGACCAGGGACGGCATGGTCTGCAGGATCCAGATCCCGCCCAGCAGCTGGAAGTTGATCGCCACGGTCTTGTCCATGGTGAGGACGAAGACCAGCGCGCCGACCTTCACCAGCAGCGAGACGAGCTTGGCGACCTTGTGCTCCTGCTCGGGCGTGGCGTCCTGCTTGAGGAAGTCCTTGTAGACGTTGCGGGTGAAGAGGTTGGCCGCGGCGATCGACATGATGGCCGCGGGCACCAGCGCGCCGATACCGATCGCGGCGAACGCCACGCCGGAGAACCAGCTCGGGAACATGTCCTCGAAGAGCTGCGGGATGGCCAGCTGCGGGTTGCCCTGGATGTCCGTGCCGGCCTTGACCGCCATGAAGCCGAGCAGCGCCAGCAGGCCCAGCATGAGGGAGTACAGCGGCAGGATGGTGGTGTTGCGGCGGATCACGTTGCGGCTGCGCGAGGACAGCGTCGCGGTGATCGAGTGCGGGTACATGAAGAGCGCCAGCGCCGAGCCGAGTGCCAACGTCGCGTACGCCCACTGCGCGTTGGGGCCGCTGACCAGCTCGCCGCGCGGTTTGCCGGGCACCGCGCCGGGCTGGGCGAGCGCCTTGCCGGCCGAGTCGAAGATCTCGCCGAAACCGCCCAGCTTGATGGGGATGTAGATGATCGCCACGGCGATGACGAGGTAGATCAGCCCGTCCTTCACGAACGCGATCAGCGCCGGCGCCCGCAGCCCCGAGGAGTAGGTGTACGCGGCCAGCACGGCGAACGCGATCAGCAGTGGCAGATCCTTGACGAACCAGTTGGTGTGCTCGCCGCCGCCGATACCCATCACGTCCAGGACGGCCTGGATGCCGACCAGCTGGAGCGCGATGTACGGCATCGTGGCGAGGATGCCGGTGAGCGCCACCGCCAGCGACAGGCCCTTGGAGCCGAAGCGGCCGCGCACGAAGTCGGAGGTGGTGACGTAGCCGTGCTTGTGCGAGACCGACCACAGGCGGGGGAGGAAGGTGAAGATGAGCGGGTAGACCAGGATCGTGTACGGCACGGCGAAGAAGCCGGACGCCCCCGCCGCGTAGATCGCCGCCGGGACGGCCACGAAGGTGTACGCGGTGTAGAGGTCGCCGCCCAGCAGGAACCAGGTGATCCAGGTGCCGAAGCTGCGCCCGCCCAGGCCCCATTCGTCGAGGTTCTCGGACTGCTCGGCCTTGCGCCAGCGGGCGGCCAGGAACCCCATGACCGTCACGGCCAGGAAGAAGAAGACGAAGACGGCCAGGGCGACGCCGTTGATGCCCTTGGTCGAGGAGGCGGCGAGCGCCTCGAAGGCGCCTGTCGTGGTCGGGATGGCAGTCACTTGGCCGCACCGCCCTTGCGGGCGCGCTGCTCACGCTGGACGAGCTTGTACGCGAGCGAGGTGAGCGCCGTCGAGATCACTACCCACGCCATCTGGTACCAGTAGAAGAACGGGATCCCGATGAGCCTCGGTTCGATCCTGGCGTACGAGCTGACCCAGAGCATGGCGACGAACGGAGCGATCAGGCAGACCCCGGCCACCACGCGCGTGGGCGTGACCACCTGTCTGCGATCCGGTGATGCGGCTGGCTGCGTCATGGCCGTGGCTCCGTCCCCTGGCGGTCTCCTGTGGTTAATCGGCTGGAATCTATGGCAGGGGCGTGGCGCGCGTCACTAGCTGTCCGCATATCGGTATGGAGAATCCACCTGGGAACAGCCCGGTAGACGGCCAATTGCCGCTTTCCTCCCGCTTTGGGGCGGTGGGGGGTGGGGGAGAGGACGCGCCGCGCCCCGGGGTGGCCCCGGGGCGGCGGGTCTCGGGCCCCGGGCGGCCCTGGGGGTGCGGGCCCCCGGACGGCTCCGGGCCGCGGATCAGTCCGCGGGGCGGCGCAGCCGGGCGACGAACTTGTAGCGGTCGCCCCGGTAGACCGAGCGCACCCACTCCACCGGCTGCCCCTGCGCGTCGAGCGAGTGCCGGGAGAGCATCAGCATCGGCAGGCCGACGTCCGTGCCCAGCAGGCCGGCCTCGCGCGGGGTGGCCAGCGAGGTCTCGATGGTCTCCTCGGCCTCCGCCAGCCGGACGTCGTACACCTCGGCCAGCGCGGTGTAGAGGGACGTGTACTTGACGAGGTTCCGGCGGAGCGCGGGGAAGCGCTTCGCCGACAGGTGGGTGGTCTCGATGGCCATCGGCTCGCCGCTGGCCAGCCGCAGCCGCTCGATGCGCAGCACCCGGCCGCCGGTGGCGATGTCCAGCAGGCCGGCGAGCCGGTCGTCGGCGGTGACATAGCCGATGTCCAGCAGCTGGGAGGTCGGCTCCAGGCCCTGGGCCCGCATGTCCTCCGTGTAGGAGGTCAGTTGCAGAGCCTGGGACACCTTGGGCTTGGCGACGAAGGTGCCCTTGCCCTGGATGCGCTCCAGCCGGCCCTCGACGACCAGCTCCTGCAGGGCCTGACGCACCGTCGTGCGCGAGGTGTCGAACTCCGCGGCGAGGGTGCGCTCGGGCGGGACCGGGGTGCCGGGCGGCAGGGTCTCGGTGATCTCCAGCAAGTGCCGCTTGAGGCGGTAGTACTTGGGTACCCGCGCGGTCCGCGTGCCGCCGCCGTGCTCGGCACCGTTGCCCCCGTCCGTCTCCATGACCCGCCTCTCCGACTCCTGTGGTGCTGCCGTCACCGGCTCCTCCGTCCGTAGCGGCTCACATCGTGGCACGGGTGGGTTTCCCGCGCTGCCTCGCCGGTCCCCGCTCGCCGGATGTCGGTCAGGTAACGGACCTGACAGCGACTCTTATACACCCTTGACACCCCTAAAGGTCTAGGCCAAGCTGCGGGAACTGGTCTAAACCATTAAAGACC